>JBNLDE010000059.1:0-15669 GCA_050304175.1 Zhengella sp. | reverse complement strand
ATTGCGATCCTCGAGTATCTGAAGCGCCTCGCGGAGCTTCGGACGCGACGAGACTATCCTGAAACAACGAGAAAGGATTAAACGCGAAACCATCGGCCAGCGGCGCTTGCTACATCGCAAAGCCGCAGCCTAAATTGAAACCCTGATGGGCCAGAGCCTCCACTAGTTCAGGCCGCCAATTGTCTCAAAATCCCTGACGACGGACACGAGGCCACCAAAGCGAAAGCGCCGGCTTTGGCATGACGAGCGGCATCAGAGCCAAAGGGGCCTGATTGGATGAGGCTTTACGTCCAAGCGTTTGAAGCGCCTTTCGCGAAAATCTGCCAGGCCACGGCTACCGGCATGCCCGCGATATCAACGAGGAATAGCAGTAGGCCGCGGATTTGTCGAAGCCTCCGGCGCGCCATCAATAGGCGATGTCAAGCTTTTCAGTTCGATGTTAGGCTATCGTATCCAAGCGCACGCTCGTGTTGCCCAAAATGGCACCCAGCGCAAATCGGACGCCACTATCAAGCACCACCATTTGCCGTATCTATTTGAAAACATTAAAGAAAAATGGTAGCGGAGGAGGGATTTGAACCCCCGACACAAGGATTATGATTCCTCTGCTCTAACCAACTGAGCTACTCCGCCCCACTGGGCCGAACCGGCTGGGCCGGTGGCAAGGACGGGCGGATATAAGTGCCGGGGTCGGGTCGTGTCAAGCGCGCCGGTGGCCTATTTGGCGCATTCTTGGCAGCTTCCCGGACGCCGCGCGCCACGGCCAAATCGGCCGGGTGGCCGATGCGGCGACAACAGCGGGGTTGAGTTCCAGCTTACCGACCGATATGTGTCTCCACGTTTAGGGTTCGGACAAGTCATCGATGGCACCGCGCATCGCAGTTTTGGGTTGCGGATACTGGGGCAGCAATCATATCCGCACGCTCAAGGGGCTGGGCGCGCTGACGGCTGTCTCGGACGCAAATGCAGCGCGCGCCGAAGGGTTCGCCAGCGAGAACGATTGCGAGGCGATCGCGCCCGACGACCTGTTTGCCCGCAGCGATATCGACGCCATCGTGATGGCCCTGCCGCCGCAGTACCACGCCGACATGGCGGTACGCGCCGCGGAAGCCGGCAAGGACATGCTGGTGGAAAAGCCGATCGCCCTGTCCGTGCCGGATGCCGAACGGGCCGTCGCCGCGGCGCGCGCCAACGACCGCGTCTTCATGGTCGGGCACGTGTTGCGCTTCCATCCGGCTTTCGAGCAGCTCAAGGTTCTGGTCGACGAAGGCGAACTGGGCGAGGTGAAGTACATCCACTCGCACCGGCTCGGTCTCGGCAAGTTCCACACCGAGAACGACGCATTGTGGGACCTCGCGCCGCACGATCTGTCGATGATCCTGGCGATCACCGGGTCACAGCCGCTGGACGTGCGCGGTGAAGGGGCGGCGATCCTCGATCACCTCAGCGACTTCGCGCATCTGCACATGCGGTTTGCCGGCAATGTGCGCGGCCATCTGTTCACGTCCAGGCTCAATCCCTATCGCGAGCGGCGTCTGACCGTGGTCGGCACGCGCGCCATGGCGGTGTTCGACGATGTCGAAAGCTGGGACCGCAAGCTCGCCATTTACCGCCATGCCGTGTGGCAGGATTCGGGCCAGTGGGCCTTCACGACCAATGAACCGAGCTACCAGCCGGTGGCCGACGGCATGCCGCTGACCCGCGAGTTGCAGCATTTCATCCACTGCGTCGAAACGCGCGAGGATCCGCGCACCAATGGCGAAGAGGCCGTCAGCGTGCTGAAAATCCTGACCGCCGGCGCCGTCTCTCATGACTGACGCGACCGCGCCGCGGCGCTGTCTTTGATCCGCTTGTCTGATCACACCTGACGGATCACCGCGGCGAGGTTGGCGCCGGGCAGCCGCTTTTGCAGGATCAGTACGCTACCGGCGCCGAGAATCGTGGTCGTGTTCTCCATGATCTCGCGGTCGAGATCGGTGTCGATGAGCGAAAGCAGGTCATCGCTTGGCGGGCCGAAGCGCAGGCCGCGGCTTTCGATGAAACCGCGGAACCGTTTGCTTGTCGCCAGGGTCACTTCGTGGCCGGCTTCCGCCAGCCCGAGGCGAGGGCGAGATAGGGCTGGACGTCGCCGCGCGAGCCCTAGGTGAGAATGAGAACCTTCACGCGGCGTCCTGGCAGCCGGCGGCGGAGCCTCAGGCTGGGAGGTGCTGCAGGCGGGCCAGCATGGCCTCGGCTTCGGCGGTTCGTTCCGAGCGCTCGATGAAGCCGCCGCCGAGCACGCGCGCCTCGTTTCCGTCGTCGGTGTAGAGCGCGCAGGCCTGGCCCGGCGCAACGCCGGTTTCGCCGTCAAGCAGTTCAACGGCTGCAACACCGTTTGCATAATGAAGGATCGCCGGGCGCGGCGGCCGCGTGGAGCGGACCTTGGCGAAACATTCAAACCCGGCCGGGTCGATCGCGTCCAGCGGCATGTCACCGAGCCAGTTCATGTCGCGCAGATACAGGCGATGGGTTTCGAGCGCCTCGCGCGGGCCGACCACGACGCGGGCGTTCACGGCGTCGAGATGGACAACATAGAGCGGATCGCCGGTCGCCACGCCGATGCCGCGGCGCTGGCCGATCGTGTAGCGCAGGATGCCTTCGTGACGTCCGAGCACGCGGCCGTCGATGTGAACGATGTCGCCAGGTTCAGCGGCGCCCGGCTTCAGTTTGGCGATCACGTCGGAATAGCGGCCCTGCGGCACGAAGCAGATGTCCTGGCTGTCGTGCTTGGCGGCCACCGACAGACCCATTTCCTCGGCGATCTCGCGCACCTTCGGCTTGGGCAGGTCGCCGAGCGGAAAGCGCAGGAAGTCGATCTGGTCCTGCGTTGTCGCGAACAGGAAGTAGCTCTGGTCGCGGTCGCTGTCTACCGGGCGAAAGAGCGCGCGGTGCGGCCCGTTCACGCGGCTGCGAATATAGTGGCCGGTGGCCAGCGCATCGGCGCCGAGCTCGCGTGCGGTGTCGAGCAGATCGGCGAACTTGACGGTCTGGTTGCAGGCGACGCACGGGATCGGCGTTTCGCCGGCGGCGTAGCTTTCGGCGAATGGATCGATCACCGCTTCACGGAATCGGCGCTCATAATCGAGGACGTAATGCGGGATGCCGAGCGTTTCGGACACGCGGCGGGCGTCGTCGATGTCCTGGCCGGCGCAACAGGAGCCGGCGCGGTGGGCCGCAGCGCCATGATCATAGAGCTGCAGGGTCACGCCGACAACGTCGTAGCCCTGATGCCTGAGCAGGCCGGCAACGACGGACGAATCCACACCGCCCGACATGGCCACCACCACGCGGGTCTCCTCGGGCCGTCCCGGAAGATCGAGGCTGTTCATTGCGTCACCGTTTGCAATCTGGGCGTCTGCTGCCACCAACGACAATATAGGTCAAGGGGTCGCCGCCCGCCACACCAGGCGCCACTTCTTTGCAGTCGCGCGGACGCGGTGGGGGGATTAACCAAACCTAACAACCGATTCAGCTTCATTACCAGCCTGTTACCTGCCCTTTAGGCCTTTCTTAAAGTTGGCAGCGTAGAGTCGCATCGATTGGGTCCTTGAGTGTGTGTAGAGAGTACAATGACCGATCTGGCGAGACCACGCGTAAAATATGTTATCGGGCCCGACGGCAGTCCGCTGACCATTGCCGACCTTCCGCCGACCAATACGCGGCGCTGGGTGATCCGGCGCAAGGCGGAAGTTGTCGCCGCCGTGCGCGGCGGTTTGCTCAGCCTCGAAGAAGCATGCCACCGCTACAAGCTGACGGTGGAAGAGTTCCTGTCCTGGCAGTCCTCGATCGACGAATACGGCCTGGCCGGACTGCGGACGACACGGATCCAGCAATACCGCCACTAACGGATCCAGCCGGGCAGACGACAGGCCGGGGCGAGGTTTCGCCACCGGCCTTTATACCGTCATTTGCCGGCCGGCTTAAGCAAGGCCGAAGCGCCGGCGGTCAGGACGACCGAGAGGGCGAAAAACCATAGTCCCGGCTTGGTCACGGCGGTCGCAAGACCTGAGGTCTTGGCCGCGAAAATCACCAGCGCGACAAGCACGACATCGAGCATCGACCAATTCGCGATGGCCCGGAACCACGACGGTACCCGCGAGCGCGGCTCGGCGGCGGCAACATGCAAAAGCAGCAGCTTGGCGATCGGGGCGAGGACGGAAAACAACAGAACCAGCGCCGCAAGCAACCTGTCCTCACCCGCCCACAAGCCGGCGATCATGGCGAGCAGGGAGGGCTGGTCGCTGAACAGCCATAACCTATCGACCTGAATCAGCGGCAGTGTGATGCCGAGCGCGAAGCTGAACGTTGCCGCGAACAGGAGCAGGGCGATCAGGGTGCGTATCGACATGCCCAACCCTATATGGCGAGTGGGACGCGTAGCCAAGGCACAAAGGACCCGGTAGCGAGAAACCGGGCAGCGGCGTTTCATGCGAAAGAGGATCTGGACTGCGATGGAGATCACCGAACAGACACATACGAGCGGCGGACGCTATGTTGTGCAGGTCGAAGGGCACGAGGCGGAAATGACCTACAGCCGCCTGTCGCCGACAAGGATCATCATCGATCACACCGGTGTGCCGGATGCGTTGCGCGGAAGAGGTGTCGGCGAATTGCTGGCAGTCCATGCCGTGGACGCGGCTCGGAAGGGCGGCTGGACGATCATTCCGCTCTGCCCGTTCTTCAAGGCGCAAGCCAAGCGCCACCCCGACTGGGCCGATGTCGTGAAGTAGGCGCGGCCGTTGTGCCGCGCGCGAATCCCCAGGAAGGGGCTTAGCCGATCATTGCGCGATGACCTTCGCCCGAATCGCGCATCTTCATGTCCCGGTTTTCGAGAAGTTCGGCCTTGCCCAGTTCGGCCTCTGCCTCGGCGAGCGCCGAATCGGCGGCCTTCTTCTGGGCGATGAGGTCGTTTTGCGAGTTCAGCAGGTTTTCGCGCCGCTGCCGGGCAGCCTTGGCGAAAGTCGGATAGGCGAAGTGGTTGATGTCTTCGATGCCGGCCTTCTTCTCCTCGGCAGCGATCTGCAGCTCGAGTTCATTGGCCTTGCGCTCGAATTCCGCGATCATCATTTCAAGCTGCGCCAGCTGGCGGCGCTTCTCGTTGACCTGGAACTGCTTCAGACGGACGAGGTTCTCGCGCGATTTCATTACTCGATACTCCACAACTCGATACACAGGGCCTGAACCCGGCCCAAAAACGAAAGACGCCCGCGGGAAGTGATTCGCCTCCAATCGGGCCTGCCATGCACGCCGGTAACCTTTCGTTTACGGGCATTGTTAATCATAGAGCCCGGAACTTAAGGGGCGGTAAAAAAAATCTGTCGCTTTGGTTAAAGGCAGCAAGTCGAGTCTTATGAATCGCTTAACCGGATTTGTTAAGGGTCGATTTCTATATACTAAATGTGGATTATTCCATTTTTTCAATGGCTTGATCCATGGTGTTGAACTTCCGGGACGGAACTTGCAAAGCAAATTCGGAATTTGTTAACCATTGCATGGCAGCCTTCGGTTCAGACAATGTCTGTTCCGCAGGAAATCCGGGGGTGACCTGTTTTCGGTTGCGGAAAAGGGGATCGAAATGCGCGTTTTGCTAATTGAAGATGATGGCGCCACCGCACAGAGCATCGAGTTGATGCTCAAATCGGAGAGCTTCAACGTTTACACCACGGATCTCGGGGAAGAGGGGGTCGACCTCGGGAAACTCTACGACTACGACATCATTCTTCTCGACCTGAACCTTCCCGACATGTCGGGATACGAAGTGCTCCGCACCTTGCGGCTTTCGAAGGTCAAAACCCCGATCCTCATCCTTTCCGGCATGGCCGGCATTGAAGACAAGGTCCGCGGCCTCGGGTTCGGCGCCGACGACTACATGACCAAACCGTTCCACAAGGACGAGCTGGTTGCGCGCATTCATGCAATCGTCCGCCGCTCCAAGGGGCACGCCCAGTCGGTCATCACGACCGGCGATCTGATCGTCAACCTGGACGCCAAGACCGTGGAGGTCGGCGGCCAGCGCGTGCACCTGACGGGCAAGGAATACCAGATGCTCGAGTTGCTCTCGCTGCGCAAGGGCACGACGCTGACCAAAGAAATGTTCCTCAACCACCTTTACGGCGGCATGGATGAACCGGAACTGAAAATCATCGACGTGTTCATCTGCAAGCTGCGCAAGAAGCTGGATACCGCCTCGGGCGGCCAGAACTATATCGAAACGGTGTGGGGGCGCGGCTACGTCCTGCGCGAACCGGAAGAAATGCGCGACAGCGCCTGACCGATCCGCGACTTCGATCGATAAAAAATAACCCGGCTCCTGGCCGGGTTTTTTATTGGGACGCGCAATCGAACTGTATTGATGTTGCCCCGTGAAGAGCCGGAAGCCGCGTTCAGGCGGCGTGGGTTGCCCCGTGTTGCTCTTCGCCGTCAAGGATCCCGGCAAAGGCTTTTATCAGGTGGGCACGATCGAACGGCTTGAGAATAAAGCCTGCTGCGCCGGCCCGTTTGGCCTTCATGATGGGCCCGATATCGACCTCGTTGACCATGACCATGGTCGCCGGCATCGCATCGCCATAACGTTCGCGAATGGCGGCCAAGAATTCGGTCACCGTTTGGTCGGGCAGGGTGGAATCCAGCAGGATGTATTGGGGCCGGAACTCGCGGCACATGGCGAGGCCCGTTACGCCGCTTTCAGCGTGGGCAACTTCGAGCGCATGATCCTGCAGAATTCTTTCCGCGACTTTTCGAACAACAGCCGAGTCATCGATGATAAGAAGACGTTTCATTTCGGTACGCCGTTACAGATTATTCAAGCGCCTACAGACAGCGCATCTGCAACCCTAGACCGATTCGGTAAACAAGTTCGAAACCGGCCGGCTGTTTTTTAAACAAAAATGACCAATCCGGCCGCGAAAGAACCTAGGCGGCCGTGAGTTCAACCTCGTCGGCATTGGCCCGGATGCCGATCTCCATACCCGCCTCGCGCGCGAGCAGCAGCGTGTAGTAGGGCTGCACCGCATGGGCATCGATTGGTTCCTCGGGAATGTTCCCCCCATGCAGTTCGAGGAACTTGGCTGGGACACGAACCATCTTTCCGGTCGCGGTGAGCACGAAGCGCGGCTCATTTTGCAGGTCTTCGAGGCGTACCGTGATCTTGCCGCCGCGCGGAATGGCGGCGTTGGCAATCAGCAACAGATTGAGCAGCAGTTTGACCTTGTTCTTTGGCAACAGGGCGCGCTCGCCGATCCATTCCAGTTCAGGCTTTTCGTTGGCGAAGTGCGCCAATGCGACTGCCTGGGCATCGCCCGTGTCGATCTGCATTCCCGCCGATCCGGCCGCGCCGAACGCGATGCGGGCATATTGCAGTCTGGCCGATGCGTTGCGGGCGCTGGCCCGGATTAGGTTCATGGCGTCTTCGTCAGCGCCGCCCTCGTCAAGGAGTTCCAGCCCGTTATTGATTGCGCCTACCGGCGAGATGATGTCGTGGCAAACCCGGCTGCACAGGAGGGCGCCGAGCTCCGGCGCTGAGAGTGTGAATATGTCGGCCATTAAAAGAACTCCCCTTGGTCGGCATTCATTTCGCGCGGCAACCGGTTCAACGACGCAAGCGCGAATCATATGTTCCCACAGGATTTACACCGATACACAGCACCCCAATGGGGGGCAAGAAAACTCGCACGCCACAAATAGCCACGGAAGCGCCACGCCGGCGCCCGATTTTTTCAGGATTTCTTAAGCATTGAAAAAGGATTCGGAGTTAGATTCGGGTAACCATAACGGTTCGCCGCCAACGGTGCGGCGAACCGCCGGAATCTCTCCCAAATGGAGAAAAAAATGCGAGCGACACGAGCGGTCAAAACAATCCCACATGCCATCGTTATAGCCCTTACCGTGATCTTGTCCGGAACATTTGCCGTGCGCCAGGCGCAGGCGGCCAGCACCTACACGGCCGAGGAGGTCGTCAATTCCGGTCACCGCTTCTTCGGCTCGACGACGGGAGAACTGGCGACCATCATCGAACATATCTTCTCCCAATACGGCCTGCCCAACGGTTACGTGCTCGGCGAGGAAGGTTCGGGCGCCTTTATCGGCGGATTGACCTATGGCGAGGGAACGCTGTTCACCAAGAACGCCGGAGATCACAAGGTATTCTGGCAAGGCCCGTCGATCGGTTGGGACTTTGGAGGCCAAGGCTCGCGGACGATGATGCTGGTCTATAATCTCGACACCGTCGACTCTCTCTATCACCGCTTCATCGGCGTGTCCGGTTCGGCCTATGTGGTTGCCGGTGTCGGTTTCCACGTGCTCAAATACGGCGATGTGCTGCTCGTGCCGGTGAAGACGGGCGTGGGGGCGCGTCTGGGGCTCAATGTCGGTTATCTGAAACTGAGAAAACGCCCGACCTGGAACCCGTTCTAAGCCGGAGTGGCGGCGCGCAACGGCCGGGACGTCCCAAGGACCGTGCGCATGGCCTGGATCAGGGAAACCGGTCCGGCCCAAAGCGAGCCGTGCCCTCCATACATCGGTTGCGCATCGCGCCCGAAGTCGGCCGCCCCGAATATGGTGGCCGGCTCGACGATGTAGCGCCGGTCGTCGCGAAGCGTCCGCAGGTTTCTCTGGATACCCGGATTGTTCCACATCGTCGTGTTCATTGCCGGCACCAGAACCACCGGCGCATCACTTGCCGCGATACAAAGAGAGAGAAGGTCGGAGCAGGAGGAATGCGCGATCCGGTTGATCGCATCCCCGGTCGCCGGAATGACCAGGATGATATCCGCCGCGCGCGCCAATGCCACATGCGGAACCCGGATACCGTCCTGCTGTTCAAACCCGTCGGACCAGCAACGGATACCATAGGATTCCAGGAGCTCGCGGGTCAGGAAGCGGCGCGCCGTCTCGGTCAGTATGACATCGAGCTGTTCCTGGAAACCGGTATAGGACAGGCTCAGCAGGGTCTGCGCCATCAAGCCGGAAACCACGCTGCCGCTGCATCCGACAAGCAGATGCCTGCAGGCAGCCGCATCGGATTCCAGGTAAAAGCTGGGGGCGCTTGACAGGCGCCGGCGATAGTCGGCGAGCAGGGTTTCAGGCTGTTGCGCGGCCAACAGATGGCCCGTTTCGACAAGGCGATCGAACAACTCCCCACTCAAGTCCTCGGGCAAAGCGCCGCGTGCGCGCAGCGATGCGCCCGTCGCGGGAGCCGCGAGACGTTGAAGCAGCGCCGACCACGATTCCGGGTCGCCGGTTGGATGGATCAAGGTTTCGTCCGCTGCGGCCGCAAAGATGATCCGGTCCCGCGCGGTCATGACGATCCGCCCGAAATTGCGCATGTAGACGAGTTTCGGGTTCACGGAATTTTCCGGTGGCGGGGATTTGGAGCCGCGCCTGTCGGTTTCGAAACCGGCAGGCTGCCTTTGCGGCAAAACACAAGGCGCTCCTGCACGTTTCCGCGGAACTGCAATTCGACGCTTCCGCGATAGGAGAATTCAAACTTGTCGCAGAGATGCAGAACGGGGGCAATTTTCCTTCTGGTCCTGACAAAGATATTCCGGCATTCGCCGAGATGCTCCATTGCCAGCCACGATGCAAAAAGGTGTCGCGCCAGGCTGGTTGCGGTTTGCTGCTCCGAAGCGCCCGCGACCTTCGCGGATTCGCCGTCGCCGGCGACGATTCGGGTACGCTGCGCCTCCGGCACGATCCCGATGAACGCCAGCAATCCGTCGCCCGACTTGGCATGAAACGAGGCGAGCCGGTACCGGTCAATCACCTCGTCGTCCATAATGGTGCCGACTACGCACCCGAGGATTCTGCCGGCGGTCGCCTGATCGAGAGGAGCTGCGTGTGCGGTCAAAAAACGGGACTTGACCCGAGGCCGTCGATAATCCCGAGGGCACTGTTGGAGTCCTCCGGCGGACCAAGAGGCATGGGAGATGTCTCCCACAAACCCGACGAGAATGCCCTGGAGAGACAATTGGCGACTTCGCGCACCCGTTCACGTTCGCCTAGACCAGGCGCCGTCAGGAAGATTTGATCAGGCCGGGAACAAGCCTCATCCATTGTCGGCCTCTCAGCTGGAGGCGTGGGGCACGCGATCCGTTTCCGGCGCGACCGGAAAACAGATCAATATATTTATATCATTCGTTACGGGAATTGCATGGGAAGGGGCCGTTTCCGAAGGTGCGGCGGTGGGCCGTTCGGGCAGGTCTGGGATTCCGCTTCCCGGATTTTCCTCCTGCCTGTCCTTCAGAAGCAACCTATAGAATGACTTGGTTGATTACTTGTCGCGGCTGGAGAATTTGCTCTGTGCCGACCTGACACAATAAGGTATTGGTTCCGCGGGAGCGTTCGTGCCCCGTCCACGCGTATCGAAAACCGGGAATTCCTGCCTTGGTCCAGTCCATCCTGCTGTTCGCGCTCGGCTTTTTGTGTGCAGCCTTCCTCGCGCTAATGGTCGCTCCGGCGGTCTGGCGACGGGCGAGCGTGCTGACCCGCAAGCGCATCGAGGCTTCGGTGCCGCTCACCATCAACGAGATCCAGGCCGACAAGGACCGGATGCGCGCCGAATTCGCGATGTCGACGCGGCGACTGGAGATGAGCATCAAGAGTTTCCGCGACAAGGCGGCGACCCAGGTTGCGGAAATCAACCGCAACCAGCAGGAGCTGAAGCACCTGGGCGAAACGCGGGACGAACTGACTCTGGCCGTGTCCGAACTGGAGTCCCAGGCGGCGATATTGCGCAAGGAGCTTGCCGGGCGCGAGGAGCAACTCGAACAGGTCTCGGAGGCGCTTGCCGGAGCCGAGATCCGGCTGGAAGAGCGGGCGGCGGAAATTGAACGCCTGAACCAGGCGAACGACGAATTGTCGGTGGCGTCGAGCAACCGGCAGATCGAGCTTGTGTCGCGCGACACACAAATTGAAAAACTGTCCGACGATCTCGAGGCGCTGCGGCTTGCGCGGCGCGAGAATGAAAAGGAAGTGCGCGAGCGTGCCGCCGCCGAACGGAGCCTGCGCGTGGAGCGCGACGCCATGGCGAAAAAGCTGAAGGATACGGAGAAGAAACTCGAGCGCTTGACCGCCTCGCTGACCGACCGGGAGGACAAGCTCGAGCGCCGCGACAAGGAACTGGTCCGGCTGCGCTCCGAAATCAAGGACATCCGCAGCGAATCAGAAGCGATGACGCGTCAGATCAGCGGAGCCGAGCAAGAGAAGGTCAAACTAGAAGCGCGCCTGGCCGACATGTCGCTGCAGATGACCAATCTGTTGGCCCAGTCGAAGGACGGCGAAGTGGAAAAGGCGATCGCGAGCCTGAGGGAAGAGCGCGCGCGCCTGGAGAGCGAAGTCAAGGCGCTGAAGAAGGACAACGCCGCGTTGCGCGAGGCGACTGCGGGCATGGCGCGCAGCACCAGCGAAGACTGGCAGGACCAGAAACAGGAAAACGCACTGCTGCGCGAGCAGATCAACGATCTGGCCGCCGAAGTGGTGGCCATGACCGCTGCGCTCGAAGGTCCGGATTCTCCGATCGCAGGGATCCTGCAAAGTGCAGATCGCCGGGACTCCGGTGCGGGCGGAAACGGCGAAGGGGCCAGCCTGGCGTCGCGTGTCCGCGCGCTGCAGAAAGCTGCGGCCGCCCGGGTGGAATGACTGGCGGATTCCGCTTCAGCCATTATGCTGGAAATGGTGCAACGCGACCGCCGACGCGGCGGCAACGTTGAGACTGTCGAAATCGCTGCGCATGGCAATCCGCACAGTTGTCAGTGCGTCCAGGAGTTCCGCCGGCAGCCCTTCGCCCTCGGTACCCAACAACAGCGCTGTACGGCGCGGCGGATTGATCGCTGCGAGTTCACGCGCCGAGGCCGACGGGGTGAGCGCGAATACGGTATGTCCGCTACGCTGCAGCAGATCGGTCATCTCGCCATGAGAGCCGGTCACGGCGTGGGGTACCTTGAACACACCTCCGACCGAGACGCGGATCGCCTTGCGGTAGTAAGGGTCGCAACAGGTTGGATCTAGCAGTACCGCATCGGCGCCGAATGCCGCCGCGTTGCGGAATATGCCGCCGACATTGTCGTGGTTGGAGATGCCGACGAGGCCGACGACCAGCGACGGCGCGTCGGCCGGCGGCATCAGGCTCAACGGGTCCGGGTTGGCCGGACGCCTGGCGGCGGCCAGGATACCCCGGTGAACGGGGAAGCCGGCGATCGCGTCCATTACGGCGCGCTCGACGACATAGACCGGCATGTCGGGCGGAGCGGCGGCCAGCACCCCGGCCATGCCATCCAGCCGGCTGTCGAGGATCAGGGCCGAACTGACCTCATGGCGCCGCGTTGAAAACAGCATATTGAGGACAACCTTGCCCTCGGCGATGAACAGGCCGTGCCGTCCGGCAAGATCGCGTTCGCGGATATCGCGATAGGCAGCGATGCGCGGGTCGCCGGTGTCGTCGATGTGCTCGATGCGGGGCATGCGTGTTCCGGGTTTCCGGCGGTGGCCATTCCGTTCGTTTCAGCCTGCCGTCGTGCGGTCCTCAATGCGCGGTTTCCAGCGCGCGAGCAAGGCCGAATTGGAGACCACCGAGACGGACGAAAACGCCATCGCCGCGCCGGCGAAGACCGGCGAGAGAATGCCGAAAGCCGCTAGAGGAATACCAATCACGTTGTAGATGAAGGCCCAGACCAGGTTCTGGGTGATGGTTCGCCTTGTCTTGCCCGCGATGGCAAGCGCCGCGGGAACGAGACGAAGGTCCGGCCGCATGAGCGTGATCGCGGCGGCCTCGCGCGCGACATCGGTGCCCGACGAAAGCGCTATGCCGAGAGTTGAAGCGGCGAGCGCGGGGCCGTCGTTGAGACCATCGCCGACAAAAGCGACGCCTCCTTCGCCGGAGCCGGCCAGTTCGCGCACCGCCGCGACCTTGTCTTCCGGCAGGAGCCCAAACCGCAGGTCGTCGATCCCGGCCTGTCCGGCGATGGCGCGCGCCGCGACCTCACCGTCTCCGGTCAACATGATCGAATTGAGACCGCGCGCCTTCAGCGATTCCAAGGCAGCAGGCGCTTCGGGGCGCATGGTGTCCGAAAACGCGATGACGCCGGCAAAGCTGCCATCGACGGCGACAGCCGCTATGCTGCCCGCCGCATCGAGGCCTTCGATCACCTTTGCGATGCGAGCCGGATCGACGCCTTCCGCTTCGATCAAATGTGCCTTGCCGACGGCAACGCGTTTGCCGTTTACGGTGCCGACCAGGCCCTGTCCTGGAATCGCGGTGACGCCATCGGCCTTCGACAGAGGCAGGTTTCCGGTTTTCGCCTTCTCCACCAGTGCAGCGGCCAACGGATGCTCGCTTTCCGCTTCCAGGGAAGCGGCCAGCGAGATCAGGTTATCGTCTGTAGTTTCCACCGCCTTGTGCGCGCTGACCATCGGCCGGCCGAATGTGAGTGTCCCGGTCTTGTCGAATGCGACCGAATGGACACGGCCCGCGGTCTCCAGCGTTTCGATATCGCGGATCAGAATGCCTGCGCGCGCCGCCGATCCCGTTCCCGCAGCCAATGCGGTGGGCGTTGCGAGGCCAAGCGCGCAGGGACATGCGATAACAAGAACGGACACGGCGGCGACCAACGCCTGGTCAAGATCGCCAGCCGCCAGCCACCAGCCAGCAAAGGTGGCAAGCGCTATCACCAGGATAATGGGTACGAAAATCGCGGAAACGCGGTCGACGAGGCGCTGGATCGGCGCGTTGCCGCGCTGGGCTTCCTCGACCAGGCGCGCCATCTTGGCAAGCCTGGTATCGGCGCCGACTGCCGTGACGCGGATCTTCAAAACACCGGCGCCGTTGACCGTGCCTGTGATGACCGGTTCGTCGATACCGCGCTCGACCGGCACGCTTTCTCCGGTGATCAATGCCTCATCAAGCGTCGATGCACCCTCGACGATAACGCCGTCGCAGGGAACCTGTTTGCCCGGACGTACCAGCACGAGGTCTCCCGGTGCGAGTTCTTCGGCAAGTACGGATCGCGGTCCGTCGGGATCGATCCGCTCGGCCGTGCGCGGCTGCAATCGGCCAAGGGCGGCCAGTGCCGCGGTTGTGCCCTGGCGGGCCCGCGCCTCGAGATACTTGCCGAGCATGACAAGGGTCAGCACCACAGCCGCCGCTTCAAAATAGGTATGGCCGCCGCCCGAGATCACCTGCCAGATCGACCAGACAAATGCGACTGTGGTGCCCAGCGAGACCAGGACAGCCATGTTGGAGCCGCCGGTCCGCAGCGCGGCGAAAGCCTCACGGTAAAAGCGCGATCCCGAGACCAGCATGACGCCGGCAGCAAGTAGGGCCTGAAGCCAGGGCGAGATCAGAGCCGGCCCCGCGCCCAGCATCATCGGCGCGGTTGCAATCAGCAACGGGATCGACAGGAGCGCTGATATTGAAACGCGAAACAGCGTCTCGCGTTCCTCCGCGCGGCGTTTCGCGGCCAGTTTCTGATCGGACTCGCGCTGCCTTGCGAGGCTGTCGGTCCGCTCGATCGCGCCATAGCCCGCACGTTCTATCGCCGATGCCAAGGCTTTCGGCGTCGCCGTATCGTCGAATTCAACCGAAGCGCGCTCAAGGGCGAGATTGACATTGGCAATCGTGACGCCCGGCTGGCGAGACAGCACCTTCTCGACCCGCGCGGAACAGGCGGCGCAGGTCATGCCCGTAATGTCGAACTCGGCATGATTGAGCGGTTTGTTCATGAAATGCGCCAGCCTAGCTCAGCCGTTCGGAGCGACGGCGGCGTCGAACCCGGCATCCTCGATTGCGACGATGAAAGCTGCGACGTCTCCATTTTCATGGGTCACCGCCGCCGAGCCCGCCTTCAGATCAACCGCAACCTTTTGAACCGCCGGCTGCGCCTTCAAGGATTTCTCGACAGCGGCCACACAGCCATCGCATTTCATACCGTCAATTTTCAGCAAAGTTTCCATGCCAACCCCGTTTGCGCGAATTGTGAACAGCGCACATATCGGGCTTCCAGCAACCGGAAGGTCAAGTCGAAATGACTCGTACTGATTCAGCCCCCCGATGCGTCATCCGACTCCAGCTTGGATAGGATGTCCAGCACTTCGGAGGCGGAGCGGCCATTGACCGAATAGAAAATTGTTTGGCCGTCGCGACGGGTCTTGACCAGTTCCTGTGCGCGCAGTTTCGAGAGGTGCTGCGACAATGCGGATTGGCTGAGATCGACCATTTCCGCCAAGACGCTGACGGACCGTTCGCCGTTCATCAGGATTTCGAGGATCCGAATACGTTTGGCATTGGCCAAGGCAGAAAGGTAAGCCGCCGCCTGGTCTATATGTGCGATGCGATTTGGCATTTCTGTTGCCCCCAAATGAGCGTGCTTATCGTTCTATCTGTCGTCGCCCCAGGGGCAGGGGAGGTGCGACATGATACTAAAAATGATAAGGTCCCGTTCTAAAATTTCAAGAGCTTAAATATATGCATGTTTTAGTGTGTAAAATGGCAAATAGTTATTTATATTAGAATTATCTTAATCATCTAAGTCTCTAGGAATCATGAGGAATTGTTCAAACTACTGATATTTATAGTATAAATAAACCATTTATATGTGGAGTAGCTATTCAAGGATAAATTAGTTAGTTCGTATAAGTTAT
>JBNLDE010000058.1:0-1892 GCA_050304175.1 Zhengella sp. | reverse complement strand
CAATTCCTATTACGACGAGCTTTTGCCGATCGCGGGGCCGGACGGCATCGCCTGGTCGAAGCGGTTGACGGCAGAAGAGGGGATCTTCACCGGCATCTCCGGCGGATCGACTTTCGCGACCGCCATGAAAGTGGCCGAAGGCGCACCGGACGGCTCCGTCATTCTGGTCATGCTGCCGGATACCGGTGAGCGATATCTGTCGACGCCCTTGTTCGAAGGTATCGCCGAAGACATGACCGAGGACGAGATCGCGCTGTCGCAATCGACGCCGAGCCACCAGTTGTAAGATCGCTCAGGTCTTGGCACCAAAGGGCCGGTCGATCACGCTGATATCGACCAGGTTCCAGGTCAGGTCCTTGTTGCGATAGAGACGTTTGCCCATCCGGGGGTAATCGGAGACGTCGTGGTTTTTGCGCTGGCTGACGGTGATGCAACGCATGGTCGTGTCGCCGGTGTTCTTCAGGCTGTGGGCCAGCCCGCCTTTGCGAAATCCAACGAAGTCGCCCTTGCGCACTTCGCGGCATTCGGCGCCGATGCGCGCGGTTCCGGTCCCTTCCAGAATGTAAAGGCACTCTTCCTAGTGATAGTGCTTGTGGTGTTCGGTCGTCTCGTCGCCCGGCTCAATCTCGACGATGCAGAAGTCTATCTCGGCCAGACCGGTCGCCCCGCCGAGCGACTTCTCCGACCGCCGCGCATGTTCATTGAGAAAATGCGTCCGTTCCTTCCCGCGCATATTTTCAATGTCGTCGGACGATAGATGATAAACCTCATCACGCATGAATAACCTCCGGTCGGGCTCGATTCCCTGAACGGACGTCGTTTGCGCGAAAAAGATGTGGATTGCGTTAAACCGCTATTTCTTGGCACCGGCCTGGGGATGAGTGAGCGCGTCGTGGTCGACCAGATCCCAGGGCAAACCGGCGTTGCGATAGACGCGCTTCCCTTTCCTTGGATAGTCGCCGACATCCTGCGCAAGGCGTTCCCCCATCACCAGGCAGCGCAAGACCGTATCGCCGGTATTGACGATCGCGTGGGCGAGGCCGCCCTTGCGATAGCCGATGAAATCGCCCGGCTTGACCGGGAAGCTCTTGTCGCCGATTTCCGCCGTGGCCGTCCCTTCCAGAATGTAGACCGCTTCATCCTCGAAATGGTGCAGGTGGAATTCCGTCGTCTCGCACCCCGGTTCGACCTCGATCAGATGAATGCCGAGGCCGGTCAGCCCGGTGGCGTCGCCGAGCGACTTGTTGATGCGCCGGGCGTTGTCGTTGAGGAAATGGGCTTTGGAGAGACCTTCCATCGCCGCAATCTCTTCGGCGGTCAGCAGATAGGTTTCGTCCGGCACCCGACTAGCCTGCCATCTGGTCGCATTGATAGCTCATCTCACCATCGGTCAGCCGCCCGGTTCGAAAACCGACGGCATCCCACACGATGCCGGGTTTGGCGAAGACATTTTCGCGATCCGTCGGCTGCAAATCCTCGATGCGACCGCCCGGCATGTAGAGCCGCACACCTTCGTCCGTATATAAGACGGCCAGATCGGGGCCGTTCGGGCAGGTATAGGTCGCGGACCCCTTGCGGCTGTCCTTGTCGCCACAGGCGGCCAGCAATGCGAGGGCGGAGAGTATCAAGAGGTATTTCATGCGAGCATTGCCACCGGGTTTTCGAGGTTTTCCTTGATTGCGCCAAGAAACTCTGCTCCGAGCGCGCCGTCAATGACCCGGTGATCGACCGAGAGCGTGGTTGACATGACGGTGGCAACGCCGAGCGTGCCGTCGTCCTTCACGACCGGCTTCTTCACGCCAGCGCCGACCGCAAGGATCGAACCATGCGGCGGGTTAATGACCGCGTCGAAATTGTCGATCCCGAACATGCCGAGGTTGGAGATCGCGAAG
>JBNLDE010000057.1:0-2065 GCA_050304175.1 Zhengella sp. | reverse complement strand
ACCCCGGGCATGCGCTACTCGCTCGTGTCCCGCGAGATCATTGCGGATTCCATCGAAGCCGTGACCGCTGCCGAGGGCTTCGACGGCCTCGTCGCCATCGGCGGTTGCGACAAGAACATGCCGGCCTGCGTCATGGCCATGGCGCGGCTGAATCGGCCGGCGGTTTTCGTTTACGGCGGCACGATTCGGCCCGGCAAGGAGCGCCGCGACATCGTCTCCGTCTTCGAGGCCGTCGGCGCGTTGTCGGGCGGCAAGATCAGCGATGCGGAGTTGCTCGAGGTCGAACAAACCGCCATTCCCGGTCCGGGTGCCTGCGGCGGGATGTACACGGCGAACACGATGGCCTCGGCGATCGAAGCCCTCGGCATGAGCCTCGCCAACAGTTCGGCCCAGGAGGCGGTCTCCGACCAGAAAAAGGAAGACTGCCGGCGTGCCGGCGAAGCGGTGATGGCGTTGATCAGGAACGACATCAAGCCGCTCGATATCATGACCCGGGAGGCCTTCGAGAACGCGATTACGGTCGTCATCGCCCTGGGCGGATCGACGAATGCGGTGTTGCACCTCATCGCAATGGCGCACGAGGCCGGCGTGGAACTCGGGCTCGACGACTTCACCCGCATCGGCGCCAGGGTCCCGGTGCTGGCCGATGTGAAGCCCAGCGGCCGTTACCTGATGGCGGAACTGATCGAGATCGGCGGGATCCAGCCCCTGATGAAACGGCTGCTGGACCGCGGGCTCCTGCATGGCGACTGCCTGACGGTGACGGGCAAGACGCTCGCCGAGAACCTCGCGGACGTCGAAGATTACCCTGAGGGGCAGGATATCGTTCGCGATTTCGACAAGCCCATCAAGCCGGACAGCCATCTCGCGATTCTTTACGGCAACCTGGCCCCCGAGGGCGCCGTTGCAAAGATCAGCGGCAAGGAAGGACTCCGCTTCGAGGGCAGGGCGCGCGTCTTCCACGCCGAAGAGGAGGCCCTGCAGGCCATTCTGGACAACTCGATCAAGGCCGGTGACGTCATCGTCATCCGCTACGAGGGACCGAAAGGCGGGCCGGGGATGCGCGAGATGCTGTCGCCCACGTCGGCGATCATGGGTAAAGGTCTCGGTGCCGACGTCGCGCTGATCACGGACGGCCGGTTCTCGGGCGGCAGCCACGGCTTCGTGGTCGGGCATATCGCGCCGGAAGCCGCCATGGGCGGGCCCATCGCGCTCATCGAGGACGGCGATACCATCGTGATCGATGCGCAAACCAAGCAGATAAACGCCGCCATCGACGATGCGGAAATGGCCCGGCGGCGGGACCGCTGGCAGCGTCCGCCCTCAGCGGTGCGTCGCGGAGCCCTTGCAAAATACCGCGCCGAGGTAACGTCGGCATCGCGCGGTGCAGTTACGCTGCCGCCGGAATGGGAATCCTGACCTTGGTCTACTTGACCTTTGGTGCGCGGTCCGCTGTACTTCGCCGATGGTTTTTTCCGACGCCCGCGTAAAGTGCCGACGCGTTCCCTATGTGAATGCGCAAGAACTCATAAAACAAATGGCGCGCCAGAGGTGCGCGGGCGCCAATGGCAGAAGTACCGGCTAACGATAAAGTCCGGACGCTGTCAACGAGCCCGCGAGGACATCCTGGCGGGTTTTTTTTGTCCCGGTGAAAGACGGGGTATGGCAGTAGCATGATTACAGAAGCAGGGTTCGAAGCCAGCAGCGCCCTGGGAGCATCACCCGAGATCGCAGCCTCGGACCGGGTCGTAATGAAATTCGGCGGCACGAGCGTCTCGTCGGGCGCCTGCTGGGAAACCATCGCGCAGCTCGTGCGCAACAGGCTCGCGGACGGCCTCAAACCGGTCGTCGTGCACTCGGCGTTGCAGGGCGTGTCCAACGCGCTGGCCGCGCTGCTCGAATCGGCGGCATCGGGCGGCCCGACGGATGGCCTCGCCGAAATCCGGCAACGCCATTACGACCTCGCCAGTGAGCTGGAGCTCGACGGTCCCGCGCTGCTCGATGATTACCTGCAGGAACTGGAACAGCTGATCGCCGGCATCCGCCTGGTGCGCGAGGTCAGTGT
>JBNLDE010000056.1:0-8560 GCA_050304175.1 Zhengella sp. | reverse complement strand
GTCCAATATTCCCCACTGCTGCCTCCCGTAGGAGTCTGGGCCGTGTCTCAGTCCCAGTGTGGCTGATCATCCTCTCAGACCAGCTATGGATCGTCGCCTTGGTAGGCCTTTACCCCACCAACTAGCTAATCCAACGCGGGCTCATCCAACTCCGATAAATCTTTCTCCCGAAGGACGTATACGGTATTAGTCCAAGTTTCCCTGAATTATTCCGTAGAGCCAGGTAGATTCCCACGCGTTACTCACCCGTCTGCCACTCCCCCGAAGGGGCGTTCGACTTGCATGTGTTAAGCCTGCCGCCAGCGTTCGTTCTGAGCCAGGATCAAACTCTCAAGTTCAAGAGATCTGATATTGGCTATGTTCGATAAATTGGACATCACTGACCAAATTACCGGGTCACGCTCGAATCGACGAGAACATCACACCTCAAGCAATCCAGTCTCCCGGAACGCTCAAGCGTAACTTCTCTAGACAAACGTAACCGCCAAGGTCTCCAAAACACCATTCCAAAACCCATAAGGGCCCCGAAACGGTTACGGCATAACCCCGCCGACCACGCTTCTCTTTCTTCCTATCAAATTGTCAAAGATCAAAGGCCACAAAGACCTTCAGCCCAGTCGCCCGGACCTCCCGGAAAGTCACCCTCCCGGCCATCGAGTGTCGCTCGCGCGGCTCCCAAAAGAAAAATCACCAGAGCGAAAACTAGCGCCGCCTGCGGCGCACCGCCCTCGTGATGACCGGCATATAGGCCCCTCAACATAACCATGTCAACAGCCGCCCGCGCGTTTTTTGAAATTTTTGTGACGGGTGAAAAAAGACCATGCTCCGCGCCGTGCGCAGGCAGGGAAGGGCGGCGGTGCGCCACATTCGGGCCGGATTTGCGAACTAATGCCGCGAAGGCCTGAATACATGCATGCGATGCGCCACGCCATTCGGGCGTCCGTTTGATTGACTTGCGTCCGGGCGGCAGGCAAATGTCGGTCTGAATCGACGCAAACCGGCGAACACAAGAGGGGATGACCGGCTTCACCATGAAGACCGCGCTGGACGCATTCTCCATTCTCGGCGACGAACCGCCGCTCGTGACCGACGAGCGCGGCGGCCCGCCCGACCGGCGGGAAGTGTCGGCGCGATGGCTGTCGGGCACCTTCCTGACCGGCCTGACCTCCTGCGTCCTGATGGGTGTCGCCCTGTTTGCCGCCCTCGACGGGCGCGAACAGCTGGCGACGCCCGCGGAGATCCTGGCGCTTGCCGAGATGGACCGTAGCGCCGAGCAGCAGGGCGCCAAGGCGGAACGCGTGGTGATGCCGCTGGCCATCCCGGCCGTGACCGATCGCCGGCGCATGGAGGTTTCGACGATCAGCCGCACGGGCGACCGGGACCTCGTGCGCACCCTGCCATTCGTCGACGTCAAGATGGCGCTCGCGGCCGGGCACACGACAGATCGCAACTACCCCCGTTTCAATCCGCTCGAGGTTTTCTCCGAAGGCAACGCCGCCGTGGCCGCGGCGCCGACGGGAACGATCTACGGCGCGAAAGTGGAAAGCGAGGTCGCCCTTCGCACAGTCGATTTCCCGCTCGAAACGGCGACCTTCGACGAGACGAGCCAGCTCAGTTCCGACGAGGTGGAAGAGGTCGTCCGCAACACCGGGGCGATCCTGACCGATGACGGCGCGGTCCAGGTGGCCGCGTTGCCCTATGTCAATCCGCAGCGCTTCGGCAACGTTTTCCCCGGCCAGTCGGTCACGATCCCGCTCAACGTCAGGATCGTGCCTGAGAACGTGACCGTGGCGAACCGCAACGCGGAAACGTCCGATGCGACGCTCTATGACGAGGAGGTCGTTCCCGTTCTCACCGCCCGGCCGGCGGCCGATGTCCTGGCTGAACTCGGATTCGAGACTGAGGCCAGCCGCGAAGTCGCGGAGAGAATCGCAAGCGAATCCGGCGCGGACAAGCTCAAGGTCGGCATGGCGCTTCGCCTCGGCATTGAAACGCGGGGCGACAAGACGCGCATCGTTCGCGCCGGCCTGTATGAGGGGACAACGCATCTGGTGACGATCGTGCGCGACGACCGCGACCGGCTCGTGACCATGGACGAACCGGGGCCGAGCGCACAGATCGCCGCCTTGTATGACAGCCGCCCCCGGCCGGTGCGTGCGCGCGGCGACCTGCCGTCGGTCTATGATGGAATCTACCGCGCCGCCTATTCCTATGGCCTGAACACGAGGATGACCAAGCAGCTCGTGCGCATGCTGGCGGCCGATGTCGATTTCAAGTCGCGCCTCAATCCGTCGGACAGTCTGGAAGTGTTCTTCTCGCGCCCGGACGCCGACAACAGAGCCACCGACGAATCGCAGATCCTCTACGTGAAAGCGAATTTCGGCGGCAACAGCCGGACATTTTACCGGTACCGCACCCAGGACGGCACGGCCGACTATTACGATGACGCCGGGCGAAGCGCGCGCCAGTTCCTGCTGCGCAACCCGGTGCCGAACGGCAAGTTCCGTTCCGGCTTTGGTCCGCGCCGCCATCCCATCCTCGGCTACGTCAAAATGCACACCGGCGCCGACTGGGCGGCTCCCCGGGGAACACCAATCATCGCGGCGGGCAACGGCGTCGTGGAAAAGGCCAGCTGGGCCGGCGGCTACGGCCGCCAGACGATCATCCGGCACGCCAACGGCTATGAGACGAGCTACAGCCACCAGAGCGCGATCGCCAAGGGGGTCGTACCGGGCGCCCGCGTCCGCCAGGGCCAGATCATCGGCTATGTCGGCTCCACCGGCCTGTCGACAGGGCCGCATCTGCACTACGAGCTGATCGTGAACGGCCGCAAGGTCGACCCGATGCGCGTGCGCCTGCCGACCGGCAAGGTGCTGAAAGGCGAGGAACTGGCGGCCTTCGAAGCCGAGCGCGAGCGGATCGACCAGCTTCTCGGCGATGGCGAGGATGGCAAGGCGCTCAAGGTCGCCTCGGCCGGCGAGTAGCGTTCGCGCGTCTCAGCCGGCAAGGCCGAGTTCGGCTCTCGCCTTGCGGGTAAGGCCGGCTGCGACGAGGCGATGACTCTCGGCGATGTAGTCGCGCAGGGCGTCGTCGTCGACGCATTCGTCGGTCATGCGCTGGATCCATTTCATGCCGCGCGATGCGAGATAGGGGGCGGGCCTCAGCCCGGGCTGTTCGCCCAGAATGTCGAAAGCGAGCGGCGTGACCTTGAAGGTTATGAAGGGGAACGGCGAGGCGCCGTTTGCGCCGGCGATGGCAAACACCTTGCCGCCGACCTTCCAGACATGGGCGCCGCCCCATTGCACGACATGGGTCGTGGCGGGCAGCGCGGCGCAATATGCGTTGTATTCGTCGAGCATCATCACGGCGCCCTTCTGCGGATGACGGCATCAATCGTCAAGGCCGGCTGAACACGAGCGCGGCGTTGACACCTCCGAAACCGAATGCGTTGGACAGCACGTGCCGGACATCTGTCGGCCGGGGCGCCGCGGTCACAAGGTCGAACCCGACGGCCGCCTGCATGGGTCGCTCGATGTTCAGGCCGTACGGCAGAACCTGGTCCCTGATGGCCAGGATCGAAAACACTGCCTCGATCGCGCCTGCCGCTCCCAGCATGTGCCCAGTCGCGGATTTTGTGGAACTTACCGGTACGCCACCGCCACCTGGCCCGAATACCCGGGTGAGTGCCGCCAGCTCCGCTTCATCGCCGACCGGCGTCGAGGTCGCATGCGCGTTGACATAGCTTATCTCATCCGGCTTCAGCCCGGCGGCAACAATGGCATGTTCCATTGCGCGCGCCGCCTCGCGGCCATCCGCCCAGCCAGCAGTCACATGATGCGCATCTGTGGTTGTTCCGTAGCCGGAAACGATCGCCAGCGGCTCGGCGCCGCGACGGTTGGCATGGCTCAGCCGCTCGATCACCAGCATGGCCGCGCCTTCCGAAAGCACGAAACCATCATGGGCTTCGTCGAATGGCCGCGACGCACGTTCGGGTGTTTCATTGTATCCGAACGACAGAGCGCGCGCGGCCGTAAAGCCGCCGATCGCTACGGGGTCGACGCAGGCCTCGGTTCCGCCGCACAGGGCAATATCCGCCTCTCCCGCGCGGATAAGGCGCGCTGCGTCACCAATCGCCTGGGCCGACGCCGCACACGCCGTAACCGGCGCCCCTGACGGTCCGTGAAAAGAGCAGCGGATCGAGATCTGGCCGGCCGCGAGATTGGGAAGAAACGAGGGAACGACATACGGCGAGACCTTGCGTACACCCACGGATCTTATGGTTTCAGCCGTTCTCGTAATCGCCGGTATGCCGCCCACGCCCGTGCCCACGACCGTCGCCGTACGTAGACGGGCTTCCTGTTCCGCGGGGCGCCAGCCTGCCTGGGTCAGTGCCTCTTCGGCCGCGCCGATTGCATAGTGGATGAAAAGATCGCTCTTGCGCAGTTCCTGCGGTGTCATGACCGCTTCGGGATCGAACCCGTCGGGCTGATCCGTGAGCCGGGGGACAAGCCCCGCGATCCTGCATTTCCAATCCTGCGTATCGAACCGATTGTTGCGACGAATGCCGCTTTCACCGGCCAGCAGACGCTTCCAGCTGGCTGCCACACCGGCGGCGAGCGGCGTGATAGCTCCCATGCCGGTGACTACGATCGGATCGGTGTTCGGCATGGCGCCAGCTCCCTCTGTGTATATGCACTATTCGAATCGTGCATATACACGCATTAGGACAGAAGCAAAACCGTTGCCGATATCTAGGCCCTAGACATTTGCTTTGAGACACGCAGATACGCTGCGGCGTCGTCCGCATCCAGTTCGGCAAGCAGTTGCGCCTGCGCTTGCTTCCATTCTTCGATCAGTCTGCTCAGCAACCGGTCGCCGGCCTTCGTCAGCTCGCACCTGCGCGTGTTGCCGTGAGCTTCGACGCGGCGCACCAACCCCTTGCGTTCAAGCAGATCGAGATTGCGGGTCAGGCTGGTCCGGTCGATCCGGACCCTGTTGGCCATTTCAGCAACGGACTCGCCGGGATGTTGGCGAAGCGATCCCAACAGCGAAAACTGCTGCACTGTAACCCCGTAAGGCTTCAGCTTTGCATCGTATCGCCTCAGCAGGGTGCGTGCAGCTACCACCGTGTTCATGACAAGGCACTGCGAAAGAGATTCTGCTATGTCCATAATCCGACCATGCGGTCGCCGACTGCCTTGGTCAAGCTCACGGAATTGCGTTGCCTCGTGCAGGATTCCCCGCCTGATGGCGGGGAATCCTGTTTGCTATGCGTCTTCGATTACGCCGCTTTGTCAGGAGCCTTGGCGGTCTCCGCTTCGGCCTTCCCGGCCTTCGCCTCGAACAACAGCCGGTCGGAGCCGGCGGTGATCTTCACCGTGGAATTGTCCAAGATCTCGCCGGAGAGGATTTTTTCCGCCAGCGGGTCCTGCAGTTCCTTCTGGATCACCCGCTTCAGCGGGCGTGCGCCATAGGCCGGATCGTAGCCCTTCTCGGCCAACCACTTGATCGCCGCCTCGTCGAGATCGAGCGCGATCTTGCGGTCGGCGAGCAGTTTTTCCAACCGC
Source organism: Zhengella sp. (assembly GCA_050304175.1). Taxonomy (GTDB): domain Bacteria; phylum Pseudomonadota; class Alphaproteobacteria; order Rhizobiales; family Rhizobiaceae; genus JAIOIW01. The sequence continues at coordinate 2,993 of JBNLDE010000056.1, read as the reverse complement.
TTGAGCTGAATGGCGACGATTGCGCCCATGTCGGCGCGGCGCAGACGGTGGAACAGGATCACCTCGTCGACGCGGTTGAGGAATTCCGGCCGGAACGAGGCCTTGACCACGCCCATCACCTCGTCACGCACGTCGTCGACATCCTGGCCCTCGCCGAGATTGACGAGGTATTCGGCGCCGAGGTTCGAGGTCATGATGATGACGGTGTTGCGGAAGTCGACGGTGCGGCCCTGGCCGTCGGTCAGCCGGCCGTCGTCGAGCACCTGCAGCAGCACGTTGAACACGTCCGGATGCGCCTTCTCGATCTCGTCGAACAGGACGATCTGATAGGGCCTTCGGCGCACGGCTTCGGTCAACGCGCCACCTTCCTCGTAACCGACATATCCGGGCGGCGCGCCGATCAGCCTTGCGACCGAGTGCTTTTCCATGAACTCGCTCATGTCGATGCGGACCATCGCCGACTCGTCGTCGAACAGGAAGCTCGCCAACGCCTTGGTCAGTTCGGTCTTGCCGACGCCTGTCGGGCCGAGGAACATGAAGGAACCGATCGGCCGGTTGGGATCCTGCAGACCGGCGCGGGCGCGCCGGACGGCTTTCGAGACGGCCTGGACAGCCTCGCCCTGGCCGACGACCCGCTTGGCGATCTCGTCTTCCATGCGCAGCAGCTTGTCGCGTTCACCCTCAAGCATCTTGTCGACCGGAATGCCGGTCCAGCGCGACACGATATGGGCCACGTGTTCGGGGGTCACGGTCTCTTCGACCATGCCGCCAATCTCGCCATCGCCCGCCTCGGCATCCGCCAGCTTCTTCTCCAGTTCCGGAATGCGGCCATAGGCCAGTTCGCCGGCCTTCTGGAATTCGCCGGTGCGTTGCGCCGTCGCCAGTTCGTTGCGCGCCTCGTCAAGCTGGCGCTTCAGTTCGGCGGCCAGGCCGAGCTTTTCCTTCTCCGAGGTCCAGTCGGCGGTCAGCTTGGCGGACTCCTCTTCCAGCCCGGCGAGTTCCTTGTCGAGCTTGGCAAGGCGGTCTTTCGACGCGTCGTCCTTCTCGACCTTCAATGCCTCGCGCTCGATCTTGAGCTGGAGAATGCGGCGGTCGATCTCGTCGAGCGCCTCGGGCTTGGAATCGACCTGCATGCGCAGCCGCGACGCCGCCTCGTCGACGAGGTCGATCGCCTTGTCCGGCAGGAAGCGGTCGGTGATGTAGCGGTTCGAGAGGTTTGCCGCGGCCACCAGGGCCGAGTCGGAGACCCGCACCTTGTGGTGCTGCTCGTATTTCTCTTTCAGTCCACGCAGGATCGAGACCGTATCCTCGACCGTGGGTTCCGACACGAAGACGGGCTGGAACCGGCGGGCAAGCGCCGCGTCCTTCTCGACATGCTTGCGGTATTCGTCGAGCGTGGTGGCGCCGACGCAATGCAGCTCGCCGCGCGCCAAGGCCGGCTTCAACAGGTTGGACGCGTCCATCGCGCCGTCGGCCTTGCCCGCGCCGACCAGCGTGTGCATCTCGTCGATGAACAGTATGATGCGGCCTTCGGCGGCCTGGACTTCCGAGAGGACTGCCTTGAGCCGCTCCTCGAATTCGCCGCGATACTTGGCGCCGGCAATAAGGGCGCCCATGTCGAGCGCAAGCAGGCTCTTGTCCTTCAAGGATTCGGGGACGTCGCCATTGATGATCCGCAGTGCCAAGCCTTCGGCGATCGCCGTCTTGCCGACACCCGGTTCGCCGATGAGCACCGGGTTGTTCTTGGTACGGCGCGAAAGAACCTGGATTGTGCGGCGAATTTCGTCGTCGCGGCCGATCACCGGATCGAGCCTGCCGGAGCGCGCGTCCTCGGTCAGGTCGCGGGCGTATTTCTTCAACGCGTCATATCCCTGTTCGGCAGACGCCGTATCGGCGGTGCGCCCCTTGCGGATATCGTTGATCACCTTGTTGAGCGCAGTCGGCGTTACGCCCGCTTTCGCCAGGATATCGGCGGTCTTGGCCGACTTTTCCACGGCCAGGGCTGTCAGCAGGCGCTCCACGGTCACGAAGCTGTCGCCGGCCTTTTTCGCCATTTCTTCGGCTGTCGCCAAAACCTTGGCCAATGGCTGGGCGAGATAGAGCTGGGCGTTGCCGCCTTCCACCTTGGGCATGGCCTCAAGGGCGGCGTCGACCGCAAGCCTGACATCCTGGACGCGCCCACTGGCGCGTTCGATCAGCGAGGCGGCGAAACCTTCCGGGTCGTCGACAAGCACCTTGAGGAGGTGTTCGGGTGTGAATTGCTGATGGCTGCGCGAGAGGGCAGCGGTCTGGGCAGACTGGATAAAACCGCGCACGCGCTCGGAATACATTTCTACATTCATGGTTGTCTCCATTGCCTTGCCGGCCCGCTCTGCGGCACCGGATCGGTCCAAGTGACGGGAACCCATAAACCTGGCGTCCCCCGTTGGATCGGATATGGGCATTGGCTGGCGTTCGCGCAAGGGAAACCCAAGGCGATCGGTTGCGGATTGCGCAATAAAAAAAGCGGGGCCGAAACCCCGCTTTCAGATTGTCGGTGGGACGTCGCAGGGCCTACTGTGCGGCCTCGAGGACCGAATCGCCGTCGTCGCCGTCGTCGGAGGTCTTATCCTCCTCGCCGCGTTTGGCGCGCGTCTTGTAGGTACGACGCCCGCGCTTCGGCGAAGCGTCGCCATCCGTTGCTTCGCCGGCTTCACCATCAGCTTCCGCGGCCCCTTCGATCGAACCGGCGGGCCGGTCCGGCCGCTGGCGCGGCCGACGCGACGGCTTGGCCGCCGCCGATTCCTTTTCGATCGCCGCTTCGACCGGCATGCCGTCTATGACCGGCTGCGGTCCCGAACCATCGGCCTGGGGTGCCCTTTCCGGACGGCGCTCGCTCCTGTCGGGACGACGTTCGTTGTTCTGCTGGCCCTCATTCCCGATGTCGCCGTCGTTCTCGTCGTTGTCGTCGCGCGCGTCCTGGGACTGCTGCGGCGCCATCTGGGCCTGGGCTG
>JBNLDE010000055.1:0-3686 GCA_050304175.1 Zhengella sp. | reverse complement strand
ACTCGCACGCCGAGATGGCCGCCGCGTTCGCGCGGGCGGGCTTCGCGCCGTTCGATGTGCACATGTCCGACCTGCAGGCCGGCCGTTTTTCGCTCGCCGATTTCAAGGGGCTGGCCGCCTGCGGCGGCTTCTCCTACGGCGACGTGCTCGGTGCCGGCCAGGGCTGGGCCAAGTCGATCCTGTTCAACGCCGCGCTGCGCGACCAGTTCGAGGCCTTCTTCGGCCGCGACGACAGCTTCGCGCTGGGCGTCTGCAACGGCTGTCAGATGATGGCGCACCTGGCGCCGATCATCCCCGGCGCGCAGGCGTGGCCGCGTTTCCAGCGCAACCGCAGCGAGCAGTTCGAGGCGCGTTTCGTGATGGTCGAGGTGATGGAGAGCCCGTCGGTCCTGCTCGCCGGCATGGCCGGCAGCCGGATGCCGATCGTTGTCTCGCACGGCGAGGGCCGCGCGCAGTTCGCGGACGGCGTCGACCCGGTCGCGGCGCAGCCGGCGCTGCGCTACGTGGACAACGAAGGTAGCGTGGCGAGCGGCTATCCGTTCAATCCGAACGGCTCGCCGGACGGGCTGACCGGCTTCACGACGCTGGACGGGCGCTTCACGATCATGATGCCGCACCCGGAGCGCACCGCGCGCACGGTGCAGATGAGCTGGGCGCCGGATTGGCTGGGCGAGGATTCGCCCTGGATGCGGATGTTCCGCAACGCCCGGGTGTGGCTCGGCTGAGCGCTCGCGTGTTCGATCCTTACTTGCTGTCGCGCGAGAAACGGGCCGCGAGCTGTTCCAGCTTCTCGGCCCGCCGCTGTTCGGCCGCTTTTTCGCGCCGCGCCTTTTCCTCCTCTTCGCGCTTCTTGTCGCGCTCCTTCAGCATCGCCTTGGCCCGGGCACGATGCTCGTCGGCGATGTCGGCCACGGCCTCGCCGGCCAGGTTGTAGCGCTGCGATTCCCGCGCCATCGATTTGAGGTAGCGGGTCGAACCGGTGTGCATGCGCAACGCGGTGCGCAGCGTCCTGCGTTCCAGGTCCGGCATCGCGGCGAGGATCTCGGCATCGATGCCGATCGCCATCGGCTTGGCATCGCGCATGATGGGATATTGCTGCTGCAGTGCCTTCAGCAGCTGGCGGGCGGCGTCCTTGGCGGGCGCGGTCTTTTGGGCTTCGGTCATGGCTTTCGCGTGGGGCTTTTCGAGCGGGCGGGATTTTTCGCAATTATGCCGCAGGCACCGCGTTGCGGCACGCGACACAGGCGTCGGCGGGCACGCAACTCGCTAGACCAAAGTTTCGCCGACGACGGTGAGCGTCGGTCTGCAGGTGCCCGGCGATACCCGGGCGGGATGGCGGTTCCGAGCTTGCTGTGGGCAAGAGGATCGGATTCTTCGAACGGGAGATCGAATGCTGTCGATGATTGCCGGCCGGTCCGCGCGCCGGTCCGCGTCGGGAAGCTTGTGGTGCTGCTTGATCGTGGTCGCGGCCGTGCTCGGCGGCTGCGCATCGCCGCAGAAGAAGGAGGACACCGAGAAGCCGCCGCAGACCATATGGCCGGCGCCGCCGGATCCGGCGCGTTTTCGCTTCGTGACCATGTTGCGCAAGCTGTCGGACATCCGTCCCGAAACCGAGGACGAAAGACTGAGGAGGGCGCTCACCGGCCAGGGCGTCGGCGACGAGATGGCCTACGGCAAGCCGACCGCGCTGGCCGCCAAGGGCGGGCGGATCTACGTCACCGATCCGGAGAGTTCGGCGGTGGTGGTGTTCGACGTGCCGCGCCGGCGGGTGTTCCGCTTCGGTACCCGCGAGCCGCACACCGTGCAGCGGCCGAACGCGGTGGCACTGGACGACGAGGGGCGGGCCTACGTGCTCGACACCAAGCGCAAGCGGGTCATGGTCTTCGACGCGCTCGGCCTCTTCATCCGCGAGATGGGCAGCGACGACGACTATGCCAAGCCAGTCGGGCTGGCCGTGTCGAGTAGCGGCGACCGGGTCTACGTGGTGGACCGCGGCAGTCTCAACGGAGCGGACCACAAGGTGGTGGTTTACGACGGCGAGGGTGACAAGATCCGCGACATGGGGCCGCGCGGCAAGGGTGAAGGCCAGTTCGACATCCCGCTCGACGCGGCCATCGCGCCGGACGACTCGCTGGTCGTTCTCGATGCAGGGAACTTCCGGGTGCAGGTATTCGACAAGTCGGGAAACTTCGTTCGCGCGTTCGGTAGCGTCGGCAACGGCGTCGGCCAGTTCGCCCGCCCGCGCGGCATTGCAGTGGACCCGGACGGCAACATCTATGTTTCCGACGCGAGCTTCAACAACGTGCAGGTGTTCAGCCCGCAAGGCGAGATGCTGATGTCCATCGGCGGCTCCGAAATGCGCGGCGGCCCCGGGGAGTATGCGCTGGTCGGGCCGCTAGCCGCCGACGACGACCACTACGTCTACGTCGCCGACATGTTCTTCCGCAAGATCGAGGTGTACCAGCGCCTGACCCCGAAATGATCGGCGTCAATGTCCATGGCGTATGGGCATGTGAATTGCTTTCAATCGCCCATACTGAGGGCAGCAGCGCGGGGGGCGCCTGCCGCAGCCATTCTTGGGGGAGGTCAGACATGGCACGTTTTGGGGCCTTGATTGCAATAGGTGTGTTGCTCGGGGGCGCAGGCAGCGCTTTCGCGGGCACGCGTTCGGATTCGGATTTCCTGAATCAGAATTCGATCACCGAGACGCGGCACAACTTGACGCAGCGGGAGTCGACCGGCAACGTCGATGGGCAGCAGATGGACCCATACCGCAACAACTACGCCGAGGTCTGCGTTTATTGCCACACACCGCACGGCGCCAGTTCGGCACTGGCCGCGCCGCTGTGGAACAGGACCTTCAAGGGCAACACCTACCAGACCTACGACCAGCTCAACACGGTGACGCTGACGCAGACGATTTCGCAGCCGGGCGCCAACTCGCTGACCTGTCTGTCCTGTCACGACGGCACGACAGCGGTGGACTCGATCATCAATATGCCCGGCTCGGGACGCTACGACGCGGCTCAGGCCACCCAAACCGACGACGGCACCATCAACACCTTCCTGGACACTTGGACGAACCCGGGTCCCACGGACGCAACAGACCACCTCAAGCTTCAACTCGGCGCCACCGGCTGCCTAGGCTGCCATGCACCGGGGACGCTGGCCAGCACGGCCCAGGACTTCACGGTATTCGTGATCGGTACAGACCTGCGCAACGACCACCCGGTCGGCATCACGTTCCCGACCAGCAGCACGGATTTCAACACCACGACCGGCGTGTCGACCCGCGGCGATGCGTTCTTCGACCTGGACGGCGACGCGCGGATGGACAAGAACGAGGTGCGGCTATACGACACCGGCGACGGTCCCGAGGTCGAATGCGCGTCTTGCCACGATCCCCACGGCGTCGAGAGCGCCGGCGCCGGCAGCAAGTTCAATCCGACGTTCCTGCGGGTTTCGAACGTCGGCAGTGCGCTTTGCATGACCTGCCACGTGAAGTAATCACGGTTGGCGGAAGGCTCCTCCGACGGCCGCGTTCCCTCCGATGGGAATGCGGCTTTCTTTTTTCCGGGATATGGGAATCGGCGGCCTGCGATTCCCGTCGGCAGTGCCCTTGGCCGGCTGAAGCCGGCCCTACCGGCAAACACGCTTCGATCGGGTTTGTAGGGCCGGCTTCAGCC
>JBNLDE010000054.1:0-52494 GCA_050304175.1 Zhengella sp. | reverse complement strand
TGGGCCTCGATATAGGGCACGGTGTGGGCGCCGCATTCGTTGCCGATCAGCAGGCTGTCGCATTGGGTGAAGTTGCGCGCGTTCGTCGCCTTGCGATGCACGCTGACCCGGCCGCGATAGGTGTTCTGCGAGTGCCCGGCCGATATGCCCTTGGAGATGATGCGGCTGGTCGTGTTCTTGCCCAGATGCAGCATCTTGGTGCCGGAATCGACCTGCTGGTAACCGTTCGAGACAGCGATCGAGTAAAACTCGCCGCGCGAGCCGTCGCCGCGCAGGATGCAGGACGGATATTTCCAGGTGATCGCCGAGCCGGTTTCCACCTGGGTCCAGGAGATCTTGGAGTCCTTGCCGCGGCAGTCGCCGCGCTTGGTGACGAAATTGTAGACGCCGCCCTTGCCTTGCGCGTCGCCGGGATACCAGTTCTGCACCGTCGAGTACTTGATCTCGGCGTCGTCCATCGCGATCAGTTCGACGACGGCGGCGTGAAGCTGGTTCTCGTCGCGCTGCGGCGCCGTGCAGCCCTCGAGATAGGAGACGTAGGCCCCCTCCTCGGCGATGATCAGCGTGCGCTCGAACTGCCCTGTGTTCTTCTCATTGATGCGGAAATAGGTCGAAAGCTCCATCGGGCAGCGCACGCCCTTGGGCACGTAGACGAAAGATCCGTCGGTGAAGACCGCGGAATTGAGCGCGGCGTAGAAATTGTCGGAGACCGGGACGACCGAGCCCATATATTTCTTCACCAGCTCCGGATGCTCGCGCATGGCCTCCGATATCGAGCAGAAGATCACGCCGGCCTTGGCCAGCTCTTCCTTGAAGGTGGTGATGACGGAAACCGAATCGAACACTGCGTCGACCGCTACCCGGCCGGACTTGTAGACGTTGTCCGAGCCTTCATCGAGCGGCGATGGTTCGCCCGCCTGGCGCACGCCCGCCAGGATTTCCTGTTCCTTCAGCGGAATGCCGAGCTTCTCGTACGTCTTGAGCAATTCGGGATCGACCTCGTCGAGTGACTTCGGTCCCGCTTTCTGCACCGGCGCAGCGTAGTAGCTCAGGCTCTGGAAGTCGATCTGCGGATATTCGACGCGCGCCCAGTTCGGCTCGTCCATGGACAGCCAGCGCTGGAACGCCTCGAGCCGCCACTCCAGCATCCATTCCGGTTCGTTCTTCTTATGGCTGATGAGACGGATGATGTCTTCGTTCAGGCCCGGAGGGGCCTTGTCCATCTCGATGAGCGTCTCGAAACCGTATTTGTACTGGTCCACACCAATCTTGCGGACCTGTTCAATCGTCTCCTGCACCGCAGGCATTGGCGTTCTCCATCCTTGCCGGGTTCAAGGCCCGGCAGTTGTCGACGTCAAATGGCACCCTTAAGGCATGCCACCTATGTAATATCTTCAGCCGCAAATGGAAGCGCAAATGCTTCTCCTGCGACGGATTTTCCGACTTTGAACCGCGAGATATTCACGCAGCGGCATTCTTTACCGTGCGGCGGGCGATGATTTCCTTGGCAATTGCCAGGAATCGATCCACCTCATCCACACTTGTTTCAGGCCCGACAGACACCCGCAGCGCGCCGAGCGCGGCGTCTGCCCCCATGGCTTCCAGCACGTGGCTGACCCCGACCTTGCCCGACGAGCACGCCGCGCCGGACGACAACGACACGCCGGCAAGATCGAACGCGATTTGCGCCGTCTCAGCCTTGAAATCAGGCAGCGAAAAATAGCTCGTATTGGCCACGCGCGAAACCTTGTCGCCATGAAACACGGCGTCCGGTGCAATCGTCCGGATACCGGCCTCGATCCGGTCCCGCAGCGCCGCGATCTGTTCGATGCCTTCGAGGGTGTCCATCGCCTTGCGGGCGGCTGCGCCGAAACCGGCAACGCCGGCGACGTTTTCGGTGCCTGCCCGATGGCCCTTTTCCTGCCCGCCGCCGCGAACGAGCGGTCGCGGCATCATCAGGTCCGACCGGGCGACCAGGGCGCCGGCGCCGCGCGGCCCGCCGATCTTGTGCGCCGACAAGATCAGGAAATCGGCGTACCCGGCTTCCATGTCCATCGGAATACGGCCGGCGGCCTGTACGGAATCGACGACCAGGATCCCGCCAGCTTCGGCCACAAGCGCCGAAATCTCGGCGATCGGTTGGATGACGCCCGTCTCGTTGTTCACGGAGTGGACCGCGACCAGCGGGAGACCCGTTTCCGTGTCGTGGTCTTCGAGCATGTGGCGCAGTGCCGCAATGTCGCATATCCCGTCGCCATCGACACCGACCAGGCTGACATGGGCCGGGTCGAAATGCCCGCCGCTGCGAAGGCACGGATGGTCGCTCGCCATCACGAAAAGATGCGACATCCGCACCGCACCGCGTCCCAGCGCCCAGTCAGGCTGCAGCAAGGTCGATGCCGCTTCCGTCGCGCCGGATGTGAATACCACGTGCTCAGGCCGCGCCTTGACCAGAGCGGCCACCGCGCGGCGGCCGTCCTCGACGACGCGCCGCGCCGCGCGTCCGTTCGCATGAACGGATGACGGATTGGCGTCGATCTCGAGCGCGGCAAGCATCGCGTCACGCGCTTCGGTCAGAAGCGGCGCGCTTGCATTGTAGTCGAGATAGATGCGCTCAGTCGCCAAGGCGCCCAATTTCCCTTCTCAATCGAGGTAATAATTCACAACAGCTGCGCATTTTCCTTGAAAATCGCAGCCTTGATAGCCTATCTACGGTCCGGTTTGAACACAGGGAACACCCCTTAGAACCGTTCTAAGCGAATGTTAAGGGAGCGCAAGGCGCCCCGTCAAGCGCGCTCCGGCATTGCCCTGATCGGCAGGCCGACAGTCGCGCCAACAAATGGAGACCCCATGCCCGAGGTCATTTTCGCGGGGCCGGCCGGACGTCTTGAGGGACGTTACCAGCCTTCAAAGGAGAAGAATGCGCCGATCGCGATCGTGCTGCATCCGCACCCGCAATTCGGCGGCACGATGAACAACAAGATCGTGTACGACCTCTTCTACATGTTCCAGCAGCGCGGCTTCACGACCCTGCGTTTCAACTTCCGCTCGATCGGCCGCAGTCAGGGCGAATTCGACCATGGCGGCGGCGAATTGTCGGACGCTGCGGCCGCGCTCGACTGGGTGCAGTCGCTCCATCCCGATTCGAAAACGTGCTGGGTCGCAGGCTATTCATTCGGCGCCTGGATCGGCATGCAATTGCTGATGCGCAGGCCCGAGATCGAGGGCTTCATCTCGGTCGCGCCGCAGCCCAACATCTATGATTTCTCGTTCCTCGCCCCCTGTCCGTCGTCAGGCCTGATCATACACGGATCGGCCGACAAGGTGGCGCCGCCGAAGGATGTTCAGGGCCTCGTCGACAAGCTGCACCAGCAAAAGGGCATTACCATCACCCAGAATACGATGGAAAACGCCAACCACTTCTTCACCGATTGCACGGACCAGTTGATCGCCGAGTGCTCCGAGTACCTGGATCGCCGCCTGGCGGGCGAACTGTCTTCGCCCCGGCCCAAGCGTCTGCGCTAAAACTGTTCGCAGCCGCTCCGCGGACGAGGTGAGTAAAGTCGCCGTGCATGACAGGTGACAGCCCTCGCCTGGTCCCGAACCCAAACCGGACGACGTGATGCCTCCGACAGAGATTCATCAGAAAACGGATGGCCGGGATGTCGCAATCGCCGTCGCATTGATCCTGTGCGCCGGCATGTTCCTGATCGTCCTGGCTCCCGCGATGCAACTTTGGGACCGAGACGAACCTTTCTACGCCCGCGTGGCAGTCGAAATGCTCAGAAGCGGCGACTGGATCGTTCCGACCTTTAACGGTGATGTGTTTCCGGACAAGCCGCCGCTCGTCTACTGGATGATGGCTGTCGGCATCAAGCTGTTCGGCGAGAACGAATTCGCTGTCCGCCTGCCCGCAATCCTCGGAATGATGGCATCGCTCGCCTTCACCTGGGCGATCGCGCGCCGAATGTTCGATGCAATAACCGCCCACTGGTCCGTGGTCATTCTGGCGACGTCGCTGATGGCGATCTATCTGGGCGCCGCGGCCATGCTGGACACCGTCCTGCTCGCCACCATCACGATGGCGTTCTGGGCATGGCTGCGACTGAAGGGCGGCGAAGGCACCGTCGTCAATGCGGGCTTCCTGCTTCTCGCCTTTGCCCTGTCACTTCTGGCGAAAGGGCCGGTCGGCCCGGCAGTGTTCGGCAGCGCGGTAGTGTTGACCTGGGCAATCGGCCCCCGGTCGGATTGGCCCCGCATGGGCGAATTGCTTGCCCTGGCAATCACCGGATTCATGGCCATCGCGATCTTCCTGGTGTGGGCCGTCCCGGCCGACCGCGGCAGCGGCGGCGTGATGCTCCAAGACGGTTTCTGGATTCACATTGTCGGCCGCGCCCTCGCGCCGATGCAGGGACATGGCGGAAAGGGCATGACGGGATATCTCCTGAACCTGCCTTTTTATGTGCCGGTCGTGATTATCGGCCTGATGCCCTGGATCATCGATCTTCCGCAGACCCTCGTTGCATTGATCAGGGGGCAACTGGGCGAAGGGCGGTACCGTGCCTTGCTCATCGCCTGGCCGGCGACCACGTTCGTTCTGTTCACGGTGGCTGCCACCAAGCTTCCCCACTACGTCTTTCCCCTATTTCCCGCTACAGCGATCCTGCTCGCCGCCTATCATCGTTCGCGATCCGGCGAAAACTTCCGCGACATGCCCGGTCTGCGGCGCGCCGGTGAGATTACTTATGCGCTGCTGCAGGCTGGCGCCGTCCTGGCGCTCCTGGCGCTGTCCTGGTACCTGCACGCAACCGGCGCTGCGGTGCTGGCGGTCTTTCTAGCTGCTGTTACCTTCTATTTCCTCAGACTGCGCCGCGACGGCCGCATGGCGCTTGCTCATCGCGTTGCGGCGGTGGCCGTTCCCCCGTTTTTCCTCATGGCGTACTGGTCCGTTGCGCCGGCCGTCGAGGCAATAACAAAGACCGCTCCGGCCGTCGTCCGGTCGATCGAGGACGCGGGATATGACCATTTGCCGGTCTTTTCCGACAACACGCTGGAGCCGTCCCTGGTTTTCGCGCTTAGCCGCGATCCCGACGATCCGGTTCGCCACCTTCCGCTTTCCGGCGAAGAAGCAGCGTCGGCCTTGATCGAACAGAAGGACGCGGTGATCGTTGTCGCCAAGCCCCTTTACGACGAAATCGCCAAGACTGTTCCCGAGGGCAGCTTGCAGATATTGTCCCAGCACACCGCATTCGACATAAACAAGGCGGGTCGGGAAGGCATGACCATAGTCGCCCGTTTCACCGCGCCGAAACACGACTGAGCGCTCACCCGGAACCGGACAAACCAACGGCCGATGCCAAAACTGATCACCATTGTCGTCCCGGTCTTCAACGAGGAAGACTCCATCAGGCCTTTCTTTGAGGGGATGGCCTTCCCGCTGGCGGAAGCATGCGCCGAACACGAACACGTCGGCTTCGAGTTCCTGTTTGTCGATGACGGCAGCAGGGATAGCACTGTCGAAACCCTGCGCACGCATAAAAATCCTCCCGCGCCGGTGCGGATCGTTGCGTTGTCGCGCAATTTCGGCAAGGAGGCCGCGTTGACAGCGGGGCTCGAAGAGGCCCGCGGCGACGCCGTAATCGTAATCGATGTCGATCTGCAGGATCCGCCGCAACTTGTCCCGGAGATGGTCACACGTTGGTTGGCGGGCGCCCCTGTGATCGTGGCGCAACGCGTTGACCGCAGCGAGGACGGATTGCGCAAGCGGGTCACCGCCAACTGGTTCTACGCCATCCACAACCGTCTTTCGCGCGTGAAGATTCCGATGAATGTCGGCGATTTTCGCCTCATCGACCGCAAAGTGGTCGATGAACTGAACCGCTTGCCGGAAAACCGGCGTTTCATGAAGGGGCTGTTTGCATGGGTCGGCTTTCCCGCCGACGTCATCGAATACAAGCGCCCCCAGCGGGCCGCGGGTTCAAGCAAGTTCAACGCCTGGCGGCTTTGGGGCCTGGCGATCGAGGGCATCACCAGTTTCTCCGAGGCGCCGCTTGTCATCTGGAGCTATTTCGGCGCCCTGATTTCGGCCGGCGCCATCAGCTACGCGACCTACATCATCCTGCGAACCATGATCAGCGGCACCGACGTGCCCGGCTATGCCTCATTGCTCGTCGGCATCCTCTTCCTGGGCGGTGTGCAACTGATCGGGATCGGAATTCTCGGCGAATATGTCGGCCGGATTTATTCGGAGGTAAAGAGACGTCCCGCCTATGTGGTGTCGGCGCGCCATGGTCCTGTTGACGACGACGGCGGCGATGAAGACGTCGGCGAGGACAAGCAGTGAGCCGCTTATTCCCCGCAACGATGGCGCTGGCGATCCAGGCCGCCGTTTTCGGCGCGGTCGGGCTGGCTGCGTCGCTGACCCACTTCCTGGTTGCCAGCGCCCTGTTTTCCCTTGCCGCGATCCCGATCTTTTTTGCAAATGTCGTCGGCTTCTCGATCGCTTTCCTCGTTTCCTACATGGGCCATTACCATTTGAGCTTCCGCTCGACCGCCCCGGCAATAAGCGCGCTAAGCCGCTTTCTGGCGGTTGCCCTCAGTGGCTTCGCGCTCAACAACCTCGTGCTCTTCATCCTGCACGCGGGGCTGGGATTCCACGAACTTGTCGCGCTGGCCGGTGCGATCGTCGTTTCGGCAGGCTTCGTTTTCGTGCTGTCCAAGCTGTGGGCATTCGCGTAATCACCGCGCCGCTTGCCTGGCCCTTGCCAGCACGCCGCCGGTTACCGGCATCGCGCATCCCGTCGTTGCGGGGAACGTGAGCGGCAGCTTCTTCAACGAACGGACCGCCAGATAGGCCCAGGCCTCAGCCTCCATCGCATCGCCATCGAGCCCGGCTTCCTCCGCGAGAACGACGCGCGCACCGTCATCCGCCGCCAGTTTCTGAAGATCGGCGATGAGCAGGCGGTTCAGCCGGCCGCCCCCGGCAACGATCCACAGGCCAGGCCGGTGCGGCATCAACGCCGCCGACCGATGGATACCCCCGGCGGTCACCGCCACGAGCGTGCGCGCGCCGTCCGCAAGTTCCATCCCCTCCACGAGGTCGAGCGAGAAATCGCCGCGATCGAGCGATTTCGGGCCGGATTGCGCGAAAAAGGGGTTGGCCAGGTAGGCTTCGAGCACGCGCCCTGCAATGCGCCCTTCCGAGGCGATTGCCCCGCCCTGGTCGAACGGTACGCCGCCATGGCGCTGCACCCACTGGTCGATCAGGCCGTTGCCCGGGCCGCAGTCGAAGGCCACCGGGTCGCCATGAGCTGGAACGTAGGTGACATTGGCGATCCCGCCGATATTGACGAACGCCGCCGGTAATAAAGCGCGCAAGTCGGCCTGCAGCGTCCTGGCCAGGGCCGCGTGGTATGCCGGCACAAGCGGCGCGCCTTGCCCGCCATGCTTCACGTCGTTGGCGCGCATGTCGTAGACGACATCGATGCCGGTTTTGTCCGCCAGCAATCCGCCATCGCCCAGTTGTACGGTCAGGCGTTCGAGCGGACGATGCAGCACTGTCTGGCCGTGGAATCCGATCACGCCGACATCGGCTGCATCGAGACCGTGACGCTCACGAAATCGCGCCACCGCGTCGGCGTGGCGAAGCGTGATATCACGCTCGAGCGCTGCCAGTTCGTCCGGACGGTCCCCACGATTGCGGATCCCCTTCGCCTGGTCGAGCGCGGTTTCGAGTCGCCGCCTGAACGAAGGCTCATAGGCAATCGCCATGAAGGCGCCGCGAACGACATGGTCCCGGCCATCGGTCTCGATCAGGGCAACGTCGATACCGTCCATCGACGTACCGCTCATCAACCCGATCGCGCGCATCAATGTCATTCGCCGCCGATCCTTGTCGATTCGCATGCAATAGTGTTAATGGCGCAGGCGCCGCAACGCCATGCTGCCCGCTCCTCCCAAACGAAAATACCGGAACGACCCAATGCCCGCTTACAAATCCGATTTCCTGCGCATCATGCACGAGCGCGGCTACATTCACCAGATATCCGACGAGACCGGTCTCGACGACCTGTTCGCCCGGGAATCGGTGACCGCCTATATCGGGTTCGACGCGACGGCGAAAAGCCTGCATGCCGGGTCCCTGATCCAGATCATGATGCTGCACTGGATGCAAAAGACCGGTCACCGGCCAATTGCGCTGATGGGCGGCGGCACCTCGATGATCGGCGATCCGTCCTTCAAGGACGAGGCGCGCAAACTGCTGACGCCCGCCGATATCGATGCCAATCTCGCAGGCATTAAGTCCGCGTTTGCGCAATATCTCGATTTCTCGAGCGACAAGGCGTTGATGGTCAACAATGCCGACTGGCTGATGAGCATCAACTACGTGGAATTCCTGCGCGACGTCGGCCGCCATTTCTCGGTCAACCGCATGTTGTCGTTCGACTCGGTCAAACTCCGGCTCGATCGCGAGCAGTCGCTGTCGTTCCTCGAGTTCAACTACATGATCCTGCAGGCTTACGACTTCGTTGAACTGAATAAACGCTATGGCTGCCGCCTGCAGATGGGCGGTTCCGACCAGTGGGGCAACATCATCAACGGTATCGACCTCGGTCACCGAATGGGCAGCCCGCAGCTGTTTGCATTGACCTCGCCGCTGCTTACTACCTCGTCCGGGGCCAAGATGGGCAAGACCGCGACAGGCGCGGTTTGGCTCAACGCCGACATGATGAGCCCCTATGAATTCTGGCAGTATTGGCGCAACACCGAAGATGCCGATGTCGAGCGCTTTCTGAAGCTCTACACGACGCTCCCGATGGACGAAGTCGCGCGTTTGGCCGTCCTGCGGGATGCGGAAATCAATGACGCCAAGAAAGTGCTCGCCACCGAGATCACCGCCATGCTTCATGGCCGGCAGGCAGCCGAAGACGCCGCCGAAACGGCGCGCAGGACCTTCGAGGAAGGCGCCCTGGGCGACGATTTGCCATCCGTGGCGGTTGCCGGCGGCGATCTCGATGCCGGCATCGGCGTTCTGTCCGCCTTCGTCCTCGCCGGACTTGCCGCCTCAAACGGCGAAATGCGCCGCCACGTCAAGGGCGGTGCGGTGCGGGTCAATGACGAGCAGGTCAGCGACGACCGGCATGTCCTGACCGCCGCCGACCTTCGTGACGGGGTTATCAAATTGTCGCTTGGCAAGAAGAAGCACGCCCTGATCCGGCCGGATTAGACCGCGCCCGAACCCTTATCTGAACTCGAAGATCGAGCGGAAGATGCCCGGCGCGATCACCGAGATCGGGTTAACCTGGACCCGCGGTTCTTTCG
Source organism: Zhengella sp. (assembly GCA_050304175.1). Lineage (GTDB taxonomy): Bacteria > Pseudomonadota > Alphaproteobacteria > Rhizobiales > Rhizobiaceae > JAIOIW01. The sequence goes on along the minus strand of JBNLDE010000054.1, from coordinate 43,173 downwards.
CGTCTCCAGTCAATTTGTAGGTTATGCCGATAAGGCCGCCGTCGCGCCCGTTGCCGAGAACGAGGCCCAGAACCGGTATCTCGCCGAAAATGCGGTTGAGACCGTAGGCCGGCATGAAGGTTCCGGTGATCGACATGTTGCCGTCCCGGTCATAGACCGCCCCCTGGAAGGTCGTGCCGATCATCGGGCCGCGCAGCACGCCCTTGGTCAGCCGCAGCGAGTCGTCGGATTTGACCAATTGCACGTAGCCGCGATCGAAGGATACGCGCGACGTGTCGAGTTTGCCCTTCACGGCATCGTTCAGGCTCCGTCCGTCGCTGCTGGGTGCCGGGTTCTCGACAATCGAGCGCAGGCGCGGCTCATCGACCAGAACGAAATTGCGGATGTCTATATGACCGGCGAGCGTTCCGGGGCCCGTGCCGTTCATGGCCAGATCGAATTCACCACCGCTCATGTTTTCATAGTAGTCGAGGAAGCGGAGCAGCGCGCCGGCATCCGCGGCCTGAATACTGATCTTCCGGTCCTCGCCGCCCGCGTCCGAAATCGATATTGCGCCGCCCGAAGCGGCGATCGCGCTTGCATCGGCCTTGGCCGGCAGCTTTCCATCGCTTGAATAATCGATTTTGACGCCGCGCAGAACCTCTCCGCCGAACCCCGATATCGTGTCGACCCGGGCATCCAGTGTCAGCGGGGTGCCGTCTCCCGCATCAACCACTTCATCGCTGTCTGCCCGGACTTGCCGGACGAGCGAGCGAGCGTCGAACGACGTGCCCGTGATCTTGACGGAATAGCGCTTGTTCTTCCGGGTAATCCTGACCGCGATATCGTCGTTGCGGTTGAGTTTCATCGTCGGGAAGTTCGCCTCGACCAGTTCGTCGCCGGACAGTTTGAGGGATCCGGCCATCGAAAACGTCTTCGATGAGATCTCGAACTTGTCGATCAAGGTCTCGTTACCCGCTTCGGTCATGTCGAAATGCGCGGTGGCAGGAACGCCCTTGCCCTTTCTCCAACCGATCCACGGCAATTTGAACTCCGCTTTGCCGAGATTGGCTTCGACCCGATATCCATTCTGGTCGGCCAAACTGAAAAACCGGACCGCAACGGGTCCCGATAGGATGTTACTGAGTCCTGGAGCCAGTTCGTTACGGGCCTTGTCGTCGAACTCGATCGTGATGTCCCTCACCGTATCAGGCCCCTTGGCTGCCAGGGGTTCGACAAGCACCAGTTTCGCGGGCAGATCGTTCAGTTTTCCATCCGCTTCGAATCGTGCGCCGAGCGGATCGATCGCGACCGTCCCGGTTGCATCGCTCAGCTTCTGTCCATCGAATTCCTTGGAGACCGCCAAGCCGGTGAAGCCGAGCATCACATCCCAGTTGTCGACGTCCCCGGGGGCTTTCGCCTTCAACGGGATATCCGCCCGGACCGTGCCATCGACCTGCCCCGTGAATTCATCCGGTTCCATTCCCAGTTTTTCGGTCGCCCGGATCGGGTCGCGGGACGCAAGCTCGACGATCGACGCAGCGTCGCCGGCGACATCGATTTTCATCTTGCCGAATGCAACGGGGCTGTCGGCATCCTCGATCACCATCGTGCCGTTCGACGCCGCAACCGTCTTGTCGCCGCGCATATAGGCCGTACCGCGCGCAAGCCCGATCTCGACGCGCGAGCCGGCGAAATCGATCGTGCCGTCGGCATCGCGCACGGGAGGGATCTCGCCAACGATGTCGAACCGTGTTCCCGACACGCTGAAATGGCCCCAGATCTCCTCCGGCGTCAGCGGAATGTCATCAGTTAGGCGACCTGGGCCGACCGACAATTCCAGCGTGCTGTCGGTGACCATTCCGTCAAACAGATTTGCGACGACCCATTCGCGGGCGCCCGGCGCCGCCAGCCAGGGCCAGAGTTGTTTGGCGTGCGAAACCGGAATCCTCGGAACCCGCAGCGCGAGGAAGGCAGCGGGCGACGGTTCTGCGAACACGATGTTGGCCGAGCCGATGACCTCGCCACCGTTCGTCCGCACGCCAAGATCGGTGGCCGCGAGGGAATAGGTGGCTGGATCGAACGTGCCGGCAAGACGGCCATTCAGGGGCAGTCTGGCCTCTTCCGTGTCGGCCGGAACCAGGACGGCATCGTTGCTGACGACTTCCCATTTGTATGTCGGATTGGCATTCGCCGCATTCGCCTTCTGGGGTGCGACCGCGCCGGAAAACGGAAAGACGGAATGCCCGAGTTCAAGTGTGCCGGCGGCGATCTCCAGCTTTCCTGATTGTTCACCCAACTGGGTATCGGCGACCAATCTTCCGGGAAGTTCCTCATCCGCCCGCAGCAATAGCCGGAGTCCCTCGGCCTCGATGTGTGCGTGTAGCTTTCCGGCCGCGTTTTCGAACGGCTTGCCTCCGGTCAATATGAGCGCAAGTGACCGGACATGCGCGCGCGGCAACAGGTTCTGCGAAGTGGAGAAATCCGTGAGAGCGATTTCGGCGGTCAGGCGCGCTATACCACCGTCCTCATTCCCAACGATCTCGCCCGACAGGGTGACCGGATGCCCGCTTAGGTCCATCCGCGCGCTGACTCGCGTGTCCCGGGTGCCAGTGTGGCTCAATTTTAGCTCTTCGATCTGAAGGGGTCTGGTGTCGAAATTGATGCCGACATCCCTGACCGTGATTGAGCGGGTTCCGGCCGATTTGAGTTGGTCGGATATCCGTTGCGCCGCTTCGAAAACCGCTCCCGTAATCTTGTCCGGATCGTAGAGGCCGTCACTATTCAGGAACACCGAGACTCCGCCATCGCCGGCAAAGCCGGCCTGGCTGGCATCGACGGAAGCGTCGGCAATCTGGAGGCGGCCGATCTTCAGTTCGCCGGTTATCAGCGCGAACAAGTTGAGACCTAGCCGCACCTTGCCGATCTCGATCGTTTTCTCGGCGCCAGCCTGTTGCTGGCGCACCCGGATATCGCGAGCTTCGAGCGCAAGCAGGCTTGAGGCATCGAACGAGAGCCCGGTATCGCCGATCGTCACGCCGACGCCGCCCGGAATGATGTCGTTCAGCGCCGCCTCGGCATTCTGCACGATCGTATCGTGCCCGAAGCCGGCATTTACGGCGATCCACAGACCAAAAATCCCGGCCACCGCCAGGCTCAGGGCCAGAGAGGCACCAGCTGCCAGGTATCGCGCACCTGCAAAGTGCGGCAGGCGTCCACGCAGCGCACGCTTCTGACCATCGGCCGAAGGAAAGGAATGCAGGGGCGCGATATCACCGCGGCGGAAATGCACGCGCGCATGTCTATCGTGCACCCTGCCGGTGCGTTTGTTCATTCCACCGTTGCCCCTTGGACGAATCTGCGCCGGATATTATATCCAGACGCTGGCGCGTTAGAACAGCGAACAAGGGCAATGTTATGGCTAAGCTTGAACCAGGACAAACGGCACCCGATTTCGATCTCCCCCGCGACGGTGGAGGTACGTTTCGCTTGTCCGACCTCAGGGGAAAGACCGTTGTCCTGTTCTTCTATCCGAAGGACGACACGAGCGGCTGCACACGGGAAGCCATAGAATTCACGGCTTTGCGCGGCGAATTTGACAAAGCGGGCGCGCTACTCGTCGGCATGTCGCCCGACAGCGCGAAGAAACACGAAAAGTTCAAGGCCAAGCACAACCTCGCGGTCGATCTCGTCTCCGACGAGGAGAAAACAGCGCTCGATGCCTACGGAGTCTGGGTCGAGAAGAGCATGTATGGCCGTAAATACATGGGCGTCGAACGCTCCACCTTCCTGATCGATCCGCAAGGCAAAATCTCAAAAATCTGGCGCAAGGTAAAGGTGCCCGGCCATGCGCGCGCGGTCCTCGACGAGGTCACCGCCGGTTCTTAACCCCGCCGTTCGTGCGATCGCCAATCGCCGGCGCTCATTCCGGCCATTCGCTGCCTGCCCAACCCTTTATTAACCTTAACGGTGTGTAATCCGGGGGCTTGCAGCGTAACTGGCAACGGGTCGGAATTGTGACGGATCGCACTCAGAAAACACCGGTTTTCGGTAAGAGAAAAGAACCACACACCATAATCATTGCCCACGGCAATGAAGTTCGCCATTTCACGATCAAACCATGGATTGCGGCCCTTGCCGGTTCCATCGTTGCCGCAGCGGCAATCGGCTATTTCGGCGCCACGACATACCTTGTCATCCGCGACGATCTGCTCTCCGGAACGATCGCACGCCAGGCGCGCATGCAGCAAAGCTATGAGGATCGCATCTCGGCATTGCGGACCCAGGTGGATCGCATTACAAGCCGCCAGTTGCTCGATCAGCAGCTCGTCGAGAACAAGGTCGGCGAATTGCTCGCCCGCCAGGAAGCGCTGGCGGATCGTCAGGGTCGGTTCGGCCCGATCCTGGATCGCATCACCGGCAAGACCTCGTCCTCCGTACCGGTCCCTCTCCCCCGCCCGAACGATCACGAACCCGGTTCCTCCGGCAAGTCCGCACGGCTGGGTTACAGCGAAAAGTCCGGCCGCTTCGTCGCCGCTTCGCTTTTTACGCCGTCGATCGGCTCGGCTGAATCGGCTGCCGATCGCGCAGACCGGATCTTTGTCTCGATCAACCAGTCGCTGCGCACAATCGAGAAAACGCAGGTCGAGCGCCTGCGTCTGTTGACCCAGGAGACCGAGAAGACCGCCGACGCGGTCGCCAACGCCCTGGACGCCGCTGGCCTGAAGGGTGTTTCCGAGGGATTCAACAAGGAAGGCATTGGCGGTCCACTCGTTCCGGCAAATGCGGCGACCACATTCGATTTCCAGGTCGCCGAACTGGACTCCGCCCTGTCGCGGCTCAGCACGCTGAAGACCACTATCGCACGCTACCCGTTGGGCAATCCGTCGCCAGGGAGCGCCGTATCGTCGCTCTTCGGTTACCGGCGCGACCCGATCATCGGCACACCTGCCCTCCATGCCGGCATGGACTTCCGCGCCACGCGCGGCACGCCCATCCACGCCACAGGTTCCGGCAAGGTAATCGCCGCGGGCTGGAATGGCGGATACGGCCGGATGGTCGAGATCGAACATGCGGGCGGCTACACCACCCGTTTCGGCCATATGAGCCGGATCCTTGTCAAGAAAGGCGACATCGTCAAACCGGGAACCGTTATCGGCAAGGTCGGTAGCACGGGACGCTCGACAGGCCCGCACCTGCACTACGAGGTCCGCTACAAGGGCAAGGCCCTCAATCCGCTGCGTTATCTCAAGACCGGCCGGAAAATCTCCAAGCTGCTGTGACGCGGCAGGGATTGGCCAATCGTTGGCCGCCGGAGGCGACAGTCGATATCTTCCACCGGCCTGTTGGTGCCCTCGATGCGATGCGACAGAGCCGCATCCATGAAATCGTCAAGATTGCCGTCTTGCCGTCATTCGGAAAACCGGTGTCGGGGCCCGTAGCTATTCCCAATCGCTGAAGCGGATATGGTTCGCACCGGTCATCGGGTTGTAATCCCTCAGGGTCGGGCCGGTCTTCGAGGATTCCTCAAGTGTTTGGGTCCCAAAGCTCAGTTTCAAGCCTATAAGGAACGAGTGCACCGCCCAGCTCTCGGCCTCGGCAGCCTCCCGCTCATGGCTACCCTGATAGGATGCGAAAACCGAGACCGGCGAGGTGGTAAATCTGTGCTCGACATCAAGGCCCCACTGAATGGCGTCGACAGCGTCAGCGCCATTGAAATAATAGTAGAGCGAATAACCCAGGTTGGCTGCTGCCATTGTGTTGGGATCGATAAAATATCGGCCTTCCCCGCGCACGAATGTACCGGTGACCCCCCAAGTGCCGGAAAGCGATCGGAAGCCGCCGACCTGAGCGTAAAGGAGCATGTGATCGCCAAGATCGACCTGGCCTTCAACGCCGATCGTGCCAAACGTCGATTCCCACCAGTCCCTGTCAACGCCGACCGAGGCAAAGCCGCCGAAAAGCATGTTGTCGCTACGCCAGTTTAGGTGCGCAGCTAAATTGACAGTGGTCTGGGCAAGAGCCGGGAAAACCGTGTCGCGGACATATTCTGCGTCAACATCTACCTGGCCGGAAATCGCCGGCAGGACCCAGTAATTGACCCGCGCCTCGCCGCCGATGATTGTACCGTGATCGCTGAAAAGGGGAAATGCGTAGTCATTGATCCAGAACCCGCCGCCGTAAAGCGCAAAATCGCCGGATATTGGCGGCTTTGACAGGCTGGCGATGTCCTCGGCGAAAGCGAACTGTATGGACGCCGACAACGCGGCAAGTACGATCGGTGCCCGTTTCACGATACCCCCCCGGGAAAACAAACGGAGGCGACTATTGTTGAATTATGCTATTCAACGCAATCCGAAAAATTCTTGTTTTCCAATAACTTTTTACCGCTACTCGACGTCCGCGACCTCGATCTCACCACCCTCGATACGGTGGGCGAGCGCGGCCTCCATGAAGGCGTCAAGTTCGCCGTCGAGCACGTCGGAAGGCGAGGTCGACTCCACTCCGGTGCGCAGGTCCTTCACGAGTTGATAAGGCTGCAGCACATACGAACGGATCTGGTGTCCCCAGCCAATATCGGTTTTCGCGTCGTGCGCCGATTGGGCAGCTTCCTCGCGCTTCTGCATCTCCAGGTCGTAGAGGCGCGCGCGCAGAGCCTTCATCGCATTCGCCCGGTTCTGGTGCTGCGACTTTTCCGATGACGTGACGACGATACCGGTCGGCAAGTGGGTGATGCGGACCGCCGAATCCGTCGTGTTGACGTGCTGGCCGCCCGCGCCCGATGACCGGTAGGTGTCGATGCGGATATCCTTGTCCTGGATGTCGATCTCGATGTTGTCGTCGATAACGGGATAGACGCCGACTGAGGAAAATGAGGTGTGACGCCGCGCATTGCTGTCATAGGGCGAAATGCGAACCAGCCGATGCACGCCCGATTCCGACTTCAGCCAGCCATACGCATTGTGACCCTTTACGAGGATCGTGGCACCCTTGATGCCCGCTTCTTCGCCGTAGGCGATGTCCTGGACTTCCACCTTGAATCCGCGCCGCTCGGCCCAGCGCGTGTACATGCGCAGGAGCATCTGCGCCCAGTCCTGGCTCTCCGTGCCGCCCGCGCCCGCATGGACTTCCAGAAAGGTGTCGGAACTGTCCATCTCGCCGGACAGCAGGGTCTCGATGCGCCGGGTAGCAACCTCTCCCTTGAGTAACCGGATCGCGCTTTCCGCCTCGGTTACGATCGACGCGTCGCCCTCTTCCTCGCCCATCGAAATCAGTTCGACATTGTCGTCGAGCGACTGCGACAACCGCTTGATCGCCTCGATATTCTCCTCGAGGGTCTGGCGTTCGCGCATTAGTTTCTGGGCTTCCTGCGGATCGTTCCACAGGTCTGGATCTTCGGCGCGGGAATTGAGATAGCCGAGGCGCTTTACAGCCTGATCCCAGTCAAAGATGCCTCCTCAGCAAGCTGATTGCCTGCTTGATTTCGTCGACGAGATACTGAGTTTCCGCGCGCATCGCGTAATCCTGTTGCTGAAAGGCCGCCCAAACGGGCGGCGCTGATGAACCGGCGCGGAACATAGGAATGTGCCCGGCCCGTGTAAAGGCCTGGGGCGCAACCGGCTTCCGCCCGCGAGCAATCCCGTCAGTAGAGCCCCCCGGCCCCCCCGGTGATCGCCCGGTTGGCTTGCGGCGAGATTGCCTGCGCGCGCTCCTGCGCGTCGAGATCTTCCATGCCGATCACGGAATAGCTGTCCGCCGGTCCGGTCCCCGGCTTGAACGCTTCCATGATGACGCCAGGCCCCGATTCGGTCGCACGCATGCCTGTCTTGCGGTTGATAGCGATCAGTTTCATGCCGTCCGGAACCCGGAATTCGACCGGGCGCTTTCCTGCAAGCGCCTTGCCCATGAAGTCCTTGAATACCGGCGCGGCCAATCCGCCGCCCGTCGCGCCATGTCCCATCGGCTTCGGCGTGTCGTAGCCCATGTACAGGCCGACCACGAGATTGGGCGTGAACCCGACGAACCAGGCATCCTTTTCGTCATTGGTGGTACCGGTCTTACCGGCGATCGGAATGCCCAGTTCCGAGACGGTGTAGCCGGTCCCGCGCTTGACCACGCCTTCCATCATCGAGGTAATCTGGTAGGCCGTCATCGGGTCGAGCACCTGCTCGCGGTTGTCGATCAGTTCGGGTTCGGGCTGGTTGACCCAGCTCGTCGCGACGCAGCCTTCGCAAATGCGCTCGTCATGCTTGAAGATCGTCTTGCCGTACCGGTCCTGAATTCGGTCGATCAGCGATGGTTTGATCGCCTTGCCGCCATTGGCCATGATCGAATAGGCCGAAACCATCCTCATGACGGTTGTCTCGCCGGAACCCAAAGCCATGGCGAGCACCTGTGGCAACTTGTCGTAGAGACCGAAACGCTCCGCATATTCGGCAACCATTTTCATGCCCATGTCCTTGGCCAGGCGCACGGTCATAAGGTTACGCGACTTTTCGATCCCAAGGCGAAGCGTCGACGGACCGGCATATCCGCCGCCATAGTTCTTGGGTTCCCAGACCTGGCCGCCCGAACGGATCGAGATCGGTCCGTCCAGAATAACCGACGCCGGCGTGTAGCCGTTGTCGAGCGCCGCCGAGTAGACCACGGGCTTGAATGCCGATCCGGGCTGGCGATAGGCCTGCGTTGCGCGGTTGAACTGCGATTCGGCGAACGAGAAGCCGCCGACCATTGCCAGGACACGGCCGGTGTGGGGATCCATGGCGACCATGCCGCCTTCGATTTCCGGCGGCTGGCGCAGTACATACCCCTCATCCTCGCCGTTCTTCTTCTCAACGAAGATGACGTCACCGACAGAAAACACGTCGGCCGGGGATTTCGCCTTAAGCCGCTTGCCGTCGCGCACATAGCGCATCGCCCATTTCATGTCGTTCAGCGCGACGAAGCCGCGAGACCGTTCAGGCTGGATTTCGCCGGAGACTTCACGTTTCGGCTGCAGACCAACCGTGATCCCTTCCTCGCTCACATCCAGCACAACGGCGACGGCCCATTCGGGAACGTCGTAAAGCCCATCGGCGTCGGCCAATGCCACGCCCCAGTCGCCTGATGTTTCGATATGTCCGGCGCGTCCGCGATAACCGCGCAGGGTGTCATACTTCATCAGGCCGTTCTGCAGCGCCTTGCGGGCGATTTCCTGGAGTGCGGGCACGATCGTGGTACGCACCGACAGGCCGCCCTCGTAGAGCGCGTCCACGCCGTAGCGGTCGATAATTTCGCGGCGGACTTCCTCGGTGAAATACTCGCCGGCAAACAGATAGGTTCCGCCGCGGCGCGGTGTGACGCCCAGCGGGAGAGCCTCGGCTTCGGCGGCTTCCTGGTCGGTGATGTAGCCGTTTGCCGCCATCTGCCCGATCACATAATTGCGACGCTCGACTGCCCGCTCGGTGTGCTTGAAGGGATGATAGTTGCTGGGGCCCTTGGGCAAGGCGGCCAGGTAGGCGGCTTCCGCAATCGTCAGTTCATTGACGGACTTGTCGTAGTAGGTCAGCGCCGCGCCAGCGATGCCGTAGGCGCCGAACCCGAAAAAGATCTCGTTGAGATAAAGCTCGAGGATACGATCTTTCGAATAAGCCTGCTCGATCCTGAATGCCAGGATGGCTTCCTTGATCTTGCGGTCATAGGTGCGCTCGTTCGACAGAAGGAAGTTCTTCGCGACCTGTTGCGTGATAGTCGAAGCGCCCTGCGCCCGCCCGCCCCTCAGATTGGCGATGAACGCGCGCCCGAGTCCCATCACGTCGATGCCGGGATGGGAGTAGAAGTTCTTGTCTTCCGCCGAGATGAAGGCCGCCTTTACGCGGTCGGGAACTGCCTTGATCGGCAGGAACAGCCGCCGCTCGCGGGCATATTCCGCCATGAGGACCCCGTTGGACGCATGGACGCGCGTCGTCACCGGCGGTTCGTATTTGGACAGGACCTCGTAGTCCGGAAGGTCTTTCGCGAGATCGCTGACATAAATCGCAACGCCGGCAGCAACCAGCAATGCCAAGGCCGTACCGATGCCGAAAAAATACCCGATCAGCCGTACCATATCAGCTCCAGATTCCGCATTCTGCCGCGCCGGAACGCGACTTGATCCTGTCTCGTAATTCGCAAATGCATCCCGGATGTGGGCAAAATGCGGCACACGAACGTTGTAGTCGAGATTTTACCGGCGAATTCGCAACGAACTTTCCGTCGCCGCCCTTCCCGATCGATTTATCGGCTCCCCTTGACCGAAACAAGCCGTCATCCCCCGGTTTGCGCGCGCGCCGAGGCAAACAGCGAAACAGCCTTCACGATGTTCGCGGCGGCCTTGGCGCGCCATTTCGGATCGCGCAGCAGTTTTTCGTCCTTCGGATTCGACAGATATCCGAGTTCGACGAGCACCGACGGCATGTCTGGCGCGGTAAGGACCCTGAACCCGGCCGACCGGTGCGGGTTCTTGATCAGTTCCACGTCGCTCGACAGTTCCTCCACCAGGGAGCGGGCAAACCGGATCGAGTAGGTCTGGGTCTCGCGCCGCACCAGATCGACGAGGATGTCGGCGACGTCCCGGTTTTCGTCCTCCAGCTCCGCGCCGGCAATCGAATCGGCGAGGTTTTCCTGCTCGGCAATCGCAGCGGCGATCTCGTCGGAAGCCTTTTCCGAGATCGTGTACACCGTAGCGCCGCGGACCTGGTGGTAACGTATCGTGTCGGCGTGGATCGAAATGAACAGGTCGGCATCGCTTTGGCGGCCGATCCGCACCCGCTCGTCGAGGCGCAGGAATTCATCGGCATCGCGCGTCATCACGACATTAAAACGCTTCGTCTCTTCCAGCTTTTCGCGAAGCTCGAGCGCGAAAGCGAGCGTGATTTTCTTCTCCTCGGTGCCATCAAGTCCGAGCGCGCCGCCGTCAATTCCGCCGTGACCGGGATCGATCACCACGGTGAAGCGATGGCTCGACGGCGTACTCCCCTTTACCAGGCGATCGCCCTTTTGCGTTGCCTTGATGGAGCCTGTCCGGTCGGCCATGCGGGCAAGAGCCTGTTCAAACTGCGTCCCGGTGGCCTTGACGACATCGATTACCAGCCGGTAGCCGGATTTCTTGTCGCTCTCGACCGCCTCGATCTTTTCCACCTGAAACGGGCCCTCAAAGCCCACGATCGCCCGCGAACGTCCCTCCTCCAACGCGCCGTAACGCACATCGCGGACCATGCCGTTTGGCTCCAGCGCATCCGGAAGGAACCGGAAGCCGGTCTCGGGCAGGTCGATTACCAGCCGGTAGGGGCTCCGCAGCACAAACCAGGAAAAATCTGGCCTTCGGTCGAACCGAATCAGGATGCGTGTCCGCGACTTGTCGCCCGCCATCGAATAGTCATAGGCGACCAGCGCATCCGTTTTGTCGCCGGTCGGAGCCGCATGGCCGGCAGATACCAGTACGATTACCACCAGCCAGCACAAGACTGCGGCCAACACCCGCGAATGCGCACCGACCGCGCTGGCAAAGCCGTGAGTGTCCGTATCCATCGTTCGCAGCAGCCCTGACATTCCTTCCAAATCGAACCGGCATCCGCAGTTCGCCGGCGGCGGAATCCGCATCCGCTGCGATGTGCACGCGGCGGATCGGTTAACAATTTCTAACCGGACAAGGTTAACCGAGGCTTTCCGCGGTCCAAACCCCTGCCGGGAATTTGCCATGCAACGACAAGCATGACATCCGGCTTCGCAATGCGGCACTCAACAAGGGTTGCCACATTCGCCGGCAACACATAAAAGCAGGGTTGGGTTGCCATGCCAGCCCGGTGCCCTGCAACCGTATTGCCTGTCTTGTTTTTGCAATTCAAGACCGTGACGGAAAGCAGTCGCCGGTCGCTGATCCCGGGTCAGCCCACAGGATTTCTTCAAGGCGTCCCCTGCAGGGACCCTTTGTGTGAGGAAAACGGTACGGACAGCTCAACCCGTGCCGAAATTTCGAGAGCAAAGCGGGAAGCGGGGCAATCCGTTTCCTTAAATCAAGAGGCTTAAAGCGGCAACGCGATGGCAACCAAGGCAGCAGTCCGGCGATCCGTGAGTATCCGCGCCCGAAAGGCGGCGGACGGATCGTTGACTGCGGCGCCAGCTTCGCCGAAAGAGCCAAAACAATCCGGCATGAGAAACTTGTTCGGACTGCAGCGCATATCAAGGCGCCGCGGGCCGCCAAGCCATGCCGTAGGGATTTTCGATAATGCCGAACAAAATGCTAATAGACGCCTCCCACCCGGAGGAAACGAGGGTTGTTGTAACACGCGGTAATCGAATCGAAGAGTTCGACTTCGAATCACAGGACAAAAAGCAACTAAAAGGAAACATCTACCTTGCCCGGGTGACCCGGGTTGAACCGTCGCTTCAAGCCGCGTTCGTCGAGTACGGCGGCAACCGGCACGGTTTTCTTGCTTTTTCCGAAATCCATCCGGATTACTACCAGATTCCGGTCGCGGACCGGCAAGCCCTGCTGCGCGACGAGGCCGAAGCGGTGCGCGCCGAGCAGGAAGAGGACGACGCCGCGGACGAACGCTCCGCCGGGCGGAGCCGCGGACGACGCCGTCGTGGACGCGGCGGAGACAAGGTCGCCAAGGCCAAGTCATCCGATGTCGTTCACGGCGAGGAACAGTCCGCCGGTGATGACGCGGAGGAAACGGCAGAAGCGATGGCCGCCAACGCTGACGCTCATCTCGTATCGGAGCCGGCGGCCCTCGACAATTCCGACGAGACCGACATCGAAGGCGACGTCACGCGAGCCGATGGCGATGAAGCCGACGATGATGACGCCGGCGATGCGGATGATGGCGGCGGCGACAACGGCGAAAACGGCAATGGCAGAGAAGTCGATGTGGTTGGCGCCGAGGATGCACTTGAAGAGGTGCCGGACAGGCGTCGCAGCCAGCGCCGCAACTACAAGATCCAGGAAGTGATCAAGCGCCGCCAGATTCTGCTGGTTCAGGTCGTCAAGGAGGAACGCGGCAACAAGGGCGCCGCGCTGACCACCTACCTGTCATTGGCCGGACGGTACTCGGTATTGATGCCGAACACGGCGCGCGGCGGCGGCATTTCGCGCAAGATCACCAATGTCCAGGACCGCAAGCGGCTCAAGGACGTCGTCAAGGACCTCGACGTGCCAGAAGGCATGGGCGTCATCCTGCGGACAGCGGGTGCAAACCGCACCAAAGCCGAAATCAAGCGCGACTACGAATACCTCATGCGGATGTGGGAGAATGTCCGCACATTGACCCTGTCCTCGTCGGCCCCTGCCCTCGTCTACGAGGAAGGCAGCCTTATCAAACGCTCTGTGCGTGACCTGTACAACAAGGACATCGGCGAGATTCTCGTTGCCGGAGAGGAGGGCTACCGCGAGGCCAAGGACTTCATGCGCATGCTGATGCCCAGCCACGCCAAGGCGGTTCAGCCCTATCGTGAGCCGGTCCCGCTTTACGTGCGCCACGGAATCGAATCGCAACTCGACAAGATGCTGCAGCCGCAGGTCACCTTGAAATCCGGCGGCTACATCATCATCAACCAGACCGAGGCGCTGGTCTCGATCGACGTCAACTCCGGCCGCTCCACGCGCGAGCATTCTATCGAGGACACCGCGCTCCAGACCAATCTGGAAGCGGCCGACGAAGTTGCTCGTCAGTTGCGCCTGCGCGACCTCGCCGGTCTGGTCGTGATCGACTTCATCGACATGGAGGAGAAGCGCAATAACCGGTCCGTCGAAAAGCGAATGAAAGACGCACTGCGCCACGACCGTGCGCGCATCCAGGTCGGGCGGATTTCGCCGTTCGGCCTGCTCGAGATGTCGCGCCAGCGTATTCGCTCCTCGGTGCTCGAAAGCACGATGCAGGTCTGTCCGCATTGCGGTGGCACCGGCCATATACGCTCCGAATCCTCCGTTGCGCTCTATGTCCTACGCGCCATTGAGGAATACCTGACCAAGGATGCGCGTCATCACATCACGGTCAGGGTTCCCGCATCGACCGCGCTTTATGTGCTCAACAACAAGCGCAATAATTTGGTCGAACTGGAACAGCGTTTCGGCCTGACCATCACGGTCGAAGCCGACGAAACCGTGGGTATCAAGATGGTCGAGATCGACCGCGGACCGGTCACCGATGGTGTGCCTTCCACGGCCACGGTCATTGCCCCCGATTTCGCCGGCGAACTTGATGAAGAGTTGTCGGAGGAAGAGGAAGACACGGCCGAGCGCGAAACGGAAGCGCGCGATGGCGGCGACGAGAGCGACGACGGCGCCAAGAACCGCAAACGCCGCCGGCGCCGGCGCCGGCGCGGCGGCCGCGATCGCGATGCGGACTCCGTGTCTGACGAGACCGGCAACGAATCCGCCGCGACCGGAGAGGCCGAGGACGAAAGCGTCCGGGCCGATGGCGAGGATGGCGATCCCGAGGGAACCGAGCGCAAAAAGCGCCGGCGCGGCAAGCGCGGCGGCCGCCGTAACCGTCGCGACGACGAAACCGAAACCGTGGAAACGGATAGCGGCGCGGAAGCTGTCGCGGAAGATGCGGACAGCGCTCCAGCCGCAGAGATGCCCGAAGTCGAAGCCGAATCGGCGGTTGCCGTTGAGGAAACCGAAAGCGCTGTCGAGGAACCCGAAGTCGCCGCCGAGCCTGTCGAAGAACCGGTAAAGCCCGCTCCGAAGCGGCGCAGCCGGGCGAAGAAGGTGGCGGCGGAAGACACGGCTGAAGCCGTCGAGCCGGCGTCAGTGCCCGCCGCGACCGACGACGCCAAGGCCGAACCGGCCGATGAGCCCGCGGAAAAGCCGCGCCGCGCCCGCCGCAAACCCGCGGCCAAGGAGGCCGAAGTAGTTTCCACGAGCGAGCCGGTCGTTACATCGGTCTCCTCTTCCGAAACGACCGACACGTCGGACGAAAGCAAACCGCGCAAAGCCGGCTGGTGGCAGCGCAAGAGCTTTTTCTGATCGGATTTGTACCGAATTAAATCAAGAAAAGCCGGGGATTTGCCCCGGCTTTTTCATGTCGAGCATGATGTCTGTAGTTCGGTCTTAAGCGCTAAGCCAGCGTTTCAGGCGATCGGTTGCCTCGACCATGTCCTCGACCCGACCGGCATAGGAAAACCGCATGAAACGCTCGCCTTGGGTCGGATCGAAATCATGGCCCGGCGTCGCCGCGACATGAGCTTCCTGGATCATTCTGCGGGCAAACTCCATGGAATCGTTCGTTCGCCGCGAAACATCGCAATAGGCGTAGAAAGCGCCGTCCATCGGCGCTGCGATATCGAAACCCAGCGCCGGCAAGGCTTCGAGCAGATGCGCGCGATTCTGCGCATAGCGCGCCTTGACCGCGTCGAGAACCATGGTCGCCTCGAATGCATGGATGGCTGCGGCCTGCGACAGCGCCGGTGCGGATATGTACAGGCTTTGTGCTATCCGCTCGATCGGGCGCACGAGCTTTTCAGGGAGCACCATCCAGCCGACGCGCCAGCCCGTCATGCAGTAATATTTCGAGAATGAGTTGATCACCATGACGTCGGGATCGAGCGCCAGTGCGGTGACATCGCTCCCCCGGTAGTTGAGCCGATGATAGATCTCGTCGGAGATCAGCGCGATACCGAGCTCTTGTCCGGTCTCCATAATCGCGCGCAATTCGTCCTCGGGAATGATCGCGCCTGTCGGATTTGCCGGGCTCGCAAACAGCACGCCCTTGATCGGCTTTTGGGCATGGGCTTCGCGGATGTGTTCGGCTTTCAGGTATCCGCCATCGCCGGTCGGAATTTCGACGGGCACCAGCCCGAGCGCTTTCAGGATGTTGCGATAGGCCGGATAGCCCGGCACCGTGATCGCGACGCGGTCCCCGGGATCGTAGCAAGCCAGGAACGCCAGGTTGAACGCCGCCGACGACCCGGTCGTGACGGCTATGCGGGCGGGCGAAACCTCGACGGAGTAGTGGTCGTGGTAGTGCTTCGCGATCGCCTCGCGCAGGGCCATCGTCCCAAGCGCATCGGTGTAGCCGATGGTCCCGTCCATGAGGGCTTTGGCGGCGGCATTGCGCACGATATCGGGCGCCGGATCGCCAGGCTGGCCGACCGCCATCGATATGATCGGCGCGCCCGTCGCCTTCAGCCGGTTTGCCTCCGCCAGCACGTCCATGGCATGGAACGGCTCGACTTCGCTTCGTGCGGATAGATAGACAGCCATGCTTGCCCCGGACAGGTTGAATTAGAGCCCTTTGATCTGTTTGGATTGATCCGGCAAACGCAGCAACACTGCGCCGGATCTTCAAACGCCGCACAAATGCCCGATTGCTGTGGCGATCACAAGTTCATGAGGACGTGAAAGCCGGGTTTCCTCGCGTCAAATGCTCGTATACCACTGGATTTGCCATGAATTCCCACCGTCGAATGACTGATCACAGCTGGATGGGGAGCCTGCGCGGCATCGTTGTCGTCGCGGTTGCAATCGCGCATATCATGGTGTTTGGCATACGCCCGGTTTTCGCCCAGCAACAGTCTCTTGCGGTCGTGCGCGACGCCGAGATCGAGGAACTGGTCCGCGACTACGCCCGGCCAATCCTGAATGCCGCCGGCCTGTCGCGATCGGGTATCGACATCATTCTTGTCAATGACCCGTCGTTCAATGCCTTTGTGGTGGGACGCCGCCTGTTCCTCAACACCGGTGCTCTGATGGCCGCGGAAACCCCGAACGAGATCATCGGTGTGATCGCCCACGAAGCTGGTCACATAGCCGGCGGGCACCAGGAGCGCCTGCGCCAGCAATTGGCGCGCGCCCAGACGATGGCGATCGTGGCGGGTCTTCTTGGAGCGGGCGCAACCGCGGCGGCCATTGCCACGCGCAACAATGGCTTGGCCGGCGTCGGCGGCGGCATTGCCGCCGGCGGCGCGGAGGCTGCCCGGCGCAGTATTCTCTCTTACCAACGCACAGAGGAGGCAACCGCCGACCGTTCTGCGATCACCTATCTCAACAAGACTGGTAACTCCGCCAAAGGCATGGTGGCGACCTTCAAGCGTTTCGAAAACGCGCTGTCGCTTTCGGGAACGCGCGCCGACCCGTATCTGGTCAGCCACCCCCTGCCGCGCGCGCGCATCGCCAACATCGAGGAGCTCGCGCGCAAGAGCAAATACTGGAACAAGAAGGACAGCCCTGCCCTGCAGGAGCGCCATGATCTCGCCCGCGCGAAAATCGCGGCCTACACCTCGGGCGCGGCGGCCGTGCAACGCATGTTCCGCAGCAATTCGAAGTCGCTTGCCGCCCAATATGGTTCGGCGATTTCGACATTCCTGTATGGCAACCCGCGCAGCGCGCTGGCGTCAACAGACCAACTCATCCGCCAACGGCCGAAATTCGCCTATTTCCAGGAATTGCGCGGTGACATCCTACTGAAACTGAACAAGCCCGCCGATGCGGCCGCAGCCTATAACCGCGCGGCGAAGCTCAGCCGCAGCCGCTCCACGATGCTTTCCATCGCTCGCGGCCAGGCGTTGATCGCCAGCGGCGACAAGAGCGCGATAGCGACCGGTGTGAAGGTCCTGGCCGCCGGACTGGCAAAGGATCGCGAAAACCCGGTCGCCTACCGGTTTCTGTCGCAAGGTTACGGCGCGCTCGGCGAAATCGGGCAGGCTGAACTGGCGGCTGCCGAGGGCAATTTCTATTCGGGCAACTTCCGCGAAGCCAAAATCTTCGCAGCACGGGCGCAAACCAAGATGAAAACCGGCTCACCGAGCTGGATCCGCGCACAAGACATCATAAATTTCAGGCCTATAGGAAAGAAATGACAGGTAACGGCGACAGCCACACTAAGCCTGTCCAGAAAGGGAAACGATCCATGGTACTCGGATATTCGACCGCAAGGTCGGCCGCGGCGGCGATAATTCTTTCCGCCGGATTGGCGGCGGCCTCACCCGCGATTTCGGCCGATGCAACTCAGATCAGTGAAAAGAACCGCACTCAGATCGAGCAAATCGTGCGCGAGTACCTGCTCAAGAACCCCGAAATCCTGGTGGAAATGCAATCGGTATTGGAAAAGCGCCAGGACGAAGCGCAAAAAGAGCTTCAGCGCCAGACGATCTCGTCCGAAGCCAGCGAAATTTTTCGCGCCGACTATGACGGTATTGTCGGCAATCCCGACGGCAAAGTCACGATTGTGGAATTCTTCGATTACAATTGCGGATTTTGCAAACGCGCGCTCAGCGACATGAACGCCATGGTCGAAAACGACAAGGACCTGCGTTTCGTCCTCAAGGAGTTCCCGATTCTCGGAGAGGATTCTCACAAGGCCCACATCGTCGCCCAGGCTTTCCGGGCGCTCGCGCCCGAAAAATACGGCGAGTTTCACCGCAAATTGCTGGGAACCAAGGGCCACGTCGACGAGGATCGCGCCATTTCGCTCGCTTTGTCGATGGGTGTCGACGAAGCCGCGCTGCGCGAAGAAATGAAAAATCCGGAGATCGAGCAGCGTTTCCGAACCACCTACCGGCTAGCCAACGATCTCGCGATCACCGGAACACCGTCCTACGTCATCGCCGACGAGGTCATATTCGGTGCGCTGGGACGAGACGTTCTGACTCAAAAAGTCGCCAATGTACGGAGCTGCCAAAGCGCGACGTGCTGAGGACGCCGTGCCACCGAGGAGCCCGGACGGGCATCCGGGCCGCCTGTGGAGAAGAAAAGAACGCACTTGCGCACTTTGCGTCATCAGATAAGCGCTTTATAGAGGCAGCGGTACGATCTGCCGCGGGGACAGGTTCTCAGGAACCTGTCGCGCGAAAAGATGATCTCCGCAGGTAACCGGCGGAATGCGACAAGGGGACGTCGCCTCACGCCGAACTCCGGTGCGGCGTGGCGAACGAGTACATAGAGGGTAAAAGGCATGGCTTCCAAATCGTCCGGAATCGACAAGCAACTGATCCGCGACATGGCCGAAATCCTGAACGAAAACAATCTTTCCGAAATTGAGGTCGAACAGGACGATGTTCGGGTTCGGGTTTCGCGCCAGATTGCCTCAGCGCCTGCCCAGACTGCCCAAGTCGTTCAAGCGCCGCCCGCCGCGGCGGCGGCGCTTGCCCCCGCGCCCGCGGCGCCGGCGGCCGACAACAGCAAGAACGCGATTCCCTCGCCCATGGTCGGCACCGCCTATCTGGCGCCTGCACCCGGCGCCCGCCACTTCGTCGATGTCGGTCAAACCGTTAAGGAAGGCCAGACGCTTTTGATCATCGAGGCGATGAAGACCATGAACCAGATACCGGCGCCTCGTTCGGGTACGATCACGGCGATCCTGGTGGAAGACGGACAGCCGGTCGAATTCGGCGAACCCCTCGTCGTGATCGAATAGGCGGATCATGTTCAACAAGATCCTTATCGCAAACCGTGGTGAGATTGCGCTGCGGGTGCTGCGCGCCGCCAAGGAACTGGGTATCGGAACGGTCGCGGTCCATTCAACCGCCGACGCCGAGGCAATGCATGTCCGCCTTGCCGACGAAAGCGTGTGCATCGGCCCGCCAGCGGCACGCGACTCCTATCTCAACATTCACCAGATCGTTGCCGCCTGCGAAATAACCGGGGCGGACGCCATCCATCCCGGCTACGGCTTCCTGTCGGAAAACGCCAAGTTTGCCGAGATTCTCGAAGCGCACAACATCACGTTCATCGGCCCGCGCGCCGAGCATATCCGTCTGATGGGCGACAAGATCGAAGCCAAACGTACGGCCAAGCGTCTCGGCATTCCTGTCGTGCCCGGTTCCGAGGGCGCGGTCACCGAGAATGACGAGGCAAAGCGCATCGCCGCCGAAATCGGCTATCCGGTCATCGTCAAGGCATCCGCCGGCGGCGGCGGCCGCGGCATGAAGGTCGCCCGCGACGCCGACGAGATGGAGATCGCGTTGCAGACGGCCCGCTCGGAAGCAGGCGCCGCGTTCGGCGACGACGCGGTCTATATCGAGAAGTATCTCGAGAAACCGCGCCATATCGAGGTCCAGGTCGTCGGCGATGGCGTCGACAAGGGCATCCATCTTGGCGAACGCGACTGCTCGTTGCAGCGCCGTCACCAGAAGGTCCTCGAAGAAGCCAATTCGCCGGCGCTCAATACCGAGCAGCGTGACCGCATCGGCATGATCTGCGCCAATGCGATTGCCGAGATGGGGTATTCCGGAGCAGGCACGATCGAGTTTCTTTACGAGAATGGCGAGTTCTACTTCATCGAGATGAACACGCGCCTGCAGGTCGAGCATCCGGTGACGGAAGCGATCACCGATATCGACCTCGTCAACGAACAGATCCGGGTCGCTTCGGGTGGCGGATTGTCGGTCAGCCAGGAAGAGGTCCGTTTCCACGGCCACGCCATCGAATGCCGCGTCAACGCCGAGGATCCGCGCACGTTTACGCCCTCCCCCGGCACGATCACGCATTTCCACACACCCGGTGGAGTCGGTGTGCGTGTGGATTCCGGTTGCTACACCGGCTACCGCATACCGCCCTACTACGACAGCCTGATCGGCAAGCTGATCGTCCATGGCCGCAACCGGGTTGAATGCCTGATGCGGTTGCGCCGGGCACTCGACGAATTTGTCGTCGACGGAATCAACACCACCCTGCCGCTGTTCCAGGACCTGGTGGCGAACCAGGATATCGCCAATGGCGACTATGACATTCACTGGCTCGAAAAATACCTTGATTCCAAGCCGAAGGGCTGAATTCGGGTCGCAAATCGCCATATACGGATCGAGATGACACGTCCGATCGCACCCGGTGGCGCCATTCCGCCCGATTTGCTGCTGCGCGCCTATGCCAGCGGCGTGTTTCCGATGGCCGAGGATGCCGGGGACGAGGATGTCTTTTGGGTACGGCCGGAACTACGGGGCGTCATTCCGCTTGACCGGTTCCATGTCCCGCGCAGCCTCGCCAAGATCGTCCGTCAGAAACGTTTCGACATCGCCTTTGACAACGATTTCCAGGGGGTGATCGAGGGTTGCGCGGAAGCACGCGCCGACCGCCCGACAACATGGATAAACGAGGCAATTCAGGACGCTTATGGCGCGCTGTTCAAGCGCGGCTACTGCCATTCGGTCGAGGCATGGCGCGAAGGCCGGCTTGTCGGCGGCCTCTATGGCGTATCTCTGGGAAGCGCGTTTTTTGGCGAAAGCATGTTTGCGCGCGAGCGCGATGCTTCGAAAGTCTGCCTCTACCATCTCGTTGAACGCCTGAAAGCGCAGGGTTTCACTCTGCTCGACACCCAGTTCACGACCGAGCATCTCAAGCGATTCGGCGCGATAGATATCCCGCGCGACCGGTATGAGAAGTTGCTGGCCGCGGCGATCGAGAAACCTGCCTGGTTCAATCCCCCGCCGAGCCAGTCATAGGTTAGTAAATCCCGCACACTTTGGGCTCACGCCCTTGCGCCAAAGGCGAGCGCAAGGACGACAATGATGAGCAGCACCTGCAATCCGCCCGCTTTGTGCTGCCAGTGATCGAGTTGAAGGGCGTGACCGCGTTTTCTTGCCGCATACGCCCTGTCGCGAGCAAAAACCAACCACACGCAAATGACATTCACCGCGATGGCCGCGACGCCGATCCAGATTTTTGCGGTGAACATGGGAGTCACGGGCGTCGTGGAGTAGAGCCATGCGCCTGTCGCCAGGACGGCCGTAAAGGCCGGCGTTTCGATCCACAAGTCGACCTTCACATGGAGGCGGGCGATCGCTTCCTCCATGCCGGGAACCGTCCCGGTCGTGTGCTCGAAAACCGTCTCCGTGGCGATACAGCCGAACCAGACGCCAAGAGCCAGAATGTGCAATAGCAGGGGTAAGGACATCTCAGTTCTCGTTAACACAACTTTTATTGCTTTAATGACGGTTTTAAAGCAAAACAAGTTGCGTTAAAAGCCCTCGAAAGGGAAACGGAAAATAGGTGGGAAATGACGGGGCAAAAGCGGCGAACCGGAGGGCGTAGCGCGCGCGTGAGACGTGACGTCATCGCAAGTGCGATTGAGATCCTCGAACAACGCGGTCCGTTTGCGTTCTCGGTGATTTCAGTCGCGGAACGCGCAGGCGTTCACCCCACCACTATCTATCGCCGCTGGAAGGATGCCGAAAACCTCGCACTGGACGCCGCCCTGCATGCCGCTGACCTGCAGATACCTTTACCCGATACCGGCAACCTGCACGGCGATCTCCTCGCCCTGTTCACGCATCTGGGCGCATATATCCAATCGCCGCTTGGCCGGGCGTTCCTGGTCCTGGCGATTGCCGCCGGTCCGTCGGGCAATGCAGCGCGCGACACGTTCTGGGAAATCCGCTTGCGGCGCGCGGCAGAACTTCTCGAAAGGGCCGAAAGAAGGGGAGAGATCGCCGCGTCTGCCGATCATGCATCGGCCATCGAAGACATCCTCGCGCCGCTCTATTTCGCGATTTTCATTCGCCGTAAGCCCGCCGACCGGGCCATCCTCGAACATTGCGCCAATCTGGCGATGAAAATGCTTTCCGCGCACTGAGCGGGAAACGCCAGGTCAGCCCCGTTTTTCCGGCGGTGGGACGTCCGAATCCTGCTTGCAGTCCTTCAGCCAGACGTCATAGACCGCGTGTTCGACAGCGTTGAGCCCGGGGCTCTCGGCAAACATCCAGCCGGTAAAGATGCGGCGCACTTTCCGGTCCAGCGTCATCTCGTCGACCTCGACAAACGAATCGGTCTTCGGCTCTTCCGTGTCGGGGCGCGAGTAGCACACCCGCGGCGTAACCAGCAGTGCGCCGAACTGGACCGTCTCGTCGATGTAGACGTCGAAATTGATGATCCGCCCCGTGATCTTGTCGATCCCTGTGAACTCGGCAACCGGATTGGTGATGCGTTCCGCACGCGCGGGCATGCCAAACACTGACAGCGCCACGGCGCCCGCCAACATAACGATACCGCGTTTCATGCTCATCCTGATTGTTCGGCTCATTCGATCACGCCCGGAATTCGGCGGAGCCACAGTCGGCCACAGCCCTTCAAGAATCCGTTAACCACCAATTGTGGCAAGAAAATTCCGAGACCGGGATCGACTGGTTTCAGGAACCTGGCGACCATGCGTCATAGTCGCCGGTGACCACCGGCCGCGTCGCCGGATTGAGCGTCGAACCCTTCGGACGATAGGCCTTGGCCGATCCGGTGAGGTTGGCCTGGTGTTCGGCTTCCCAAGGCTTGGCTACGTAATCCTGCTCGGTCGGCGCCGTGTCGGTCCGGTGATGCATCCAGCCATGCCAACCCGGCGGAATCGCGGACGCCTCGGCATAGCCGCTGAAAATCACCCAGCGCCGCGGCCTTCCCTCTGGATCGTTCGGTCCCTGATAGTAGACGTTGCCGAACTGGTCTTCGCCGATCCGCGTACCCTTGCGCCAGGTGTAGAACCGGGTGCCGAGCGTCTGTCCATTCCACCAGGTAAAAAACTGCTTGAGGAATTTGATCATGTCCGCGCCTCGCGCCGCATCGTGTCGTTGTGTCGCCTTATGAAGGGCCACGCCAAGGAAGACAAGGGGGCAGCCCTCGACTTGGCCTGATTTCGCACCGCCTTGTCCGAATCCGGCCCGCAGTGGCAAACCAACCCGATCTCACCCGATCGTTTTCTCCAGGACAAGGGCCGGAATGCCCGAATCCCGTGTTCCGCAATTGTCGGTCCGGCCCACTTCGCGATACCCGTGCTTGAGATAGAAATCGATCGCTTTGCCGTTGGCTTCCTCCACCTCCAGGCGCATCCGCGCCGCCGATGGAAATGCGCTCTCCATCTCGATCAGCAACGCGGTCCCGGCGCCCCTGCCCTGCACCTCCGGATTGACGTAGAGCTGGTGGAGATAGGCGATCCGGTCCTCGCCCATGGAGGCGAAGGCGACGCCGAGGATGTCTTCTCCGTCGTCCGCGATCACGAATTCCGAATATGGCTTCGTCATGCGCTTGCGCAGCGCATCGGCGGAATGCCAGTCCTTGTTGATGGTCGCCACACGCTCGACGCCGTAGATGTCGTCGTAAGTCGCGTGCCAAGTCCTCACCAGCAGCGCGCGTATTGGCTCGATGTCTTCCTTGTCGACAGTCCTGATCCACATGCCCGTGGAAGCCCCGGTCCGTTTCCGGTTACTCGATGGGTCTCAATGAACCTGATAAACCCGCGACACGATGGCGGGAAGCAACCGATACGTCAAGCCCGTGAAGAAGTCGCGTTGGCCCGCAGGGTCAGGCGCATGAGGATTGCGGATTTTCCAGCCAGCCCGTGGGCGTCGCCCAGATTGGCAATCATGTCGAACCCTGCCTTGCGATAGAAAGCGATCGCCCGGTCGTTGCCTTCGAGCACGGTCAGTTCGAGCCGGTCCGCCCGTTCGCCAATGGACCTGACAGCCTCCTGGACCAGCGCCGTGGCCAATCCCGTCCCCCAGAACGCCGGTTCGATGTGGATGCGGTCCACGAAACAGCTGCCATCGTCCCGGATGTCACCGCCCAGATGGCCGACAATGCGATACCGGTCATCTTCCGCCACAAGCGAGACAGCGCTCTGGTTGTCGATCTCGCCGGCAAAGAGCGCCGGTACATGTTTGGCATCGGAAATCTCTGCCACCGCCGCGGCACCGATCAGGTGCTCGTAGGTCCGCGCCCAACTGGCTTTCATGAAGGCCATGACATCGGCTACGTCACCGGGCCGTGTCACCCGGATCGTGTATCCCGAACTCATTCCTCCAGCCCGAGCCTCGCCTTGACCAGCGCGTTGACCGCCTGCGGGTTGGCCTTTCCGCCGGTCGCCTTCATTACCTGGCCAACGAACCAGCCAGCCATGGACGGTTTGGCCCTGGCCTGCTCGACCTTGTCCGGATTCGCCGCGATTACTTCGTCGACAGCCTTCTCGATCGCCCCGGTATCGGTGACCTGCTTCATGCCGCGCTGCTCGACGATTTCCTTCGGGTCGCCGCCCTCGGTCCAGACGATTTCGAACAGGTCCTTGGCGATCTTTCCGGAAATGGTGCCATCCTTGATCAGGTCGATGATCGCGCCGAGCTGCCCCGCGCTCACCGGCGTTTCCTCTATCCCCTTGCCGTCCTTGTTGAGCGCCCCCATGAGGTCGTTGATCACCCAGTTGGCCGCCGTCTTGCCGTCGCGGCCTGCCGCGACCTGCTCAAAAAAGTCGGCGATCGACTTTTCCGACACCAGCACCGAAGCATCGTAGGCGCTCAACCCCATGGACGAGACCAGGCGCGCCTTCTTTTCATCCGGCAATTCGGGGAGGCCTTCGGCCAGCTCATCGACAAAGGCCTGGTCGAACTCCAGCGGCAGCAGGTCCGGATCGGGGAAGTAGCGGTAGTCGTGCGCTTCTTCCTTCGAGCGCATCGAGCGCGTCTCGCCCTTGCCCGGGTCGAACAGCCGCGTTTCCTGGTCGATCGAGCCGCCGTCTTCGAGGATGTCGATCTGGCGCCGCGCCTCGTATTCGATCGCCTGACCGACGAAACGGATCGAGTTGACGTTCTTGATCTCGCAGCGCGTGCCGAAAGGCTCGCCCGGCCGGCGCACCGAAACATTGACGTCGGCGCGCATCGAGCCCTCGTCCATGTTGCCGTCGCAGGTGCCGAGATAACGCAGGATCGTGCGCAGCTTGGTCACATAGGCCTTGGCCTCGTCCGCCGAACGCATGTCCGGCTTCGACACGATCTCCATCAGCGCAACGCCCGAACGGTTCAGGTCGACATAGGACATTGTCGGATGCTGGTCGTGCATGGATTTGCCGGCATCCTGCTCCAGGTGCAGGCGCTCGATTCCAACCTCGATGTCCTCGAAATTGCCCTGGCGATCCGGCCCCACGGAAATGATGACTGTTCCCTCGCCGACGATCGGCTGCTTGTACTGGGAGATCTGGTAGCCCTGGGGAAGGTCAGGATAAAAATAGTTTTTCCGGTCGAAAACCGACTTGTGGTTGATCTGAGCCTTGAGCCCAAGCCCGGTGCGTACGGCTTGGCGCACGCATTCCACGTTGATCACCGGTAGCATGCCGGGCATTGCCGCGTCGACGAGACTGACATGATCGTTCGGCGCGCCGCCAAATGCGGTCGAGGCGCCGGAAAATAGCTTCGATTCACTGGTAACCTGCGCATGGACTTCCAGGCCGATGATGATTTCCCAGTCCCCGGTCGCGCCCGGCACGAGCCGTTTCGCATCCGGCGTCCTTGTATCGATGAGGCTCATTTCCGTATCGGTCCAATTGTGAAAACTGTTGCGCCGTGACTATGCAATTTGCGTCGCGTCGGCAAGACCCGAGCGCGAAACCGCGCCGGCGGGCCCGCGCCGGGCGCCCAGGTACAAAACGTCGCACCAGGGATTAACGCGGCGACCATTTGATCTGGATCAAGGAACCGAATGCTGCCGGTGCGACTGTATCACCAACATTATCAAGGGGCCGAGAGATGGTTCTGCTCAACACATTCAGAAAAATCATCCGCCATTCCGATTTGATGGAAGGGATGATTGCACGCCTCGGTCTGCGTGACGCAATGAGCAGCGTTCCTCATGCACACGAAGTTAAACGACGCGCCTTGCTCCGCTGCACGACATGCGAAGAGCCAGACGTGTGCGAAGCTTGGCTCAACGAACACGCCTCCGCTGACGAGGCACCGCATTTCTGCCGCAACCATGACCTCATGGCTCGGCTGAAACGGATGACTGAGGCGCCACTGCCGACGGCTTGACGCTTTGGGTCATCACTTTCTGTATCCCTCCCACTATCCCGGCTTTTTAAGCCGGGATTTTTTTATCCTGTCGCCCCCGCGCCAGCGGCAGCGCTCAGCCGGTCGCAATATAGTTGCGAATTTGCTCGGCTTCGCGTTCGACTTCCTGCATCCGCCGCTTGACCACGTCGCCGATCGAGATGATCCCGGCAAGCTTGCCGTCGACTTCGACCGGCATGTGACGGAAACGACGATTTGTCATGATATCCATGACTTCATTTATGGTGTTGTTTTCTCGGCAGACCTCCACCTTGGAGGTCATCACTGCGGAAACCGGTTTTGTCATCACATCGCCTCCTCCCTTGGCGAGAGCGCCGACGATATCGCGCTCGGATAGAATGCCGGCAATCCGCCCGTCCTCGTGGGTGATCACGACCGCACCGATCTTGAGATCCATCAGAACCTTTACCGCGTCAAGAAGCGTCTCGTTCGGACTGATCGTCGCGACATCCCTGCCCTTCTGATCGAGAATGGCTTTCACCGTCATTGATACCTCCTCTCCGCTGGGGTCGAACCGGCTTTGCGGCCGGATCCGATCATTGTCATATCGTGCGCCGAGACCGGTTCCTTGGCAAGCCTTTGAAAGGCTTCGGACTAGTTCCTGCCGGCTTCGCGCTGCGGATCAAGAAAGCGCACCAGGAAAAAACCGGCCAGAAATCCGCCGATATGAGCCTGCCAGGCGATCGGCGCATCGCCGGGCGCCGAAAACAGCTCCAGGCCGACGACGAGATTGGCGAGGAACCAGATTGCCAGGAACGAGACTGTCATGCGCGAAGCGACGATCGCCCTGAGCCCCAGCACCGGCCCCGCAAACGCGCGCCCGCCTCGCCCCTGACTGGTTCGGAATCCAAACCGTGCCGCCGCACCCATCATGCCCGAAATCGCTCCCGATGCGCCCACCAGCGGCGCGATATCATCCATATAGAGCATGTAGTGGAGCAGCGCGGCCGCCATGGCGGTCGCCGCCCAGAACACCAGGAATCGGACTGTCCCCAGGCGCGCGGCCAGCGGCGAGCCAAACGCTGCGAGCCACACCATGTTGACGATCAGATGCGTGAATCCGCCGTGCAGAAACGAATAGGTGAGCGGTGAGATGAGCCCGTACAGCCCCCCGAAGTCGCCACCGCCATAGCGCGCCGGTATGAACGCAAAGTCCACGAGGACTTCGACGTCCTGCTGTTGCGTCAGCAGATAGGTGCGAATGAGATGGATGACGATATTGAGCCCGATGATCGCGGCGGCGATGCCGGCAATGTTGAACACCGGTTCACGTGCGGGAACGGGTTGAACCTCGTCGCTGCCGGGCTCAAGTCCGTCATTTCTGATATCCATCTGGCCGCTTTCGTATCCACAGATTTGCGCCAGCTTACAGCGGGTTATTGGTTAAAAAAAGAAGCCGTCCAGGGTTTCCCCTGAACGGCCGGTCGAGCCCCCTGCTCACCCCGAATTGTGTGCTCTGTCGAGCGAAAATGCTGCCAAGCCAATGGCTTGATGGAGTAATGCCCTTGTGCCACATCCCCGGCACAGCCGCAACCTCAACGCCTTGTTAACCTTAACGGCCCGCGCCGGTGAACAACTCGCAATCCGCTCTGGCACATACCCTGCATTGTCCTGCATGAACCCATCGGGGACGGCGCAGGTTGTTCATCGATGAGACAGAAAATGACAGATAACGGGACAACGGCCATGAGAACCAAGGGGACATTGGAGCTCTTCCAGTATTGGAACAGGCTTCGCGGCGATCGGCAGGCGCCGGGACGCGCCGAAATCGAACCCGCCGATATCAAGACTCTTCTTCCCGACACATTCATTCTGGAGGAGGATTTAGGCGGTAAGCCCATATTCCGGCTCGCGGGCACCCGGCTTTGCGCCATCTTTGGCCGCGAACTGAAGGGCTTTGCCTTTTCCTCGTTGTGGAACGACCGCAACAGGCGAATGGTTGGCCGCCTCATGGGCTATTCGCTGCATGACAACGCAGTGGTCGTTTGCTCCTTTACGGGCACCAGCCGCAACAACCGGAGTTGCGACTTCGAAATCATCATGCTGCCGCTTCGCAACAGCGGTGAAGGCGTGCGCGTACTTGGCGCGATTATTTCGGTCGATCGCCCGTTCTGGATCGGGGTCGATCCGATTGTCGACTGCCGCATGAACACGATGCGTCTGGTCGATCCGGAGCGCGAACCGATGTTCCTCAAGAACCGCCCGGAGATCGAAGTGCCGGTGCTGGATCCGATCGAACTCGACATGGCGCGTACAAACGCCGGCGCCTCGTCGCGGCGGGTTCGTCATCTCCTGGTGCTCGACGGTGGCCTGAAAGACTAGTCGAATACGCTGTAGGCCACGGCAAAAGTATGATATTTCGCATGATCTTATTGTACTGAAGCCGATTTTCGACTTACCAGTTGTTAACAAGTCTCGCCCTATGGTCGGATAAATTGCCGTTTCGAAACGACGGATAGGGACACGACACCGATGAGCCTGGCAGCTCACCAACCGATGCCGGAGAGACCGGAACGCCGGACCTTCCAGCGCGTCCAGGTGAAGATCTACGGGCGCTTCATGCTTGAGGATCACACTGAGCATCCGTGCCAGGTCATGGACATGTCGCCCGGTAGCGTTGCCATGCGCACCGACGTGATCGGCGAACCCGGCGAGCGCTGCATTGCCTATCTCGACCATATCGGCCGGGTCGAGGGCGTCATCACCCGCACGTTTCAAGACGGCTTTGCAATCACCATTGTTGCGTCCGACCGCAAGAAGGACAAGCTGGCGGCTCAGCTCACCTGGCTGGCCAACAAGCACGAGCTCGCGCTGCCCGAAGACCGCCGTCACGAACGGACGCCGCCGCGCAATCCGAAGACCGTGCTGCGTCTGAATGACGGGCGCCAGTATCAATGCCGGATTATCGACCTGTCGCTTTCGGGCGCGGCGATTGAACTCGACGTCAAGCCCGCCATTGGCACCCAGGTCATGCTGGGAACAATGCGCGGCCAGGTCGTGCGCCACTTCGATGAGGGCATCGCCGTCGAATTTGCGGTCGTCCAGCGTCCCGACACGCTCGACGCAAACATCGCGGCAACGCCGGACAACTGACCGCGCCGCCGCGGCCTGAACATCCCGTAAGCCTCTTTTCCCGATCAAATCCTGCTCTGGTGTCCGCTCCGGATCGCTTGCGATACCCGAGCAGAGCGCGTTCCCACGACCACCTGATCCGCCATGCGCTGGTGAGCCGCCCCGCCAACAGCCACGCGTCGTGATGCGGATTTCATTCGAATTTTTGCTAAATCCGCCGATTATTTTATTCAAGTTTATACTTGTTTCTTCGCGTATTTAATACATAAACACGGCTTTTTTGACTTAAAACTGCAAGTTATATTTTGCGTGATCTAAATTCGTTTCTGAGACTGTACTTCCACTTGGGGAGTACAGGGAATGCAAAAAAATATACTACACCTGCGGGCGGCCATGACGGCCGCGCTTGTAACACTCGGTGCTGCGAATGCGAATGCAGCGGCGAACATGCCTATCGGCGGGCGCACGACCCAACCGATCGGCCATTATGAATTATGTCAAAGATATCCCGGCGAGTGTTCGCAGCGCACCAACAGCGGGCGGCCGCTCCATCTGACACGGGCGCTGTGGCGGGAAATCCTCGACGTCAACAACACGGTCAACGTCATGGTTGCGCCGCGTACCGATATGGAAATGTGGGGCCGCGAGGAGATCTGGTCCTATCCCAATGGTGTTGGCGATTGCGAGGATTACGCACTCGAAAAGCGGCGCCAGCTGATGGCCATGGGAATCCCGGCCGGCAATCTGCTGATGACCGTCGTGCGCCAGCCAAACGGTGACGGCCACGCCGTCCTGACCGTGGCCACGGATCTGGGCGATTTCGTCCTCGACAACCTGGAACCGAAAGTGCTGCGCTGGAACGAAACCGAATACCGGTTCCTCAAGCGCCAGTCGTCGCGAAACTCGGGCGTCTGGGTGTCGATCAACGATGACCATCCGCTCTATGTCGGATCGGTGAAGAACTAGGGCGTCGCCGCCCTGGACGGATACCCGGTCGAGTCCCCACCCTCCCCGTCCCCGTCGACCGGGTTAACGGAGCCGGCCCAGTCCCCGGGCCGGCTCCACCCTTTTTGGGCAGACCGGTCTCCTGCCGCGGTCAGATGGCGACGAGATCGCTCGAGAAGCGGCGCTGGTTTTCCACATAGTGGGTCGCCGACCATCTGAGCATTTCGACCGCCTTGTCGTCGAGCGCACGAACGGCCTTCGCCGGCGCGCCGACGATCAGCGAATTGTCCGGAAATTCCTTGCCTTCAGTCACCAGCGCGCCGGCGCCCACAAGGCTGTTCTTGCCGATCCGCGCACCGTTCAGCACGATGGCGCCGATCCCGATCAGGCTGTTGTCGCCGATCGTACAGCCGTGCAGCATCGCGCGGTGCCCGATAGTGCAACCTTTGCCGATGGTCAGCGGATACCCCATGTCGGTGTGCATGACCGTATGTTCCTGCACATTGGTCTGATCGCCGATAACGATCCGTTCATTGTCGCCACGCAGCACGGCGCCGAACCAGATTCCCGCATCGAGACCGATCACGACGTCGCCGATGACACTTGCATCGGGTGCGATCCAGACGCTTGCACGGTCGGTGAATTGCGGCTCCTTCCCGTCGAGCCTGTAAATCGGCATATCGGCTTCCTTTCTTCCTGATCCCAACGCCTACTGAACGTTTCAGCCGATGGAATGCAAGAGTTGGATCGCCAATATACCCGATGCCACGACCCAGACATTGGCCATGATCGCGATACCGAAAACACCGAGCGGACGGAGCGCAGAAGCACGCCAGGCATCAAGCAGCTCGTTGAACAACATGATCGGACCAGCCGCCGCCGTAACAACAAGAGACCGCGCCACGCGCTCTCGCGAAACGAACGGCGCCGTGAATCGCGCCCTGGCCCCGAATGCCAGCTCGAGAACGGATGCCGAAAGGCCTGAAACGGTTATTCCGGCCAGATACACAAACACGAAGAGCACGTACTGCTGTCCCACCTTTACGCCTCGTTTACCATAATTGCGCAGAGTCACTTTGAATGCTCCCATGCAAGGTGTGTGCCGCCGGAGACTGTCCCGCCGTGGCACGAACAGGAAGATCGAGGCGATGCCATGACCCAAAGCGCGACGGACGGGCTCCTGATCCGGCCCATCGACGCCCGTTTCATGATGCGGATTTTTATGGCGTTCCTGGCTTTGGCCGTGCTCTCGCTCGGAATTTTTCTGGCCGGCAAGATTTACGGCCGCGCGATCGCGCTGGGCGGCCACACCGAAGACAAGACGGTCCATGAGCTCGTGATCGGCAACAATGTCCTGCACATCCCGGCCAACATGCTTCGCTATGAAAACCAGCGCCACGACGGAGTCCTGCCGCGGGTCGATCTCTATTTCCACTGGCCCGACATGACAGGTTATTCCAGGGCCGAGGCGGATGATTTCAACAATCTGAACGGAACCCGCAACATCGTTTTCGTTACGCTGGAAGAACGGGTCATGTCCCGGGACATGTCGGGGCGCGTGGAGCCGATCTACAGCGCGGTGACAGACAAGACCGGCAGACCGGGACCGGCCGGTCTCACGTTTCGCCCCTTCAAGGAAAATTCCGGATATCTCGACGAGGTGCTCGCCACCGCCACGCGCGCCGGCCAGACGCCCTATGCGGCGCGGTGCATGGTCGGCGAAGCCGCCGATCGCTCGCTTGCGCCTTGCGAGCGCGACATCCATCTCGGCGAGGATTTGTCGCTGACATACCGGTTTTCGGCGGATTTTCTCGGCGACTGGAAGCCTCTCGATGCAGCGGTCATCGCCTTGGCGAATTCCTTGCTGCAGAAGGCGGAGTAAGCGTCCGGATTATTCCAGGTCGATGTCGAGGATTGCCATCGCGAGGTTGTAGGACACTTCGCCTTCGTCCTCGATTCGGTCGATGACGCCGAGGAACTCGTCGCCCAGATAAAGTTCGCAGGAATCGTCCTTGCGCGGACGGGCCTTCACCTGAAGCGCCTGATTCATGAAGGCGCGCTTGAAATAGGCGTCGAGTTTTCTCAGCTCTTCAGGTTTCAATGGAGAGGCTCCCGTCTTGTCATTGAGCGGCCGGTCAGGCCTGACCGCGCTTCTTGCACGCTCGCCAACACCTGTAAAGGCCCGCCCGGAGCGTCTCCTCAGTCCTCGTCGGTAATGAGCTGATCCATCGCCCGTGACGGCTCCGCGCAGCCAGCTTCGCCGACAATACGCGCCGGAACGCCGGCTACCGTGGTATGGGCCGGCACCGGTTTGAGCACGACCGAACCGGCGGCGACCTTCGAGCAGCATCCGACCTCGATGTTACCAAGCACCTTTGCGCCCGCGCCGATCAGGACGCCGCGGCGAATCTTCGGATGGCGGTCGCCGCTTTCCTTGCCGGTCCCGCCAAGCGTCACACCCTGCAGGATGGAAACGTCGTCCTCGATCACTGCCGTCATGCCGACGACAAGGCCGGTCGCGTGGTCGAAGAAGATACCCTGCCCCATCGGCACGGCCGGATGAATGTCGGTCTGGAAAACCGCCGACGATCGGCTCTGCAGGTAGAGGGCGAAATCACGCCGCCCCTGCCCCCACAGCCA
This sequence comes from Zhengella sp., assembly GCA_050304175.1. Taxonomy (GTDB): domain Bacteria; phylum Pseudomonadota; class Alphaproteobacteria; order Rhizobiales; family Rhizobiaceae; genus JAIOIW01. The sequence goes on along the minus strand of JBNLDE010000054.1, from coordinate 9,768 downwards.
GTGCGCGAGCCTGTGGGTCTGGATGGCATGGAAGCCCTTGAAAAAGAGCAGCGCGTCGAGATAGCGGTTACAGGCCGGATCGCGGTCGTAGACGGCCTGGATATCGATGCGCACGGTCCTGCGAAACGCGTCGTCCTCGCGCAGCATCGCGGCATAGGTCTGGCGGATCAGGTCCGCGCCGATATCCGAATAGTCCAGCCGTTCGGCGACTCGATGGATGACCGCATCCTCGAGCGTCTCGTGGTTGAGAACGGTCGAATAGATGAACGCCGCCATCAACGGATCATTGGCAACCGACTCGGAAGCCTCATTGCGGATCGACGACCAGATCGGGTCGACCGGTTGAACCGCGCTGGCGCTTTTCGCATGTGTGGAGGCCATGCCGGATCCCTCTTTCAGACACTAGTTGTATTGGCCACTAATCTAAGTCAGAACGGCCCTCATTCAAACCGCTATGTATCAAATCGTGGTGAACCGCAAATAAATGGAGGACGGCCGCCTTGGTTCAGATCACCGAAGGCCTTGATTTGAAAACAGAAAACGGGATCGCTCGTTTGACGATTAGGCGTCCTGGCAAGAAGAACGCGGTCAATCAGGCCATGTGGGCAACGATCGCATCCGCCGTCACGGACCTCGCCGGACGGGGCGACACCCGCGTCTTGGTGCTTGCGGGCCAGGGCGCCGATTTTTCCGCCGGGGCGGACATATCCGAATTCGAGCAGGTTCGTCGGGATGCCGACACGGCCCGCGCCTATGAGACGGCCAATTCGGACGCCTTCGCCGCCCTGCGCAATGCATCGTTCCCGACTGTCGCGGCCATTTCGGGCATCTGTTTCGGCGGTGGCTTCGGTTTGGCGGCCGCCTGCGATCTGAGGATTGCGACACCCGACGCGACCTTCAGCGTTCCCGCTGCAAGGCTTGGCCTCGCCTACCCGCAGGACGCCATGGTCGACATCGTCACCGCCGCCGGCCCGCAACTGGCCCGTTACCTGACCTTCACCGCCGCCCGTATCGACGCCGCGCGGGCCCTCGCCGCCGGGTTCCTGCTTGAAATTGTGGAGCGCGAGAATCTGGACGCGCGCGCAGCCGAGATCGCCACGCAGATCGCCGCCAACGCGCCGCTGTCGATCCAGGCTTCGAAAGTGTCGATCCGCTCCGTCATTTCCGGCCGGACAGAAGACGTCGAGGCGGCGAAGGCGCTCGGCGACATCACCTTCAATTCGCAGGACTATACCGAGGGCCGAGCGGCTTTTCGCGAAAAGCGCAAACCGGATTTCGTCGGACGCTGAGGTCGATCAAACCTGCTGGTCGTCTCCGCCGAGGAAATCCAGGATGGCCGTACAGAACACGTCGTTCTTGTCGCCCGCCACCATATGCCCAGCCCCGGCGACATCGGTGTATTGCCCACGCGGGATGCGGCTCGCGACTTCCTGCGCGATGTCCTCGCTGACCAGTTCCGAATTCATGCCCCGCACCAGCAAAACCGGCAGGCTCAAATCGGAGAGCGCCGCATCGAGCTTTCGCATGTAGGTTTCCTGCTCGTGGCGCACCGAATACTCGCCGGAAAAGAATGCCGGGTCCCAGTGCCAGCGATAGCGTCCGTCGCTGCATAGCCTGAGATTCTTCTTCAACCCGTCGAGCGAACTCGGTCGCTTGCGATGCGGCAAATAGGCGGCGATCGCGTCGGCGGCCTCCTCAAGCGAACCGAACCCCTCGTCGATTCTCGCGGTCATGAAACCGCGGATTTTCGCCACGCCGCCCATGTCCATCATGGGCACGATATCGACAAGTACCAGCGCTTCCAGGAGCGGCCCCTGTTCGGTCTCGGCAGCCAGGAAGCTCAGACCGCCGAGCGAAGCACCGACGCCGGACGGCGCTTCGTGAAACATCGTGGCGACTTGCCGGACGATCGCGGCGGCGTCTCGGCCGAAATCCAGGAACCGGTAGTGCCTGGATTCGACCCATTCGCTCTCGCCGTGGCCGCGCATGTCAACGGTGATCGCGCGCATGCCGGCCATCGCCAGGCGTTTCGCAGTCTCGGCCCAGGCATGGCGGGTCTGGCCACCGCCATGCAGCAGGATCACCGGATGGCCATGTGTTCCGCGGATATCGGCCGCCAGCCGGTTGTTGTCGGCCCCTGTCAGTTCGAGTGGTTCCGGCTTCATTCGATCGTATGCCCCGCCAAAAACTCAATTGCACGTTTCTTGAAGCTGCGGTCGCCGACCGCGAGCATGTGGTCGCGGCCGGCAATGTCGAAGGCTAGCGCGTCGGGCATCAGCCGGGCGAGTCCTTCGGCTGACCCGGCGATGTCGTCTTTGGTACCGACCGCAACCAGCGTCGGCTGGCCGATCCGCGCGGCGTCGGCCGCGCTCAGCAACTGGCGCGAGGTCGAGATGCAGGCGGCCAGCGCCTGCCGGTCGCTGTTCGTCTGATCGGCAAAGGCGCGAAACATCCGCGGCCGGGCTCCCTCGATTTCGTCCGGCTTGTCGGTAACGAGCGCCGCGGCGATTTCATCCCAGCCGCCAACGCCTTCGACCATGCCCGATCCGAGTCCGCCAAGAACCAGCGTCGCCACCTTGTGTGAATGGCCGAGCGCCGTGAATGCAGCCACGCGGGCCCCCATCGAGTACCCCATCACATGGGCCTTGGCGATTCCGAGATGGTCGAGCAGCGCCGCGGCGTCCCCGGCCATCGCCGAGGGCACATAATCCTCCGGCCGGTAACTCTTGGTCGAACGTCCGTGGCCGCGATTGTCGAGCGCGACAACTCGGTACCCGGCGTTCGTCAGGGTGCTCACCCAGCCCGGATTGACCCAGTTGACGGCATGGGTCGATCCGAAACCGTGGATCAGCAGGATCGGAACGCCCTCGCCTTCGTCGATGAATGCGATGTCGAAACCGTCGTGATTGAAGAATTCCATACGCCGGGCCGGTTGTCGTTCTGTCAGTTGGCGTCGATCTGGGGATGGCTGAGCCGTGTCCCGCGCTTGATCCCCGTCCTTTGCGCCATTCCGGCCTTCAGTTCAAGCACGTACCGGATCAGCCCGATCGAATTGACGGGCGCCTCCGACAGCGGGACACCCTTGCCGATCGAATCGACCGTACCGTCTTCGGCGACGAAGATGATATCGAGCGGCAGGATCGTGTTTTTCATCCAGAAGCTGCCGTAGCGCGGCGCGGCGAACACAAACAGCATGCCGTGGTCGTCGGCCATCTCGCGCCTGAACATCAGGCCGGCGGCGTGCTCCTTCGGCGTGAGGGCGACTTCGACCGAGAATTCGACATCGCCCGAGGCGACATGCGCCACGAGCGGGGCCGGATCGGTGGGCAGCATCATCGCGCTGCCGCGCAACACGTCCTGGGCGCATACGGCAAACGGCAACCCCACGACGACTGCGATCAGCCACGCGACAAATTGAAAACGGATGTTCCGCACTTTGATCAGTTGGAGATCGGCAATGTGCCGAGATCGGGATGGACTTCTGCGGCCATCAACCCCTTGTCGCCACGTCCGAACCTGACGAGTACCACCTGGCCGGGCCGGAGTTCGGCGATTCCGAACCGGCGCAAGGTCTCCATATGGACGAAAATGTCCTCGGTGCCTTCGCCGCGGGTGAGGAACCCGAACCCCTTGGTCCGGTTGAACCACTTGACCAGCGCCCGTTCCAGTCCGCTTTCGGGCGTTACCGTCACATGAGTCCGGGCGGCCGGGGTTTCGTGCGGATGAACGGCTGTGGAATTGTCCATCGACAGGACTTTGAAGGCCTGCATCCCGCGTTCGCCGTCCTTGACGAGCACGACCACCCTTGCGCCTTCGAGTGCTGTCTGGAAGCCGTCGCGGCGCAGGCACGTCACGTGCAGCAGCACATCGCCCATACCGGACCGGTCTGGAATGATGAACCCGTAGCCCTTGGCAACGTCGAACCACTTTATCTGGCCGGTGATCTCGGTGAGATCCTTTTCCTCGCCAAAGATGTTCCGCTCGTTGGCTCCGAGCCCGCCGCCTGCCCGGCTACCGCTGTCGGAGGCACTATCCCCCATCCGGACGAACCTTTCCCCGTAAGTACTCAACTGATTCTTAGCTACAAGATTAACATTGCGCGAGGCTGCAATATCAAGACCCCGCCACCTGAAATATTACGCCGCAGTGCAACACGCGCTTTTCCAGGTCTCGCCGTGCACTTCCGCCGCCGCGGCGATTTGGGTGTTTCGCCAACCGTTCGAGAACGCCTTTTCAAAGCTTCCGTCGCCGGGATGATCCCGATAGATTGCCCCATCCCTGACCGCTGGCGAGGAGACTTTCATGCGCTATTTGCACACCATGGTACGTATTCACGACATCGATGAATCGCTTGATTTTTATTGCAACAAGCTGGGCCTGGTCGAAATCCGCCGGCACGACAACGAACCCGGCCGCTATACGAATATTTTCCTGGCGGCGCCCGAGGACGAAACGCGATCGAGGTCCGAACGCGCACCCGAACTGGAGCTGACCTACAATTGGCCGGATGCGGACGGCAAGACGGAGAACTACACGGGCGGACGCAATTTCGGCCACCTCGCCTATGTTGTGGACAACATCTACGAGACCTGCCAGAGGCTGATGGACAACGGCGTAACCATCAACCGGCCGCCGCGCGACGGCAACATGGCGTTTGTCCGCTCGCCGGACGGCGTGTCGGTCGAGCTTCTGCAAAAGGGCGGCGCCCTCCCCAAGGCCGAGCCCTGGGTCAGCATGCCGAACACCGGATCCTGGTAACGGCCGGCGCTATTCCCCGTCTTTCAGGTCGCACCAGGCCTTGATAATCGCGATCAGCTCGCCGCCCTTCTCTTCGAGGTCGGCGAGACTGGCAACCTTGAAGCTCCGGGCCTCCTTGCCGTCACCGTCCAGATTCGGAAAGTCGCCCGGTATTTCGGCGCCCTTGTGGAACATCAAGCTGGCGTGCTTTTTCGCTTTCGGGAAGAAGCTGGCAATATTGCCCTTGTAGATGAAGGTCGGGGCCTGCCACTTGATCGCTTCTGTGATACGCGGATCCGACGAAAGGATCCTGTCGCGGATTTCCATGACAACCGGTTTCATCGGGTTGTCATAAGTAGCCAGCCAGTCGTCGACGTCCTTGTTCCTGTTCACGGGCCATCCCTCGCTACTCGCGCCCGAATATTCTGAAGCAGACCATAAGGGACGGCAAGTACGACTAGACCGCGATTTCCAGGACCCGGTCGGCCATCAAATGGGCCACCGCCAGCGTGATCTTGAAGCCGCCCGTCGCGGCAATGACCCGGCCGGCATCATCGGTTGCCTCGACAATCGGGTGGCGGGTGCTGGATTTGGGCCGAACTCCCGCCCACCGCTCGATAATTTCGGCGTCGCCGAGGATGGGACACAACGAGCGGGCGCGCGCGATCACGGCATCGAGCCTTTCATCGGTCGATGCGCCGTCTTGCCAGTCGTTTTCCGACGTCGAGCCGACCGCGACCGTTCCGTCATCATGGGCAATGATGAATATGCCTTCATCGAACAGGATGGGCATCGTCGGATCGACAGGTCGCGCAGGTCTCAACAGGGCGGCTTGCCCCTTGACGCCCCGCCCGTTCAACTTCGGCGCCAACGGCGCGAGCAGCCGGAAACTCTCGTGCCCGGCTGCCACGATCGTCCGACCCGGCGCCAGCCGATGTCCGGCTTCCAGACGGAGAGTGCCATCGGCGCCGATTTCCGCGACGCGCATGTTTTCGATCAGCGGGACTTGACTGGCAATCCGCGCGCGCAGGGCGGCAACCAACAGGCGCGGCGAAATGCGCGCCGACAGCGTCTCGAGGGCAAAACCCGCCGGCGCTTCCTTTTCGTCCAGCCATCCGGGCGCGGGATTCGCGTCGCAGACCTGCCAGAAAAACGCCGCCTCTCCTCTTGCATTGCGCGGCCAGTTGTTCACGGCTGCGGCGCCCCAGCCTTCATTATTTCCGCGCTGGCGCTGATCCTTGAGGGCAAATAGCCTGCCGACCCGCCGGTAGCCGCAAAGACGGCCGGTGGCCGCTTCCAGCGCCGCGACTTCGTCCTCCAGTGTCAACAGGCCGTCGAGTTGGAACTGCTTTTTCGCGCTCCAGTTGATCGGCTGGTGCGGCATCAGAGCGCCGACTATCCCGCCGCTCGCGCCACTTCCGATCCGCCCGGCGTCGATCAGCACGACCGACAGTCCGGAGCGCAGAGCGCGTTCGGCGCACCACAATCCGACAACGCCACCGCCCACGATCGCAAGGTCCGGGCGCTCGGGCAAATCCTCGACAGATTGGGAAAAACCGGTCATGACGGCGGGACCCTAAACCGCGCTCCGGTTTTTGCAACATGAACGGAAACGAGCAAAGCAATCACCCGTTGGAATGGAACGAGGACGGCCATCCGGTCTCGACCTTGTTCGGCGACCTGTTTCATTCCCGCCACGATGGTCAGGCCGAGTCGCGCCATGTCTTTCTCGCCGGCAACGGCTTGCCGGAACGTTGGGCGGCGCGACCCTATTTCTCCATCGCCGAACTCGGTTTCGGAACCGGGCTCAATTTCCTCGAAACATGGCGGACCTGGCGGGCAACCCGGCCTTTCGCCGCGCAACTGTCCTTTGCCAGCTTCGAGGCCTTCCCGCTCACGCTCGACCAGATGAGGCGGGCGCTGGGACGCTGGCCCGATCTTGCGCAGCTTGCCGAACGCCTGCTCGACGCCCTGCCGTCGTCCTGGCCTCCGGCGGGCGAGGAACGACCGGTTCGGCTCGACCGCCAGACGCAGCTCGTTGTTGTGATCGGAGACGCCCGCGAGACCGTCCCGCAATGGCCCGGCAAGGCCGATGCCTGGTATCTCGACGGCTTTGCGCCAAGGCAAAATCCGGAAATGTGGAACCAGGACCTGATGAAGGCGGTGGCGCGCGCCACCACGCCGAACGGCACCCTCGCCACCTACACCGCGGCCGGCTTTGTGCGCCGGAACCTGGAGGCGGCCCGTTTCACGGTCGAAAAACGCGCCGGCTTTGGCGGCAAGCGCGAGATGCTGGCCGGCGTCTTGAAAGGCTGAACCACCGGGGTCTGCCGTCCGCGCCCGGTGGCATTTTTCGCTAAAATCCGACCGTTTTCCCAAAGCGAATCCGAACATCTCGCGCCTACCCTTTAAGGCCAGTCAGCGCGCAAATCAGGCGCGACGGGAGGATCGACGCGAACGGACCGGGAGTTTGCAATGGCGATTTTCGAGAAATGGCGGAAAGCGGGCGACCGGGTCGACCGCCTTGCCGGCCGCCTGGCGTACCGGTTCCTGGGCCTGATCGCCGCCGCGATCGGCATAGCCGCGCTGTATGCGGGCTACTCGATCCTGACCAGCGGCCAGGGCGTGATCGGCGGCCTGGTCTTTCTGGTCTGCGGATCGGGAGCGATTTGGGTCGCCAAATGGTGCTTCTCACCCGACCGGCGTCTGTCGGAAATGGACTTCTAGAAAATATCGCTCATCGCTCCCCGCGGGCCGCCGCCATCCAATTGAGCGTCTCGCGCCAGTTGGTCATGCGGATCGGCGTGCCGTGCGTTCCGGTTTCGAATCGCACGAAACGGACCGGATAATCCGGCGCCGCTTTCAGGATCGAGCGGAAAAAGGTTTCCTGCCGGCTGACCGGAAACACCGTGTCCTTGCTTCCGTGCCCGAAATAGAGCGGAACCCGCGCCCGGAAGGCCGCGCTCTTGAGAAAGTGGTCGTCCCACATCGATCCCATCAGCAGCAATCCGCCGAGCCGCGGCACGAGCCCGGTGTCGCGTGCCAGAAGCCAGCACAATTGCCCGCCCATCGATCCGCAGGCGATGAACACCGGTGCGCCCGGCGATGCGCCGGCATAATGGGCGATCAGCGTCGCAATCTCTGCCGCGCCGCGCGCGCCGAAATCGGTGAAGTCGGGCGACAGGTAGAGGCCGCCGGCGCCCACTGTCAGGTTCTTGACCCGGTTGAAATTGCCGCCGAACGTCCAGTCGTTGACGCCCTGCTTGCGGCTCCCGCCCTGGCCATGGAGATAGATCACGATCGCCGTTGCCCGCGCGGTTCTTCCCACCGCGAAATGGCGGATGTTCCCGATCCCGCTCTTCAGCACGAAATCTTCCTGGTACTTGCGGACCGAAAGCGAGACATAGTCGCGCCGCGCACGCTTTTCCGGAATGTCGTCGCGACCGTTTATGTCGCGGACCTCCTGGTAGTCGAATACCCGGTAGGCGCCGTCCTGTTCTGACGAGATCAGCACCGGATAGGCGAAATAGCGATCCTTGAAGGGCGGGAATTCAAGCGCATTGGCCAGCGACGGCTGCAGAACAAGAAGCGCGAGCAGGAATCGCAGGGCGACTGACATGCCCCGTACTACGCCGCGGGAGACCGGCTTGGCAATGTCGCCGGGCGCGGGTTTCCGCCGTCAGGCACCGGCAAGATCGCCACCGGCCAACGCCATCGCTTCCGGCGTGTCGACATCGAGCCCCGCGCCTTCGCCGATTTCGAAGTCCACGATCTCGGCGCGGCTGGTTTCGACAACGTGGCGCGCACCGGTGTCGCCGCTCAGCAGCGCTACCTGGGAAAACAGGCTTGCCGGTAGCAGGACCGGGTTTCCGCGCACGCCGTCGTGGGTCGCGCGCACCACCGCGACACCGCCATGGTGCCGGAATGCGGCGATCAGCCGGTCGAGCGCCTGGGGTGTCACCAGCGGCATATCGCCCAGGACCACGAGCGCGCCGGTCGAATCCGCCGGCAGGGCGGCAATCCCCGATTTCAGCGACGAGGCGAGACCGGTCGCGTAGTCGGCATTGTGGACAGTCCGCGCGTCCAGGCCCTCGAGCGCCGCGCCGATACGATCCGCCATGTGCCCCGTCACCACAGTGACCGACCGGCCTTTGGCGGCCAGGCATGCGGACACGACGCGGCGAATGAGCGGAACGCCGTCGAACGACGCCAGCAATTTGTTCGGCCCGCCCATCCGGCTCGACTGGCCTGCCGCCAGCACGATGATGTCGACGGGCGCGTCCTCGCGCGGCATCGCCGGTTCGCGCGGCTGCGGCCGGCTGGCGATTTCCATCAACAGGCCGCCGACGCCGAGTCCCGCAAGGTCGGTACCGGTGATCTCGATATCGGCCGTGATGCGGTCGAGCACCCTGTCGAAGCCGTTTTCCTTGGGGCTGCGAGCGCAGCCCGGCGCGCCGATCACGGGTACGGCGCCGACAAAGCCGAGCACCAGCAGATTGCCCGGGTCGACCGGCATGCCCACGCGTTCGACCCGGCCGCCGGCAAGACGGATCGCCGCCGGGATCACGTCCTCGCTGTCGCACATCGCCGACGCCCCGAACACGATCAACAGGTCATGGGCGCCGGCAAGTGCCGAGATTTGGTCGGCAACGCTGCGCGCATCATGCCCGGTCCGCACCTCCCGCGACAGCACGCTGCCGGAACGCGCGAGGCGCGAGGCGGTCAGTGCCGTCGTCTTGTCGAGAACCGACGATTTGACCGTCGGCAGCACCGTCTGCACCAGCGCCGCCGTGCGGGCGCGGTACGGATGGACGGCAAAGGCCCTGTCCCGTCTGGCGACGGCGACAGCCTTGTCGACCAGCGAACCCGCCACGCAGAACGGAATGATCTTGACCGTCGCCACCATCTGGCCTTCGCGCACGGCCGCATATTCGTCAAGTGTTGCCACGGTGATCGCCGGATCGATCGCGTTGAGTGCATCGACCAGCGCCTTGTCCACAACGAAGACACCGTCCGCCGCCGCGTGCAAGT
>JBNLDE010000053.1:0-68292 GCA_050304175.1 Zhengella sp. | reverse complement strand
GACGTCCCGGTCTATTGTTTCCATCCCGAGGTCCTGAAGGCCGACGCCGTTCGCTTCATGCAATTGTTTCCCGGCAGGACGGCTTACGCGGTCAAGACCAATGGCGAGGAAATGGTGCTGCGAACGCTGGCCGAGGCGGGGGTGGAGGCGTTCGATGTCGCCTCGCATGCGGAGATCGCGACGGTGCGCGTCGTCGCGCCGAAGGCGGAGATGCTCTACATGCCTCCGGTCAAGGCGCAGTCCGATATCCGTCTCGCTCTGGAAACTTACGGCATCCGGGTGATCGCGGTCGATCACGAGGACGAGGTGACCAAGCTGACGCGGGTGGTGCGGGCGCTCGACATCGATCCGGGCTCGATGACGGTTTTCGTGCGGCTCCAGACCAAGGGCCACGCCGCTTACGAATTGTCGAAAAAGTTCGGCGCCGCGCCGGCCCAGGCCGTCGAGCTGATGCAGCGGCTGGCACGCACCGGCTACCATGTCGGCATCTGCTTTCATGTCGGCAGCCAGATCGAGGACGCCGACACCTATGAGCGCGCGCTGCGTTCAGCCGACTGGGTGCGCAACCGCGCCGGCGTGCCGCTGGCCGGGCTCGATATCGGCGGCGGCTTTCCCGCCGAATACGGCCATGATCCGCGGCGCAAAGCCGTCGAGATGCCGCCGCTGGAAGAGCTGATGGGCCGTATCCGCGCCGACCTGGCGGAATGGGAATTCGACGATCTGCCGCTGGTCGCCGAACCCGGCCGCGTGATCGTGGCGCGCGCTTTTTCGCTGATCGTGCGGGTGCTGCTGCGCAAGGGCCGCCGGCTCTACATCAATGACGGCATCTGGGCGTCGCTGTCGGACAGCTGGACCGGCAAGATCACGCTGCCGGCCCGTTTCATCCCCGATCCGGCGATCCGCAACCGCAACGGCGACCCCGCCAACATCCTGCCGTTCCGCGTGTGCGGGGCGACCTGCGACAGCGTCGACATCCTGTCGCGGCCGTTCTGGCTGCCGGAGACGGTCGACACCGGCGACTGGATCGAGATCGGCCATATCGGCGCCTATTCGATGGCGCTGCGGACGCGCTTCAACGGGTTTTATCCCGACACGTTCGTGGAGGTGGAGAGATCATTCGACGAGGGCACTGCGCCCGAGGGCTTCGCCAGCCTGGAGACGATGGCGGATTGAGATTCAGCCGTCCGCCGCCATCTCCGCCAGTTTCGCGACCGTGTTCATGTTGCGCGCCGTGCCCTTTTGCGCCGCGGGAATCTTCAGTTTCGAGCGCCCCTGGCCGGAGGGGTAGAACACGTAGATCTCGCGCGTGCCGGGCTGCATGACTTCGTCGGCCTGGCCCCTAACCATTTCCAGCGCATCGGCCGGCGGCGCCTCGTCGAGGAAGAACACGGCGACCCGATTGCCCGGCTGGTCGACAAATGGATTGGCCTCGCGGATAGCGGCCATCTCTTCCGCCGTGCGCACCATGACGCCAACCGGCTTGCTGGCATAGACCGCCAGCCTGCTTTCCAGCTCGACCTTGACCGCGCTTTCGGGCAGCTCGGAGCCGAACACGACATTGCCTGAGGCGATGTAAGTGCGCGGATTCTCGAAGCCGGCGTCCCCGCACATGGTGGCGAGTTCGGTCATCGGCAGCTTTCCGGTACCGCCGACATTGACGGCGCGAAGGAGGGCGACATAACGAGTCATGGCCTGTTGTTAACACGGTTTGCCGCGCGCGGGGAGCGGGACGGGCGGCGAAGTGCCGCGTTGCGCCGGCCGCCGCAAGCGCCATCTTCGTGGCTGCCGGCGCACATCCCCGTAGCGGTGGCGGAGAACCCGAGCATGCCCAAGCTGATCCGTTTCGTCCTCGTCAATTCGCTGATCGGCATGGTGATCGGCTGGCTGGTTGCCGCCGGGCTGATCTGGTTCGATGTCGGTGGCTTTGGCGAACGCTTCGCGCAATCGCACGACAAGCCGGTGATCGTGCTGATCCTGGCGCTGTCCTTTGGTGTCACCTTCGCCTTCGCCTATCTGACGACCGCCATTCTGCTGCTGCCGACGGATAAGGACGATTTCGACCGCCTCTGACTTGTTTTCGCTGCATTTTTCGCGTCTCGCCTGTGTCCATGTCCCGACAATCGCCCTATGTTGGCGGGCAGGGAGATTTGATGGAAACAGCAGCACACACCAGTTTTCCGCTTGTCGATATCGCCTTCGTGATCGTGGTGGCCGTGCTGATGGGGCTCGGGCTGACGCGGCTGAGACAGCCGCCGCTGGTCGGCTTCATCCTGGCGGGCGTGATCATGGGGCCGACCGGCTTCGGATTCATCGCCACGTCCGACAATGTCACCTCGCTGGCCGAGATGGGCGTGCTGGTGCTGCTGTTTTTCATCGGCACCGAGATCTCGCTGAAGGCCTTCGTCATCAGCCTGCGTCCGGCCGTGGTCATCGCCGGCGGGCAACTGGTGGTGTCGCTGGCGATCGGCTACGCGCTGTCCTGGCTGTCCTCCGCCACGGTGGCGGAAGGCGTCGTGCTCGGCTTCATCGTGGCCCTTTCCAGCACGGTGGTGGCGATGAAGATGCTCGACGACATGGACGAGTTGCGCGGCGAGGCGGGGAAGATCACGGTCGGCGTGCTGATCGCGCAGGACATCGCTGTGGTGCCGATGCTGATCCTGGTCACCGCGCTCAGCGGCGAGGAAGCGGATCCGGTCACAACCGCATTCAAGATCGCGGCCGCTGTCGCGGTGCTCGGCGCGTTGCTCTGGTGGCTCGGCCGGCGCGGCAAGCTGCAACTGCCGTTTTCCAGGCAGATGGACAACAAGGTGGAACTGCTGGCGCTCGGCTCGCTTGCAGCCTGTTTCGGCGCGGCGGCGGCGGCCGGCATCGCCGGGCTGTCGCCGGCCTATGGCGCCTTCATGGCCGGGCTGGTGATCGGCAATTCGACCTTGCGCAACAAGGTCATCCCGGTGATCGAACCGATCCAGAGCATCCTGCTGGTGGTGTTCTTCCTGTCGATCGGCCTGCTGATCGACCTGCGCTATATCGGCAGCCATCTGTGGACCGTGCTCGGCGCGGCCGGGCTGGTGATCGCGGCCAAGACGCTGCTCAACGTCTTTCTGTTGCGCGCCACCGGGCATGACCAGAACACGGCCCTGATCGGCGGCCTGTCGATGGCGCAGATCGGCGAATTCTCGTTCGTCCTCGCCGCTACCGCGTTCACCGGCGGCGTGCTGGGGTATGATTTCTACAGGCTCGCGATCGCGGTGACCGCGATCACGCTGCTGCTGTCGCCGGCGTGGATGTCGGTGATGCACCGGATCGAGGATCTGGCGAGCGAGGGCTATTCGAGCTACCGCGAAGCGCTCACCGAGGCCTATGCGAACGAGATCGAGAATGTCGGCGAGGGGCTGTGGTGGCTGAAAGTCCGCCGCCGCGCCTTCCGCATGGCCGCTTCGCGCCGCAGGGCACGGCGGGCCGAGAAGCTGGCGACGGCAACGGCGGCGGCCGATGGCGGCGAAACCGCGGTCACGCCGGGTGATGCCGGCAGCAAGGGTTCAGGCGGAGAAGGCCAGCCACAGGAGAACGAGCAGGCTGGTGAGCGCGCCGTTTAGGCCCATGGCGATGCCGGCAAAGGTTCCGGCCAGTTCCGAAACCTGAAAGGCGCGGGCGGTGCCTATGCCGTGCGAGGCCACTCCGGCGGCAAAGCCGCGCGCCGCGTAGTTGCGGATTTTCAGGATGTTCATCAGCGGCGTGACAACGATCGCCCCGGTGATGCCGGTGGCGATGACCAGGACCGCCGCGAGTACCGGAATTCCGCCGAGGCTTTTTGCAAGCTCCATGGCGATCGGCGCGGTCACCGATTTGGGCGCGAGAGAAGCCAGGATTTCCCGCGGAGCGCCAAAGAACCAGGCGATGGCGACGGCGCTCGCCGCGGCGGTGACCGACCCGGCCAGAAGTGCCGCCGCCATGGCTGCGAGCGAGCGGCGGACGATGGCGATGTTGCGCCACAGCGGCACCGCCAGCGCGACGGTGGCCGGGCCGAGAAGAAAGTGGACGAACTGCGCGCCGTCGAAATAGGTCGCGTAGGGTGTGCCGGTCGCCAACAGGAGGATGGCAATCAGGCCCGCGGCGATCACGACCGTATTGGCCAGCGGATGGCGGTTGACGCGGCCGGCGAAGGCGTCGGCCGCGATGTAGGCGGCCAGCGTCACGGTGAGCCAGGTCAGCGGGGAAGCGGACAGGTAGACCCAGATTTGCGATGCGGGACCGTTCACCGGCCGTCCTCCGTTCCGCGTCCGGCAACGAGCAGGAAAACACCGACGGTGACCAGGAGGGTCAGGATGGTGGAGACGACGAGCGCAACGATCAGCGCAAAACCGAAGCGGGCCAGCATGTCGCCGTATTGCACGATGCCGACGGCTGCCGGCACGAACAGCAGCGACAGGTTGCGCAATATCGCCCGCGAAGCAGCATCCAGGCTCGCTCCCGGACCGCCGCGCAACAACAGCGCGACAAACAGCAGCGCCATCCCGGCGACGGGACCGGGAAAGGCGAAGCCCGGGAAGAGCTGACGCAGGACAAGAACGAGCGCTTCGCCGGCCAGCTGGCAGGCGAGCAGGGCGGTTAGCGCGCCGACGATATTGAGCGGTTGACTGTTCTCGCGATCGGACACGGCCAAATCCCCCTCCGGCAAAATCCTGTGCCGCCGCCGCCCTGTTCCGAGCGTTTTGCACGACCGCCCCGAGGAACGTGGAACTTAGCGGCCAGGTTCCTACAGCGAATCGACCAACGCGCGCGTCGGCCAGCCATCGACCGGGAAGCCCAGGCGCTGTTGTTCGGCGCGGACTGCTTCGCGGGTGCCGATGCCGAGCACGCCGTCGATCTTGCCGACATCGTGGCCGCGGGCTTCGAGCTTCCTTTGCAGCGCCTTCATCCCGTCAATGGTCAGTCCGGGCGACGGGTTGCGCATGTCGACCTTGGGCGCACCGGCGAAGCGGGTGGCCAGATAGGCCGCCGACAGCGTGTAGACGAAGGACTGGTTCCACTCCAGATAGACGTCGTAATTGGGATAGGCGAGGAACGCCGGTCCGTCCTTGCCCATCGGCAGGATCAGGCTCGCGTCGAGATTTGCCGGGAGCTTGCCGGTGCGCGGTTCGACGCCCCGGGCTTGCCACTGCGATACCGGCAGGCGCGTGGTGCGGCCGGTTTGTTCCCAAGGAAGGTCGCGGGTCAGGCGGACTTCCTGCAGCCAGGGTTCGCCGGCTCGCCAACCGAGATCCTTGATGAACTTTGCCGCCGTCAGGATCACGTCGGCCTCGGAGTTCCTGAGATCGACATGGCCGTCGCCGTCGCCGTCGACCCCGTGCTTGAGAATGTCGGAGGGCAGGATCTGCACCTGGCCGATCTCGCCGGCCCACGCGCCCTGGACGTTGACCGGATAGTCGCCGCGGTCGAACAGTTTCAGCAGGGCGATGAGCTGGGGCCGGAACAACTGCGGACGGCGGCAGTCGTAGGCCAGCGTCGTCAGCGCATCAAGCGTGTCGAAATCGCCCTGGACTGCGCCGAAATCAGTTTCCAGCGCCCAGAACGCTGTGATCACCGGGCCGGGCACGCCATAGTCGCGTTCGGCGCGGGCAAAAATCTTGGCATATTTCTTCAGGTTGGCTGCGCCGTGTTTCAAGCGGTAGCTTGAGACGGAGCGACTGGAAAACTTGTCGAAAGTCTGGGCGAACACCCCCTGGGAGCGATCGCGGCCGATGACCTTCTTGCTGTAGCGTGCCGTTTCAAAGGCCGCGAGTCCGCGCTGCCCGACACCTGCCGCCTTCGCTTCGGCTCTCAGGCCGGCCATCCACTGGCCAAGCTCGCCGCCGCACTGCTGGGCCCGGGCCGGCATGGCGGCCAGCATGGCAAGCATGGCGGCGATGGAAAAAATGCGAAGCGACATCGGCAATCTCCCTGTTTGTCCCCCGGTCACGGATGGCGGCGTGGCGCCGGCCTCTGCCGTGTCCCGTCATTGATCTTCAAAGTGCGTTTTTTTTCACCCAGTCGTTCCATTGCGCCTTGCTGCCGCGGAACACGTTGATGTCAGTATCGCCGCTGACCCCGGGCACGACGCCGGTTCCGGTGTATTGCCAGAAGGTCCAGCGCTCATTGGGATATTTCTCGGCTGGGTGACCGGCGACCGAACGCAGCCAGAAATCGGCGCCCTTGAATTTCCACAACTCGTTGTCGCGGTAGAAATCGAGCGTGGTGTAGACGATCGGTTTTTTGCCGTAGTGGCGGGCAACGCGATCGATAAAGACGCTCATTTCCTTGCGCACGGCGGCAGGTTCCGGCCGGAATTTGCAGGTGGGGGATTTATGGTTCCATTCCATGTCGAGAACATGGGGCAGGCTGCCTTTCTCCTTCGGCACGTTGCGGATGAACCAGCGCGCCTGCTGAAAGGCCGGCCGGCAGAAGTAAAAGAAATGGTAGGCGCCGCGATGGACGCCGGCGTGCTTGGCGCCTCTCCAGTTCTCCTTGAACCGGTCATCGACCCTGTCGCCGCCTTCGGTCGCCTTGATATAGGCGAAGGAGATGCCCGCGGCCCGCACCGAGCGCCAGTTCACGGCGTTCTGGTACTTGGCGACATCGATGCCGTGGACCGGATAGGCCCAGGGCGAAGTGCCGGTCCAGTCGTGCGGATCATTGTCGCGGAAGCGCGGCGCGTAGGCTGTCGTCGGTAGCGACGCGACACGGGTTTCGGTATCCGCGCCGGTATCCCCGGCCGCCTCATCGGCCGCCGCGGCGCCGGCCGCAACCTTGTTTTCCGGTGCCGCGGCAAGGTCAAGCACGTCCTTGCCCGACGTGGAACAGGCAGCCAGCAGAACGGAAAGCAGAATCGGCAGCAGACGGCGCAATCGCTGGTCCCCCGTGAATCGGACGCAATCGCACACTAGCGGAACTTGAACTGCAGTTGAACCGGCCGTTGCGTAACCTTGCGCCCCCTTGCCGGATGGCATTCAATCTGGTGCAAATTGCGGCGTGGTCGGCGGCGGTGCATGACCGGGTGTCGCGCCGGTCCGGATTGGGAGATTTCGATGCGCGTGATCGGAAAACTGCTGAAATGGCTGGTGGCGATCGTCGTGGCCGCAGTCGCGGGCGCCGCCGTGTGGCTTGCCGTTTCGCCGCCGGATCTGGTGCGCGTGGCAACGAACTATGCCGCCAAGATCGTCTGCTCCAGCGTGTTCGTGGCCGGGCGCGACGCCGATGAGGTGATGGCAATCGATGTGCAGGCGCCGGGTCATCCGATCTTCAGGGCGATCACCGTGGATATCGACGGCAAGACCGTACGCGCGAGCCTGCTCGGCCTGTTCGGCACCGGAACGGCGGTCGCCCGCGATGGGCTTGGCTGCGCAAACGTGCCGGAAGGCGAGGCCGCCGCGGCCCAAAAGATCGGTGTCAAGGTCGTTGCGCCGACCCCGGGCGATGAGCAGGCCTTGTGGCCACAGGGCCGGGCAGTAGATCCGTCGCAGGATCCTGCGATCGCCGATGTCCTCGACGACCCGTCCCTGACCGGACCGGGCATGCGCGCCGTCGTTGTCGTTCAAAACGGTCGGATCATCGGCGAGCGCTATGGCGCAGGCTTCTCCAGCGACACGCCCCTTCTCGGCTGGTCAATGACCAAAACCGTAACGGGCTCGATCATCGGCACGCTGGTCAAATCCGGCGACCTGGCGCTCGACCAAACCGGCCTTTTTGAGGCCTGGAAGGACGACGCGCGCAAGGATATCTCGCTGACCGCGATGATGGAGATGTCGAGCGGCCTTGCCTGGAACGAGGGCTATGGCGATGTCTCAGACGTCACCCGCATGCTCTACCTGAACAACGACATGGCGGGGTTCGCCGCGTCCAAGCCGTATGATCCGGAAAACGGCAACCCGGAAGACGACCGGTTGTTCAACTACTCGTCGGGCACCACCGTGATGCTGGCGAACATCTGGATGCGGGCGGTCAAGGACGGCGATCCGCTCGGCTATCCCCGGCGCGCGCTGTTCGATCCAATCGGGATGTCGAGTGCCGTGCTTGAGGCGGACGCCTCGGGCACCTTCGTCGGGTCATCCTACCTGTACGCCACGGCGCGCGACTGGGCCCGTCTCGGTCTGTTGCTGGCGCAACGCGGCGCCTGGGACGGGCGTTCGATCCTGCCGTCGGGCTATGTCGACTGGATGGCCAGCCCGGCGCCGGCCTCGATGGCGACATGGGGCAAACCCGAATACGGCCACCAGGTGTGGCTGCGCGGCCCGGAAGCGGGAACGCCAAAGGGGGAGGACCCCGACAAGGGTTACGACCTGCCGGCCGACATGTTCTGGGCGCTGGGTCACGATGGCCAGTCTGTTGCGATCTCGCCATCGCACGGCCTAGTGGTCGTGCGCATGGGCCTGACGCCATCGAAGCTCGGCTACAAGCCGCAGGGGTTGGTCGCGGCGCTGGTCAAGGCGGCGGGCGAGGGCGGCTAGCGGCTCGTTAGCCCGCCTGTCCGCAACCGGCGAGCAGTTCCCTGAACCAGCCGACCGACGCATCGAAGGGCTTGCCGCCACCGACGCGCTCCAGTTCGATCGCGCGCAGGCGTCCGTCCTTGTCCTCGTCGTGGCCGATCAGCCCCGAGACGCCGTCCAGCGCCGCCTGGACGCCGGTGTCGGTCATCGACTTGATCAGGCGGACGTCGTCGGCATTCGCGGGCGCGGAGCGCGCATAGTAGCCGGATTTCTGCACGAGGGTCCGCTCGGCGCCGATGGCCTGGGCAAAGCGGCTGGCGAACCAGTCTCCGACATTCACCTTGTCGAGCTTGACGTGGCCGAAGGCGTCGCGCGGCAGGGTTTCGCCAGCGGCCTCCCGCTCGGCGACGATCTCGTTCACGCAGGCGCCTTCGGACACGAATATGGTCACCGCGCCCTCGTCACGCATCTTCCTGGCAAGGCGATCCGCTTCGGCCTCGAAATCGAAGGCGCTCTCCGGAATATAGACACCGTCCATCGCCTTCATCGCCCGGCTGAGCAGCATTCCCTCGGGGAAATCCCAACTTGCCGCGATCGGCGCATAGGCCCGCGCGGTCGCGGCGGTCAGCCAGCCCGAATGACGCCCCATCACCTCGTGGATGACGAAGGTGTTGGGATTGGCGCTTTGCTCGTTGGAGACGTGATCGAAGAAATGGGCGCCGGCCTCGGCCGCCGACCAGGCGCCGAGCGACTGGCGGACCGGAACGATGTCGTTGTCGACCGTTTTCGGCAGGCCGACGACGGTCAACTCATAGCCGTTCTTCTTCAAATAGGCTGCGAGCGCGGCCGCCTGGGTCGACGTGTCATCGCCGCCCACCGTGTGCAGAATGTGTACGCCGTCCTTTTCGAGCTGGCGGGCGGCCATCTCCAACGGGTCTTCGCCCTCCCTGACGAGGCCGCGCCGGGCGCAGTCCGCCGCGTTGGTGAGCTTGACCCGGCTGTTGCCGATCGGCGAACCGCCGGACTTGTGCAGCAGCGGCGCCTTTTCGCGGATCGCTTCGGTGATCGCGATGGAGTCGCCTGTGAGAAGGCCGTGATAGCCGGCGCGATAGGCGATCAGTTCAACCGATGGATCGATCTCGGTGTAGCGTTCGATCAGGCCGCCGACAGCGGACGACAGGCAAGGGGCGAGACCGCCCGAGGTGAGCATTGCAGCTTTGGTTTTTTTCCGGGAAGTCATTCGATCGACCATTGTGTGCGGTTGAAAGGGCGGCGACACCCTATTCGAGCGCAGGCTCTTGAGAAAGCGGTTATCCGGTCGCAGCCGGTCCATATTCCCAGAATTCAGCCTTCAGACGATCCCCTTGAGCAAAACGCCCACGACATAGGCCATGGCGGATGCGGCGCTGCCGATGGCGAATGTCTCGAGCCCCGACCGCCACCACGGCGCCAGCGACCAGGCGGCCTTAGCCGCGCCGATGACGAAGAACACGATTCCGGTGGCGATCAGCGAGATCTCGAACGCCCTGTCGAGCCCGAACGCGAAGGGCAGCAACGGGACGGCGCCGCACAGGATGAAAGCCAGGAAGGTCACCGTTGCCGCTCTCAGCGGCACCGGTTGCGCGCGCGCGAGGCCATATTCCTCCGCCAACATCAGGTCGATCCACGGACCCTCGCGGGCGGTGATGGCGCTGGTCGCCTCCTCGAGATTGCGGCCCGCCAGTCCCTTCGCGGCGAGAATCTGACGGACCTCCTCGCGTTCCCCCTCCGGATCGAGCTGGATGTGTCTGCGCTCGATTTCGGTCAGCCTGGCGATGTCGTCGATGACGGTCTTTGTGCCGGAATAGTTGCTGGCGGCCATGGAAAAGCCGTCGGCGACCAGATTGGCCAAGCCGAGGATCAGGACGACGGCGGCGGACAGCTGCGCGCCCATGACTCCGGCAACCACGGCAAATGTGGTGATCGAGCCGTCGATGCCGCCATAGACGAAGTCGCGCAGGTATGACGGCCTCGTCTCCGCGGCGAGGCGCGCGGCGATCGCTTCGCTATCATGGCTGTGTTCGAGTTTCATCTGCGGTTCGGTTCGTTTATTTCATCGGGCAGTTCAGGTCCGCACCTTACTCCCCGAACGCTCCGCCGCCTTGACTTACCTCATTTTACCTCTGTCGCGATCGCCTGCGCCGAGTATGGCGTTGAGTTCCGCGCCGAGCAGGATCGAAGCGGCGGTGATGACGAACAGGACCAGTGTGAGCAGGGCGGAGGCGTAGCCGCCATAGGTGGCCTGGAAACCGGAAATGCGCTCGGCATAGAAGGCAAAACCGTAGGTCGCGGTGGCCCACACGAGGATCGTGAGCAGCATGCCGGGCCAGGCCGTGCGAAGGCCCGGTCCGTTTTGCGGCAGCAGGCGATGGAAGGCGAACAGGCCCGAAAGCAGGATCAGGCCTCCGGTCAGGGGTACCAGGAAGATGGCGCCTTTCGGCATGGCGACTACGTTGCCCGCGCCATCGCGCACCGGAAGGGTGGCAATTTTAGACAGGACAAATGCGAGGCCAATCAATGCGGCAATGGCGACGAGCGCGAGCGTGAAGGACTGGACGCGCGCGCGCAGGAAGGGCAGGCGGGCGGGATGGCCGTAAGCATTGTTGAGCCCGGTGCGCAGGGCCTCGAAACCGTTGGCGGCCAGCAGCGGGGCCAGGATCGCCGCCGGGACGATGCCCGCGCCCTTTATGCTTTCCAGGACACCTGTGGCCTCGGCGATCATCGGCTCGGCAATCGTGCGCGGCCAAACGAGGAACAGGAGGCGCTGGACGAACGGGGTGAGCTCGGGATGGCCGATGAATGCCGACAGCCAGCCGAGGAGAATCAGCAGCGGAAACAGCGCCAGCAGTCCCGACACCGCCATTTCGGCAGCGTGGGCCGCGCCGCGATGCACCTGGAACCGGGCAAGCGCTGCAGGGAGCGCCCTTAGAATGTCAGTTGCCATGTCCTCCCGCCGTCGGCGTCGTCACGATCACGGCTTCGCCAACTTTAAGCGAAGTCCGGTCGCAGGCTTTCAACGTTTCGACGGTGCCGTCAAGAATAGGGTTTCAATGTGGCCTATATGGTTGTCGTTGCCGACCACGCGCGAACCGAAACTCCAACCCCTCCGTCCCCAGGAATACGTCGTGCGCTGTTCGCGGCGTAGTCGATGTGGCATAATGCCGGCGGTCGCCCCGCCGAAACACGTCCTATTGTCACGGATCTTCAAATGCCGGTTGAAAGCAGTTCCACGCTCCGCCGGGTCATTCTGGTTCTTGGCGTGATCGAGGCCGCGCTTCTTGTTCTTTTTCTGCTGATGATGCTGCGCGGCGCCAGCACGTCGGATCCGCTCGGCCGGTCGATCGGCCTTGGTATGGCTCAACTGACGGCGATCCCGATCGTCATCCTCGTCCTGCCCGCGATTGCGCTTGGCTATTGGAATCGAAAGCTGCCATTCGCGCTCGGCCTGGTGGTGCTGGCCGCGCCACTCTCGGCCCTGCTCTGGTATCTCGCCTGACGCCGGTCCGGAATGCGGATCAGCTTACGACGGATGACAGGGCCGCCACGCCCCGTCAGGCTTCGCCATATCCTCCCGCCGTCGGCGTGGTCACGATCACGGCTTCGCCGGCTTTCAGCGAAGTCTGGTCGCAGGCTTTCAACGTTTCGACGGTGCCGTCGAGGCGGCGGACCTCGGTGGCGCCGACCTGGCCGTCGCCGCCGCCGGCGAGGCCGCGCGGCGGCGCGGCGCGGTGCGACGACAGGATGGCGCATTCCATCTCCTCGCGGAACCTGAGCGTGCGCCTGGTACCGTCGCCGGCATGCCACTTGCCCTTGCCGCCGGACCCGGCGCGGATGTGGAAATCCTCCAGTATGACGGGAAAGCGCAGTTCGATGACTTCCGGGTCGGTCAGGCGCGAATTGGTCATGTGGACATGGACGCCGGAGGTGCCGTTGAAGCCTCGGCCGTCATTCATGCGCCCGGCCGGCGATCCCGAGCAGATCGTCTCGTAATACTGGTATTCGTCGTTACCGAAAGTCAGGTTGTTCATCGTGCCCTGCGAATTGGCGAGCGCGCCCATGGCGGCGAACAGTGCGTTGGTAACGTGCTGCGAGGTCTCGACATTGCCGGCGACGACCGCAGCCGGGTATGACGGTTTCAGCATGCAGCCGTCGGGCACGATGATGTTGATCGGCCGCAGGCAGCCGGCATTCATCGGGATGTTGCCCTCGACCATGACGCGGAATGCGTAGAGCACTGCGGCGCGGGTGACGGGCTCGGGCGCATTGAAATTGTTCTTCATGACAGGCGAGGTGCCGGTGAAGTCGACGGTCGCCTCGCGCCTGTCGCGATCGACCGTGATCTTCACGCGGATCACCTGGCCGGCGTCGGTCGGGTACTCGTATTCCGACGAATCCGGCAGGCGCGACAGGACCTGGCGGACGCTTTCCGCGGCGTTGTCCTGGACGTGGCCCATATAGGCTTCGACGACGTCGAGGCCGAAATGGGCGACCATCTTGCGCAACTCGGCGACTCCGCGCTCATTGGCCGCGATCTGCGCCTTCAGGTCGGCGACGTTCTGGTGGACGTTGCGGCAAGGCCAAGGATGATCGGTCAGCAACTCGACCAGTTCAGCCTCGCGGAAACGCCCCTTCTCGACTATACGGAAATTGTCGATCAGCACGCCTTCCTCGTCGACCGTCGTCGCGAGCGGCGTCATCGAACCGGGGGCCGTGCCGCCGACATCGGCGTGGTGGCCGCGCGAGGCAACCCAGAACAGGATCTCGTTGCCGGCGTCGTCGAACACTGGTGTGACCACGGTGATGTCGGGCAGGTGGGTGCCGCCATTGTAGGGGGCATTGAGCGCGTAGACATCACCGGGGTGGATATTGCCGGTATTGAGCCGGATGATAGTTTCGACCGAGCGGTCCATGGAGCCGAGATGCACCGGCATGTGCGGTGCGTTGGCGACCAGGCGGCCTTCATGGTCGAAGACCGCGCAGGAGAAATCGAGCCGCTCCTTGATGTTGACCGAATAGGCCGTGTTCTGCAGCGTCACGCCCATCTGTTCGGCGATCGACATGAAGAGGTTGTTGAACACTTCCAGAAGGATGGGGTCGGCGCCTTCATGCGATGAATCACCGGTGCCGAGCGCGATCTGGCGCGGTTTCTTCTCCGCGCGGGTGAGCAGGACGTGGTTGCGCGCGGTTACCTCGGCGCGCCAACCCGGCTCGACGACGACCGTCTGGTTGGCCTCGATGATCAGCGCCGGACCGACGACGCGGGCGCCCGGCGAAAGTTCTTCGCGGCGGGCGATGGCGGCTTCCCGCCAGGCGCCGCCGGAGTAGACCGGACGGGTGTACTCCGCGACGTGGTCTCGCGGCTCGACCGGCTGCTCGCCCTCGTGGCCGCCATGGTCGCGGCAGTCGGCGCCCTCGACGCTGAGCGCCTCGACCACCAGCGGCTTGTCGTCGTAGACGAAACCGAACTGCGCCTTGTGGGCCGCCTCGAAATCGGCCTTCGCCTTGTCCACCGAAAAGGATGAGAAATCGACCGGGAGAGCGGTATCCGTGCCATCGTAGCGGATCTGGAGGAGGGGCCGCAGGACCGTCTCGCCGGCGCCGATACCCTGGGCGGCCAGTTCGTTCCTGACTTCCTCGCTGAGCGTCCCGGCGAGAGCACGGATTTCCGCCAGCGACGATTCGGCGAGCGGCTTGAGCACGGCCTGCTGGCGCGAGGCGAAGACGGCGGCGAGGCCAATCCCGTAGGCCGACAGCAAGCCGGACAACGGGTGGATCAGCACCGATTCCATACCCAGCGCATCGGCGACCAGGCAGGCGTGCTGGCCGCCGGCTCCGCCGAAGCAGTTGAGCAGGTAGCCCGTGACGTCATAACCGCGCTGGATCGATATCTTCTTGATGGCGTTCGCCATGTTTTCCACGGCGATGGTGATGAAGCCCTCGGCGACTTCCTCCGGGGACTTGCCGTCGGGAGTCCCGGCGGCCATCGCCCGGAACCTTTCCTCGACCGCGGCGCGGTCGAGCGGTTCGTCCTGGCCGGGGCCGAATATGGCCGGGAAACAATCCGGCTGCAGCTTGCCGAGCATGACATTGGCATCGGTGACGGCGAGCGGGCCGCCGCGGCGATAGCAAGCGGGGCCGGGATTGGCGCCGGCGGAATCGGGGCCGACCTGGAAACGGCCCTGATCGTAGTGCAATACCGAACCGCCGCCGGCGGCGACGGTGTGGATGCGCATCATCGGCGCGCGGATGCGAACGCCCGCAACCTCGGTATCGAACACGCGCTCATACTCGCCGTCACAATGGGCGACATCCGTCGATGTGCCGCCCATGTCGAAGCCGATAACGTCCTTGAAGCCGGCGAGGCGCGCCGTCTCGACCATACCGACGACGCCGCCTGCCGGGCCGGACAGGATCGC
This sequence comes from Zhengella sp., assembly GCA_050304175.1. Lineage (GTDB taxonomy): Bacteria > Pseudomonadota > Alphaproteobacteria > Rhizobiales > Rhizobiaceae > JAIOIW01. Next base: position 53,375 of record JBNLDE010000053.1, on the reverse strand, counting down.
ATCCTTGCCCTGGAACAGGTCGGCGGCGGTCAGGCCGCCCGACGACATCATGAACATCAGACGAGGGCCGTCGCCGCCATCGGCCGTAGTGCCCAGTTCCGCCGCAACCTGATTCACGTAGCGTGAAAGGATCGGGGTCAGATAGGCATCAACGACCGTGGTGTCGCCGCGGCCGACGAACTTGACCAACGGCGATACTGCGTGGCTGGCGGAGACCTGGGAAAATCCCAAGCCGCGCGCGGCCTCGGCGACGGCCTTCTCGTGTTCGGGGTATTTCCAGGCATGCATGAAGCAAATGGCGACGGCATCGATGCCGGCATCCTTCACCTGGCGCAGTTCCTCCGCCACCGAGCCCAGAGCCAACCCGGTTTCCACAGTGCCGTCGGCGAGCATGCGTTCGTCGACTTCGATGACCCGCTCATAGAGCTGTTCGGGGAGGATGATCTCCTTGGCGAAAATGTCGGGTCGGGCCTGGTAGGCAATGCGCAGGGCGTCGCGGAAGCCGCGGGTGACCAGCAAGGCAACGCGATCGCCTTTGCGCTCAAGCAGCGCGTTGGTGGCGACGGTGGTTCCCATCTTGACGTCGCCAACCCGGTGCGGCGGAATCGGTTCGCCAGCGGCGACGCCGAGCAGGTCGCGGATACCCTGGATTGCCGCATCGCGATAGGCTTCGGGATTCTCGGACAGGAGCTTGCGCGGATGGAGCGTGCCATCCGGCGCCCGGCCGACGATATCCGTGAAAGTGCCGCCGCGATCGATCCAGAAATCCCATTTACCGGAAGCCGTCATCCTGTTCCCCTGTGGTTCGGATTTTGGGAGGAGAATACATGACGATAACAAAACGTCAATAATTTATTGACAAAATATCGACATGTGCAATAGTTGCGTCGTGCATGGCCAGGGAACGGTCGGCACAGCACGCAACATGGGAGAATGCACATGCATACCAAAATGAAGGCCGCCATCGCGGCTACGGCGTTTCTTGTTTCGTCATCCGCTTTTGCGCAGACCAAATGGGATATGCCGGTGCCGTATGGAGATACCAACTTCCATACAATGAACATCACCCAGTTCGCCGATGAGGTGAAGTCCGCCACCGACGGCGAACTTGTGATCACGGTTCACTCGGGCGGTTCGCTGTTCAAGCATCCCGACATCAAGAATGCCGTACGCAAGGGGCTGGCACAGATCGGCGAGATCCTGGGTTCGCGCCTTTCCAACGAGGATCCGGTTTTCGGTGTGGACTCGATTCCGTTCCTCGCGACGAGCTATGACGATGCAAAGAAGCTCTACGACGCTTCGAAAGACACTCTGGCCGCCAAGCTGGAAGAGCAGGGCCTGCAGCTTCTGTTCTCCGTGCCGTGGCCTCCCCAGGGTATCTATACCAAGAAGGAAATCACCTCCGTCGACGACCTCAAGGGTCTGAAAATGCGGGCCTACAATGCCGGAACGGAGCGGCTGGCGCAGCTTGCCGGCGCCCTGCCGACGCAGATCGAGGTGCCCGACATTCCCACTGCCTTCGCCACGGGCCGTGTCGAGGCGATGATCACCTCGCCGTCGACCGGTGCCAATTCCAAGGTCTGGGACTTCCTGTCGCACTACTCGGATGCGCAAGCCTGGCTGCCGCGCAACATGGTGTTCGTCAACAAGGCGGCATTCGCCGCACTGTCAGCGGAGCAGCAGGAAGCTGTTCTGAAGGCCGCTGCAGCGGCAGAGACCCGTGGCTGGAAAGCGTCTGTGAAGGAAACGGAAGAAAAAACACAGGTGCTGAAGGACAACGGCGTCGTCGTTTCCGCGCCCGGCGATGAACTGAGAGCCGGTCTGGCCAAAATCGGCGAGCAGATGGCTGCCGAATGGGCCGATGCCGCCGGCAAGGAAGGTGCAGCCATCCTGGATGCCTATCGCAAATAGGCCTGTGGTGCTGACGGTAAGGGCAAACAGGAGCGCATTCGTTTGTCGCTCCTGTTCCTTTCTGCTTTCTTCCGGTTTCATCGCGATAAATCGCGCTGGCCACAAGCTTATTATCCCGGGGGGACACTGACCATGCGCAAACTTCTAGATACGCTCTATTCGGCATCGGAGTGGATGGCCATGGGAGCGCTTTCCCTGATCACGGCACTGGTTTTCGCGCAGGTGGCGGGCCGGGTCTATGATGCGGCGCTCAAGCTGATCGGTCTGCCACCATACGGGTTCCTGATCCCGTCGCTGGCCGAGATTGCCGGCTTCCTGCTGGTCGCGGCCTCGTTCCTGGGGCTGGCAGGCTCGCTGCGCGCGGGCGCGCAAATCCGCGTGACATTGGTGATCGGCCAGTTGCCCGATCGTGCCAGGCGGCTTTCGGAAGCGCTCGTCCTGGCGGCTGCGCTGGCGATTGCCGGTTTCTTCTTTCGGTACGTAATCGAACTGGCGGCGGACAGCTACCGTTTCAACGAAGTCTCATTCGGCATCATCCCGATACCTCTGTGGATTCCCCAAGGACTGATGGCTGCCGGAGCGGGCATCTTCGCAATCGCCATGCTTGACGACCTTGTCGCGGTCCTGCGCGGTGGCGAGCCCGTTCACGCACAGGACGTGCAAGCGGTTACGGGGGAGTAGGGCGATGAACATCATCACGATTTCCCTGGTCCTCGGCGCGGTGCTGTTCTTCGCTCTGGCCGGTGGGCTCTGGGTTTCGCTTTCGCTGATGCTGGCCGGGCTTCTCGCCATATTCCTGAATGTGTCGGTCCCGCCGGGCGCGGTGATGGCGACGACCGTATGGGGGGCGATCAATTCCTGGGATCTGGCAGCCCTGCCGATGTTTATCTGGATGGGAGAGATCCTGTTCCGGACACGGCTGGCCGAGGACATGTTTGCCGGCCTTGCACCCTGGATACGCCGGCTTCCAGGCCAATTGCTACATGTGAACATCTTGGGCTGCGCCGTTTTTGCCGCCGTTTCGGGTTCGTCGGCCGCCACGACCGCCACGATTGGACGCATGTCTTTGCCCGAGCTGAGCAAGCGGGGCTATGATGAGCGAATGGCGATTGGCTCTCTTGCGGGATCCGGCACGCTGGGCCTGCTGATTCCGCCATCACTGATCCTGATCGTCTACGGTGCGGCCACCGAGCAATCGATCGCCCGGCTGTTCATTGCAGGCATTGTACCTGGCGTGATGCTGGCCGGGTTGTTCATGGGCTATACAGCCATATGGGCGCTGATCAACCGACGTAGCATGCCGCCGGCCGACCCGCGCGTTCCCTATCTGCAAAGATTGTGGCAAACGCGCCGCCTGTTCCCGATCATGCTGCTGATCCTCGGCGTGATCGGATCCATCTATGCCGGTTTCGCCTCTCCGACGGAGGCTGCGGTGGTCGGCGTCGTGCTGTCGCTGCTGTTGTCCTGGTTCAGCGGTACGCTGACCCGTGAGGCATTCCGGGACAGCCTGCGCAACGCATCGCGCACCTCCGCCATGATCGTTCTCATTCTGGCCGGCGCCTCGGTGCTGACAGTGGCGATGGGTTACACGGGCATTCCGCGCGATCTGGCACAACTTATTGCGGACATGCAGCTTTCCACCTATGCGCTCCTCGCCGTGCTGACGCTGTTCTTCGTGGTGTTGGGCTGTTTCCTGGACGGTATCTCCATCGTCGTGTTGACGGCCTCGATCATACTGCCGATGGTCGAGAAAGCCGGTCTGGATATCATCTGGTTTGGCATCTATCTGGTGCTGGTAGTGGAAATGAGCCAGATTACACCGCCGGTGGGCTTCAACCTTTTTGTCATACAGGGAATGACCGGGCACAACATTCTCAGGGTCGCCAGAATGACACTGCCCTTTTTCCTGCTGATGGTGGTCGCGGTGGTGTTGATCATCGCCTTCCCGCAACTGGCGCTCTGGCTACCGCAGACAATGCTGGCGAGGTGACGATGGGGCAGGACGGCGTGGAAAACATGGGCCCGGTGGTATCGGCGGCGCATCTGGCCGACGGTGCGATGCCGGCCCTGTCGGAACTGGAGTTCGCACTGGTGATCCTGAACAACGCCTACCAGCGCTGGATCTCCAGTTGCGCGCGGGCCGCCGGCGGCGAGGGGCTGTCGGCGATGGATGTCCAGATCCTGCACGCCGTGAACCACCGCGAACGCGACAAGAGCCAGGCCGACCTTTGCATGATGTTCAACATCGAGGACACGCATGTGGTCACCTATGCGCTGAAGAAGCTGCAGGCGCAGGGGCTGGTCGAACCCGGGCGGCGCGGCAAGGAAAAGACTGCGCGGATCACCGAAGCGGGCGCTGCGCTGTGCGCTCGCTACCGGGCGGTTCGGGAAAAGCTGCTGGTGGAGGCAATTCGCACGCTCGGGCTCGACGAGGACCGGCTCGGCGAACTGGCGGTGCTGATGCGGGTCCTGTCGGGGCAATACGACCAGGCATCGCGCTCTGCGGCGAGCTACTGAGCTTTATTCGCGGGCTGTTTCGACCCGTCAAGATTGTTGATGCGACCTTGGCGCACATGCCGGTCTAGTATGCAGGATACCGTGGGCGGCGGGCATGGCAAAGGAGTGATCCGATGCGTATGATCCCACTTATTTTGGCCGCTGCGTCGGCGCTGGCGCTTGCCGCCTGTTCCGACACCGGCCAGGACCAGACGCAAACGCAGAGCATCGACCAGGGCTCGGAGCCGGCGATGCAAGAGTATGCGCCTGGCGCGGCCCCTGAAAAGACAGACGAGAAGTCCGAACGGACCATGCCCGCCAACTGATTGCGGGCCGGCCGGACAAAGGCGGTGGTCGGCGCGAACCCGTTTGACCCCGTCCTGGCCCTTGCCTATCTTCGCGGCGGAAATCTGAACCGCGGCAGGGAGCAGGCTGATGGATTATGTCCGGCTTGGTAAAACAGGTCTCAAGGTTTCCAGGCTTTGCCTGGGGTGCATGAGTTTCGGCACGCCAGGCGGGCCGACCCATCCGTGGGTGATCGACGAGGAGGCCGCACAACCCTTCTTCCGCAGGGCGGTCGAGGGCGGGATCAACTTCTACGATACCGCCAACCACTACAATTTCGGCGATTCCGAACGGATCACCGGCCGCGCGCTGAAGGCCTATGCGCGGCGCGACGAAGTGGTTGTCGCGACCAAGGTCGGGCTTCGCATGAGCGAAGGCCGGCCCAACGACCGCGGTCTGTCGCGCAAGCACATTCTCGACCAAATCGACCAGTCCCTGGAACGGCTGGGCATGGATTATGTCGATCTGCTCTATGTCCACCGTCTCGATCCGGACACGGAGTTCGACGAGATGCTCGACGCGCTGGAGGCCGTCGTGCAAACCGGCAAGGTGCGCTATGTCGCGGCCTCGTCGATGTGGGTCTGGCAGTTCGCCAAACTGCGCGAGATGCAAAAGGCGCGCGGATACCAACCCTTCGTGGCGATGCAAAACTTCTTCAACCTCGCCTATCGCGAGGAAGAGCGCGAAATGATGCCCTACTGCGAGGCCGAGGGGATCGGCGTGGTGCCGTGGTCGCCGATCGCGCGCGGTTTCCTGGCCGGCAACCGGCCAAAGGAGGGCCAGGCGACCAAACGCGCCTCGACCGATGCGCTGGCGCTCGGTTTCTTCGGGTCCGCGCAGGACTACGCCATCCTGACGCGTGTGGAGAAGGTTGCGGCCAAGCTCGGCGTCAGCCCGGCGCAGGTCGCCTACGCCTGGGTGCTGTCCAAGCCGTTCGTGACCGCACCAATCGTCGGCGTGACCAAGATCGCCCAACTCGAAGAGGCGATCGGGGCGCTGGACGTCAAACTCGACGCGGCCTCCATCCGGTCACTGGAAGCCGCTTACAAGCCGCGCCCGGTAATGGGGCACAGCTAGCGAATCCGTCGGTCCGGAATTGATTCCAATTGGCGCGCCAATGTTCTAAACAGACGCATGTCGATCTGGTCAAAATTCGGCGCGTTCGTGACGCGCATGTCGTCCAACGCGCTTTCGGGCGTGGTGGAGACGGTGCGCACCGCATTTGCCGGCGATCCCGAAACCCGCCGTCAGGTCGCTTTTTCAATCGCGATGATCGCGCTGTCGGCCAAGATGGCCAAGGCCGACGGGATCGTAACCCAAGACGAAGTGCGCGCGTTCCAGGAGATTTTTCACGTTCCCGAATCGGAACGGCGCAACGTCAGCCGCCTCTACAACCTCGCCACGCAGGACGTGGCCGGGTTCGAGGCCTATGCGCAGCGCATGACCGACCTTTGCGGATCTGGCGAGCCGGGATGCCCGGTCATGGAGGACATTCTCGACGGGCTGTTCCACATCGCCAAGGCGGATGGTCTGCTGCACGAAAACGAGATGGAATTCCTGGCGCGCGTCTCCACGATCTTCGGCTTCGACGAGGCCGGCTTCCGGCGTATCTCGGCGCGCCATGTCGATCTCGGTACAGCCGACCCCTATGTCGTGCTGGGACTTGAACGCGGCGTCGATTTCGAAACCGTCAGGAAGCGGTACCGGGCGCTCGTTACCGAGAACCATCCCGACAGGCTAATTGCCCGCGGCGTGCCCGAGGAATTCATCGTTATCGCCAACGAACGGATTGCAGCGCTCAATGTCGCCTACGAGGCGATCGAGAAGGAACGCGTGCAGGCATGAGCGGGTTTGCGCCGGACCATCGCGGCGCCGAGGTCCGCCCGTCTCCCAATTTCGGCGACCGGCGCGACGGCAAGCATGTGTCGATCCTGCTGCTGCATTATACCGGCATGCCGGACGGGCCGGGGGCCGAGGCCTGGCTGTGCGATCCGGCCAGCGAGGTTTCGTGCCACTATATCGTCCACGAGGACGGGCGGATCGTGCAAATGGTCCGCGAGAGCGACCGCGCCTGGCATGCCGGCGCCAGCCAATGGGCCGGCGAGACCGACATCAATTCCTGCTCGGTCGGGATCGAGATCGTCAATCCGGGCCATCCGGGCGGACTGCCCGGTTTCCCGCCGGCGCAGATAGCCGCCGTGACCGAGTTGTCACGAGGTATCGTCGACCGGTACGGCATCGCGCCGGAACGGGTGCTCGCCCATTCCGATGTCGCGCCGGGGCGCAAGCTCGACCCGGGCGAGAACTTTCCCTGGCGCGTTCTCGCCGAGGCCGGGATCGGCCGCTTCGTGGAGCCGGTCGCGATCGCCGAGGGGCCGATCTTGTCGGAAGGCGATTCCGGTCCGCCGGTCGAGGCGCTGCAATCGATGCTGGCGCTTTACGGTTACGGCGTCGAGATCAGCGGACGGTTTGACGCGCGCATGCGCGCCGTCGTGGAGGCGTTCCAGCGTCACTTCCGGCCGGCCCGGGTCGACGGCATGGCTGACCGGTCGACCGTCGAAACGCTGCACGCCCTGTTGAGCGGGCTGCTGGCCACCTAGGCGCCGGTCACGATCATTTTGCACCTGCGAAATAGTCTGTAACCGAAAGTGATTTGCCCAGTCAAACTCTCAACTCATTGCCTCATCATACGAATTGCACTTCGGGTTGGTCATCCAAGAGGGCCAGCCTGGTTCGTTCAATGTCAATCCACTGCAGAAATGGTGCAGTGCATCCAAGACAGGTAATCATGAAAAAGAAGAACACCTTCGCGGTGGCCATGGCCGCCGGACTGGCGATTTCCGCCACATTTTCTGGGGCAGCCTCTGCAGAGGGCACGATCGATTTCTACACGGCCGGCCTTCAGGTCACGGCGGCGGGATCGGTGAAAAGCGGGACAGTTGGTCTGGCCGGGCATGCCAACGCGAAAACCGCACATGCCTCGGGCCGCGCCGGCAGCTATGGCGTGCTGATCAACCGCTATGCCAAGGCCTACGGCGTGCCGGTCGCGCTTGCCCACGCGGTCATCCGCGTCGAAAGCAACTACCGGGCGAGCGCGCATGGAAGCGCCGGCGAGGTCGGGCTGATGCAGATCAAACCCTCGACGGCGCGCGCCATGGGATATTCGGGCAGCACCAAGGGACTCTACAATCCCGAGACCAACATCAAGTACGGCATGAAATACCTCGCTGGCGCGCACAAGCTCGGCGGCGGATCGGTCTGCGGCACGATCCTGAAGTACAATGCCGGCCATGGCGCGAAGCGCATGAACCCGGTTTCGGCGCGCTATTGTGCCAAGGTCAAGCGGCACATGCGCAACGGCTGAGTACCGGGCACCCGAGCGACGGGGCCGTCGCCCGATGCCGGGCGGCGGCCTTTTTCATTTGCATTTGGCGGGTCCGACCGCCTATCTAGGCGCGTCAGCCGGCCGGGCGGCCGCGATTGCAGGTGCCGAAAGGCCGCAGTCGAGGAAAGTCCGGGCTCCACGGAAACACGGTGCCGGTTAATGGCCGGCGGGGGCAACCCCAGGGAAAGTGCCACAGAAAGCAAACCGCCCCGCCTGCATTCCGGTTCGCGCGTGTCCTGCGACGCGAACCGGAATGCTGGCGGGGCAAGGGTGAAAGGGTGGGGTAAGAGCCCACCGCGCTGCCGGTAACGGGAGCGGCACGGTAAACCCCACCGGGAGCAAGACCGAATAGGGATGGCGCGGAGGCAACTCCGGGGCGGTTTCTAGCCCAGTCATCCGGGTAGGTTGCAAGAGGGCGCCGGCAATGGCGTTCCCAGATGAATGGCCGCCACGTTCGCGCCTCGGCGCGGGCCATACAGAACCCGGCTTACAGGCCGGCTGACACTTCTACCCTCTCGCGATGGCGTCGAGCGTCGCCTTCATTTCCGACCACAATTGGGTGGCCGGTTCGCAGCCGATCGACAGGCGCACGAAACCCGGCGCGACTGCGTCGCCCCAACGGGCGCGGCGTTCGGCCGATGTGTGCACGCCGCCAAAGGAGGTCGCCGGCTGGATCATCGGGCAATCGTCGATGAAGCGCTCGGCGGTTTTGGCGTCGGCAAAGGTGACCCCGACCAGGAAGCCGAAGCGCCGCATCTGGCGGGTGGCGATTTCATGGGACGGATCGGTCTGCAAGCCGGGAAAACGCACGGCGTCGACCGCTGGATGGTCCGCCAGTTTTCCGGCGATCATGGCGGCTGTCGCGCACATGCGCTCGAAACGTACGTCCAGCGTCTGAAGCCCGCGGTGCACCGCCCAGGCTTCGAAGGCGCCGGGGATGGCGCCAGCCAGTTTGCGCCAGTCCTTCACCGCCGCAACGACATCCGCGTCGTTGCTCGCGACATGGCCGAACAGCGTGTCGGAATGGCCGTTGATCGCCTTGGTGTCGGACGAGACGACAACGTCGGCGCCGAGTTCGAGCGGCGACTGGCCGAGCGGCGTCATGGTCGTGTTGTCGGCGACGATCGTTGCGCCCTCCGCGCGGGCCGCTCCCGCGATCGCAGCAATGTCGCACAGGTCGAGACCCGGATTTGACGGCGTTTCGACGAAGACCAGCCTGTATCCGCCGAACCCGCCTTCGAGGAATTGCGACGTCGGCCTCAGGTCGATCGATATGCCCAACGGTGCCAGGAAACGCTCGGCGAAGACACGCGTGGTGTAGTAGCCATCCGCGGGCAAGAGGATCCGGTCGCCTGTCTTCAGCAATGCCATGAAGACGGCGGAGATCGCCGCCATGCCGGACGGGAAGATGACAGCCGGTGCGCCTTCGAGCAATCCGAGCGCTGCTTCGAGCGCGTCCCAGGTGTCGTTGGAAAAGCGGCCATACTGGTTTGCGCCGGCTGGGTCGCCGGGCAGATGAAACATCGACGCCATGGTGAGCGGCAGGGCGACAGGATCGCCTTTGGCGAGCCTTTCGCCGCGCAGATGAGCGAGGCGCGCAGCGCGTTGTTCCGTCGTATCGGTCATGGCGCGATCGGTCTCCGGGCCAGATCAGTGTCGCGACTCTTTTATGGTCCGGGAACAGTGCGGGCAAGGCGGCGCGAAGGGTTCGCTCCAATACCTAACCGTTCGTTAAACTTAATGGCTCATAAACCATTTCAGGCGGGCCGGTTCCGATGTCGCGCAGACGGCGGAATCAGAGCCGTTTGACGAGCTGATCCCATTGACGCCCATATTGTCCCATGATACCCATTTTTACAGTTCGAAGTTTCAATCCTGTACATGCGGGCGTTTCGGTTATGTGCGCGGCGGGGGCAGTCGCGCTGGGCGAACGTATCACCGTCCTTGCGGGCAGGGGCAGCGAACAACAGAGGTGCCGCGGCGACGCGGCGAGGGCCATGCAGCTCTATCGGGGGCCGGAAACGGAAATCGCGCGCAATGGACCGTTTTCTGTCAAATGGCATCAACAGGATCGATGCGAAGGGGCGGGTTTCCGTGCCGGCACATTTCCGCTCGGTGCTTCAAAAGCGTGGCTACCAGGAACTCTATGCTCTTCGCACACTCGACATGCCGGCGATGGACGTTGGAGGGCTGGACCTGCTCGACCGCTACGAGGAGCGGATCGGCCTGGAGGACCCGTTCCTGCAAACCGCCGACGACATGTCGTTTTTCGCCCATGGCGACGGTGCGTTCCTCAAGCTGGACGGAGAGGGACGTATCACCATGACCGATTTCATCCGCGCACATACCGGGATCACGACGCAAGTCGCCTTTGTCGGTCGGGGCCGGTTCTTTCAGATGTGGGAGCCCGACCGGTTTGCCGATTACCGCGACCAGGTGCGTGCGCGGCTTTTGAACCTACGCCAGGCAGCTACGAGGGCGTGGCCTGGCGGAGCGTCGGAATGATGGCGGGCCCCGGCGGCCTCAAGGGCGCCGGTGGCGGACCGGCCCGCCACATTCCGGTTCTTCTGCCGGAGGTCCTGGACGGACTCGATCTGCATCCGGGCGACCTGATCTGCGACGGCACCTTCGGCGCAGGCGGTTATTCGCGCGCGATCCTCGAACGCGGCGCCCACGTGATCGGTATCGATCGCGACCCTGATGCCGCGGCAGCGGCGCAGGCGATGGAGAGCGAATTTCCCGGTCGTTTCCGTTTTGCCGCAGGCCCGTTCTCCGCGCTCGACACGTTGTGCGGCGAACCACTCGACGGCGTCGTGCTCGATATCGGCGTCTCGTCCATGCAAATCGACGAGGCCGAGCGCGGCTTTTCGTTTCGCCACGACGGCCCGCTGGACATGCGCATGGCGCAATCCGGGGTGACCGCGGCCGACGTCGTCAACACGTTCAAGCCAGGCGACCTGACGCGCATCTTCGGCTTCCTGGGCGAGGAGCGCCATGCCGGGCGCATCGCGCGGATGATCGAGAAACGCCGGAGCGAAAAACCGTTCCTGTCCACCGGCGATTTGGCGCAGGCGATCGAGGCGACCATCGGGCGCAAGCATGACGACAGGATCCACCCGGCGACACGGGTGTTTCAGGCGTTGCGCATCTATGTCAACGACGAGCTCGGCGAGTTGGCAAACGCCCTTTTGGCAGCCGAGCGCGCACTGAAAACGGGCGGCCGGCTGGTCGTCGTGACCTTCCATTCGCTCGAGGATCGCATCGTCAAGCGCTTCTTCCAGGACCGCTCGTCCTCGGGCGGCGGCTCACGCCATCTGCCGGAAACGGCGGCCACCGTGCCGACCTTCGACAAGAGGGGCGGCGTTGTTGCTGCCTCGGCGGCCGAAGCGGAAGCCAATCCGCGCTCACGCTCGGCCAAATTGCGCGCCGGCCTGCGCACGGCGGCGCCGGCGCGAGCCGCAGATCTTTCCCTGTTCGGGTTGCCCAGGCTGCCCGCACTTCCCGCAACGCGCAGGTGAACGCCGATGTTTCGCACTTCCGACATGATACTGATCGCGGTCATGGTATCCGCCGCCGCCTTCACCTACCGCACCAAGCATGAGACCGAGGGGACAAAGCGCGAGATCGGCCGGCTGGAGCGGCAGATCAAGTACGAGGAAGAGACAATCGACGTCCTGAAAGCAGATTGGGCGTTGCTGACCCAGCCCGACCGGCTGCAAACACTGGCTGACACCTATCAGGACCAGTTGCACCTGAAGCAGATCGAGCCAGGCCAGGTGATCGAGCTTTCCGACATTCCGCCACGGCTGCCCGACCCGACCGGCGACGACGGTCTGACGGAGGCGATGGCCGCAACCGGCCATGACAACGTCAAGACGGGAAGCGTCAGGCCATGACGGCCGGCTGGTTCTCCTGGCTGGGCGGGCGCGGACAGGCCGCGTCGACCGGCGACCGAATCGTCGTCGACGGCACGCGCAAGTTCACCGGGGCGCGGGCGCGCGCACGTCTTTTCATGACCATGGCGGTGTTCCTGGCGCTCTATGGCGCGATCGGGATCCGTTTGGCGTGGCTGGCCGAAATAGATAGCTCGGCCGACAGCCACCAAACGGCGGGTCACCGCTTGACCTCGCGGCCCGACATTGTCGACCGCAACGGCATCGTGCTCGCCACCGACATCACCACCGCGTCCCTGTTTGCGGAGCCGCGCCGCATCGTCGACGCGGACGAGGCGATCGAGCAACTCTCCCAGGTCCTGCCCGATCTCGACTACGAACAGATCTACCGCAAGCTCAAGAGCGATGCCGGGTTCGTCTGGCTGAAGCGCGAACTGACGCCCAGCCAGCAGGCGCAAATCCACCGTCTCGGCATTCCTGGTCTCGGATTCAGATCGGAAAAGCGCCGCTTTTATCCCGGCGGCGCGACCGCTTCCCACATTCTCGGTCTGGTCAATATCGACAACCAGGGCATCGCGGGAATGGAAAAGTTCATCGACGACCAGGGATTGGCCGACCTGCAGGATGTCGGGCTGGCGACCGCACGCGATCTGGAACCTGTCGCCCTGTCGATCGATCTGCGCGTCCAGCACGTACTGCATGACGAGCTGATCCGGGCGATGGAGCGGTTCCACACGATCGCGGCCGGCGGCGTGGTGCTCGATGCTAATACGGGTGAAGTCATCGCCATGGCGTCGCTTCCCGATTTCGACCCGAACAATCCGTTCAACGCCAACGACAAGGACCGGTTGAACCGGATGTCGGCCGGCGTGTTCGAGATGGGGTCGACCTTCAAGGCCTTTACCACGGCCATGGCGCTCGATTCCGGGCTGGTCAAGATCGACGATCGTTTCGACGCGTCGAAACCGATCCGGATCGCCCGCTTTACGATCCACGATTTCCACGGAAAGCACCGCCCTCTCTCGGTGCCGGAGATTTTCATCTATTCGTCGAATATCGGCACGGCCAAGATGGCCGACAAGATCGGCACGGAAAACCATCGTGCCTTTCTGACGCGGATCGGCCTGCTGACGCGGATGCACACCCAACTTCCAGAAGTGGCCACGCCGACCCAGCCGAAAGAGTGGAAGAAACTCAATTCGATCACGATCTCCTTCGGTCATGGCGTCGCCACAACGCCGTTGCAGACGGCGATGGCGGCGGCGACGGTGCTCAATGGCGGCCGGCTGATCCAGCCGAGTTTCCTGCCGCGGTCGCGCGCTGAAGTCGATGCCGAGTCCGAGCAGGTTCTCGATCCGCGCACCAGCATGGCAATGCGCTATCTGTTCCGGCTCAATGTTGAGAAAGGATCGGGGCGGCGCGCCGATGTTCCCGGCTATTTCGTGGGTGGCAAGACCGGTACGGCGGAAAAGGTGGTCAATGGCCGCTATACCTCTTCCAAGCGGTTCAACGCCTTTCTGTCCGGATTCCCCGCCGATAACCCGAAATACATTGTTCTTGTGATCCTGGACGAGCCAAAGCCGGAAAAAGCGGGTGTTGGGGCAACGGCGGGCATGAATGCAGCGCCGACGGTTGGCGCGATAATACGCCGTTCCGCACCGCTACTTGGCATTCGGCCCGAATTCGGCCACGAAAGTGGGGCGTTGCTTGCCGCGTATCGTTGAACCCGGATACGCGCCGGCCGAAGGGCCGGCGGTTCTGTTATCAAGACTGGGAATTCATGAAGCTCGAGGAGTTTTCCGACTTTCTGCCGATCCGCGATGACGCGATCGGTTCCATCGAAATCACTGGGCTGACCGCCGACTCGCGAAAGGTCCAGCCAGGCTGGCTTTTTGCCGCGCTTGCCGGCACACACACCGATGGCGCGAAATTTGCGGCCGATGCGACGTCACGCGGCGCTGCGGTCATCATCGCTGCTGTCGATGCCGAGTTGCCTGAAGGCGGCGTTCCGGTCATCCGCGCCGATGATCCGCGCCGCGCACTGGCGATGGCTGCCGCACGTTTCCATGGACGGCAGCCGCAAACAATGGTTGCGGTGACCGGCACCGCCGGAAAGACGTCGGTTGCCTCGTTCGCGCGCCAGATATGGGCGGCGCAGGGCCTGGCCGCGGCCAGTATCGGCACGACAGGGATCTCGGCGCCGGACCGCGAAGTCTATGGATCGCTGACGACGCCAGATCCCGTCGAACTGCACCGTATTCTCGCCGAACTCGCCGATGCCGGCGTCACCCACGGCGCGATGGAAGCCTCTTCGCACGGACTGGAGCAGCGGCGCCTGGACGGTGTGATGCTCAAGGCCGGCGGCTTCACCAATCTCGGCCGGGATCACATGGACTACCATCCGACCGTCGAGGATTATTTCGCGGCCAAGATGCGCCTGTTCGACACGCTGCTGCCCAAGGGAGCGCCGGCGGTCATCTTTTCGGACGATCCATGGTCCGCCCGTACGATCGAGGTCGCCGTGAAAGCGGGCCTCGAGGTTCTGACCGTCGGCCGCAAAGGCAATTTCCTGGCGTTGAAGCGCGACGAGCACGAACGGTTCCGCCAGCGCGCGGAAATCATGCACGACAGCACCTATTACGAGATCGACCTGCCGCTTGCCGGCGAATTCCAGATCTCCAACGCACTGGTGGCGGCCGGTTTGGCGATCTCGACCGGATCGCCTGCGCCCGCCGTGCTCGCCGCGCTGGAAAAGCTCAAGGGCGCGTCCGGCCGGCTGGAACTGATCGGGCATACCGCGGGCGGCGCCCAGGCCTACGTCGACTACGCCCACAAGCCGGAGGCGCTCGAGAACGTCCTGGCCTCGGTGCGCCCGTTCACCACCGGGCGGGTCATCGCCGTGTTCGGCTGTGGTGGCGACCGAGATCCGGGCAAGCGGCCGATCATGGGCGAAATCGCATCACGGCTGGCAGACGTGGTTATCGTCACCGACGACAATCCGCGGTCGGAGAAGCCTGAAGCGATCCGCGCGGCGATCATGGAAGCCGCGGCGGGCGCAACCGAAATCGGAGACCGCCGCGAGGCCATCCGCACGGCGGTCGGGATGCTGCAATCGGGCGATACGCTGATCGTCGCCGGCAAGGGTCACGAGATCGGCCAGATCATCGGCGACAAGACGCTGCATTTTTCCGATCACGAGGAGGTGCGCGCGGCGCTCAAGGAGGCCGGAGCATGACCCTGCTCTGGACCACCGCCGATCTTGTCGATGCGATGGACGGTCGCCCGCTCGGGGTCATGCCCGAGGGCGTGACAGGCCTGTCGATCGACACCCGCACCCTGCAAAAAGGCGAGGCATTCTTCGCCATCAAGGGCGACAAGTTCGACGGTCATGACTTTGCGACTGCGGCCATGGCCGCCGGCGCCGGGCTGCTGGTGGTCGCGGAGGCGAAGCTGCCGGCCCTGGGGCGAATGCAAGTCCCGAAAATCGTGGTCGACGACGTTCTGGTGGCGCTCGAAAGGCTGGCGGTCGCGGCGCGCGCGAGGACCAAGGCGCAGATCATCGCGGTGACCGGATCCGTCGGCAAGACAACGACAAAGGAAATGTTGCGCCATGCCTTGTCGGCATGCGGGCAGGTGCACGCTTCCGAAAAATCATTCAACAATCATTGGGGCGTGCCGCTGTCGCTGGCGCGGATGCCGCAGGACACCGCATTCGGCATCTTCGAAATCGGCATGAACCATCCTGGCGAGATCACGCCGCTGGTCAAGCTGGTGCGCCCGCACATCGCCATCGTTACGCTGATCGCAGCCGCCCATCTCGGCTATTTCAAGAACCTCGACGAAATCGCCCACGCCAAGGCGGAGATCTTTTCCGGTCTGGTCAAAGGGGGGCACGCGATCCTCAATCGCGACGACGCGAAGTACAAACTCCTGACCAAGTTCGCCGTGGATGCCGGCATCGCCAACATCCACGGTTTCGGCGAAAACAACAGGGCGCAGTTCAGGTTGCTGGATTACGAGGCGCGACCGGACGGCGCGCGGTTTTCGGCCAAGATCGGCAAACGCAAGGTGGACGTGGAGATCGGCGCGGCAGGCCGGCACATGGCGTTGAACGCGGTGGCGGTGCTCGGCGCGGCGCAATTGGCCGGCGCCGACATCGAAAAGGCCTCCGCGACGTTTGCAACGCTGGTGGCTGAGAATGGCCGGGGGCGGCGCCTGGTCCTCAAGCACCCCGACGGCGGCCACTTCGTTGTCATCGACGAAAGCTACAACGCCAATCCGGCCTCGATGCGCGCCGCGCTCGGACTGCTCGGCGCGATACCGACGGACGGCAGACGTCGGATTGCTGTTCTGGGCGATATGCTGGAACTCGGCAGCCATTCGGCCAAGCTGCACAAGGAGCTTGCCAAGCCGATCGCCGACACCGGCGTAGACAAGGTCTTCTTGGCCGGTCCGGAGATCAAGATCCTGGCCGAAAGCCTGCCGGATACCGTCGACAAGGTCTATACCGAGGATGCCGCCGCACTTGCGCCGTTGCTCGTCAAGGCGGTGCGTCCGGGCGATGTGATCATGATCAAGTCTTCCAACGGGATTGGCTTTTCCCGGCTGGTAAAGGCATTAACGGATACCTATGCGGCTGCATCCTGACCGATTCGGGCGCAGCGAGAGAGGGTTTCATGTTCTACTATCTTGTTGATCTTTCCGATCAGCTATCCGCGTTCAACGTGTTTCGGTACATCACGTTCCGCACAGGCGGAGCGCTGATAACCTCGGCCCTGATGGTGTTCCTGTTCGGACCGATGATCATCAATTCGCTCCGGGTCCGCCAGGGCAAGGGACAGCCGATCCGCGCCGACGGTCCGCAAACCCATTTCAAGAAGGCCGGAACGCCGACCATGGGCGGGCTGATGATCCTGTCGGGGATCATCGTCTCCTCGCTGCTGTGGGCCAATCTCGGCAATGTCTATGTCTGGTGCGTGTTGCTGGTGACGATCGCGTTCGGCACAATCGGCTTCTACGACGACTACCAGAAGGTGACGAAGCAGTCGCATCTCGGATTTTCCGGCAAGGCGCGGCTGGTAGCCGAGTTCGTGATTGCCGGCATCGCCTGCTGGGTGATCGCGCGCGCCGGCCAGCAACCGTTCTCGACGTCGCTGACTTTTCCGTTCTTCAAGGACCTGATCCTCAATCTCGGCATCATTTTCGTGCCGTTCGCGGCATTCATCGTGGTCGGGGCGGGCAACGCGGTGAACCTGACCGACGGCCTCGACGGGCTGGCCACCGTGCCGGTGATGATCGCGGCGGCATCCTTTGCGGGCATCGCCTATCTTTCGGGTAATGCGGTGTTCGCCGACTACCTTCAGATCCATTTCGTGCCGGGTACCGGCGAACTGGCCGTCGTGCTGGGTGCGGTCATCGGCGCGGGCCTGGGCTTTCTCTGGTTCAACGCGCCGCCGGCGGCGATCTTCATGGGCGATACCGGCTCGCTGGCGCTCGGCGGGCTGATCGGCACTGTCGCCGTCGCGACCAAGCACGAGATCGTGCTGGCCATCATCGGCGGTCTGTTCGTGGTCGAGGCATTGTCGGTGATCATCCAGGTTGCGTCATTCAAATTAACCGGCAAACGGGTGTTCCTGATGGCGCCGATCCATCACCATTTCGAAAAGCTCGGCTGGACCGAGAGCCAGGTGGTGATCCGCTTCTGGATCATCGCCGTGATCCTGGCGCTCGCCGGACTTTCGACCCTGAAGCTGAGGTAGGCATGATCGCGGCGCGCGCATATTCGGGGCAAACGGTTGCGTTGTTCGGGCTTGGCGGCTCGGGCATTGCGACCGCCCATGCGCTGATCGAAGGCGGCGCGCGCGTGATCGCCTGGGACGACAATCCCGGCAGTGTCGAAAAGGCCGTCGCCGAAGATATTCCGACCGCCGACCTGCGCCAAGCCGACTGGCGCGCTATGGCGGCCCTCGTGCTGTCGCCTGGCGTTCCGCTGACCCATCCGGTGCCGCACTGGGCTGTCGATCTGGCGCGCGCCGCGGGCGTGCCGGTGATTGGCGACATCGAGTTGTTTTCCATCGAGCGGGCGCGCCTCGCGCCCGAAACACCGTTCATCGCGATCACCGGCACCAACGGCAAGTCGACGACGACGGCGTTGGTCGCGCATATCCTCGCGAATGCGGGGCACGACGCCCAGATGGGCGGCAATATCGGGCGCGCGGTGATGACGTTGGAACCGTTCGCGCCCGGCCGACACTATGTCGTCGAATGTTCCTCCTACCAGATCGACCTGGCTCCCTCGATCAATCCGAGCGCCGGCGTGCTGCTCAATCTGACGCCCGATCATCTCGACCGGCATGGCAACATGCATCACTACGCGTCGATCAAGGAGCGGTTGGTGGCAGGGTCGGATATCGCGATTGTCGGCGTGGACGACGTCTATTGCGCCGCAATCGCCGACCGGCTTGAGCGGGCCGGGAAGCCGGTAATCCGGATTTCGGCGCGCAGCCTGGTGACCGACGGGCTCTATGTCGATGGAACGCAGCTCATGGAAGCGGCGCAGGGCGAGTTGCGCCCCGTCGTTTCGCTCGCGGGCATCGGCTCGCTGCGCGGTCGCCACAACGCGCAAAACGCACTGGCCGCCGTTGCAGCCTGCCGCGTCGGCGGCCTCAACGAGGCGGAAATCGAAGCCGGGCTGCGTAGTTTCCCGGGCCTCGCCCATCGCATGGAACAGGTGGCGCGCGCCGGCAACGTGCTGTTCATCAACGACTCCAAGGCGACGAACGCAGAAGCGGCCGCGCCGGCGCTGTCGAGCTTCGACCATATTCACTGGATCGCCGGCGGATTGCCGAAAGACGGCGGGATTGTGGCCCTGAAGCCTTTCTTCAACCGGATCGCCAAAGCCTACCTGATCGGCGAGGCCGCGCCGGGTTTCGCCGCAACACTGGGCGAAGACGTGGCCTACGAGATATCGGGTACGCTCGACGCCGCCGTGGCCCATGCGGCGCGCGATGCGAAACGTAGCGGTCGCAAGGAGGCAGTGGTGCTGCTGTCGCCAGCTTGCGCCAGCTTCGACCAGTACAAGAATTTCGAGGTGCGGGGCGCGGCTTTCCGCGCCGCCGTCGAGGCGTTGGAAGACGTGCAACCGATCGGGGGATGATGCGATGGTGAGCAGAGCGGACCGAGGGGCGGTGGCAAACTGGTGGTGGACTGTCGACCGCTGGCTGCTTGCGGCGTTCGTCATCCTGATGGTGCTGGGCGTGGTGCTTTCATTCGCCGCGAGCCCGGCGGTTGCCGAGCGCATCGGCCTTCCCGGCTATCACTTCGTCAACCGGCAGATCTTCTACATGCTGCTCGCGCTGTGCGCGATGGTCGCGGTCTCGTTTCTTGCGCCGCGCGACATCGGGCGGCTGGCTTTCGTCATGCTCGCCGGGTCGCTGTTGCTGATGATCGCAACCATGTTCACCGGCATCGAAGTCAAGGGGTCACGGCGCTGGATCTATATCCTCGGCGTGTCTATCCAGCCATCGGAATATCTCAAACCCGCCTTTGTCGTGGTTTGCGCCTGGCTGTTCTCGCGGCGCCAGCCGGAGATACCCGGCAACCTGTTCGCGATCATCCTGCTTGGCCTCGTCGTGTCCCTGCTGGTCGCCCAACCCGATCTCGGGCAGACCATGCTGATCACCGGCACCTGGGCGGTGATGTTTTTCCTGGCCGGTATGCCGTGGTTCTGGATCGTGATCCTGGGCGGACTGGGCGCGGTCGGCGCGGCCGGGGCCTATGTCACGTTTCCTCACGTCGCCGGTCGTATCGACCGGTTCCTGACTGGCGAGGGCGATACATATCAGGTCGACATGGGGCGCGAAGCGATCGTGCGCGGCGGCTGGCTGGGGCAGGGACCGGGCGAGGGCACGATCAAGCGGGTGCTGCCGGACAGCCACACCGATTTCGTGTTCTCGGTAGCGGCGGAGGAATTCGGCATCGTCCTGTGCGTGCTGATCGCGGCGCTGTTCGCCGCGATCGTGCTCAGGGCACTGACGATTGCGCTGAAGGAGCAGGACGATTTCACGCGGCTGTCGCTGTCCGGGCTTGTCACGCTGTTCGGACTGCAGTCGGTCATCAACATGGGCGTCAACCTGCAACTGCTTCCGGCCAAGGGCATGACGCTGCCGTTCATTTCCTATGGCGGTTCGTCCCTGGTGGCGATGGCCATCTCGATGGGCATGGTACTGGCGTTGACGCGCCGGCGCCCCGAAAAGCGCATGCAGTTCGGCTACGCGGTCAGCCGGCGCGTCGCCACCCATGCGGCGGAGTAAGCCATGGGTTCCAAGGGCGTCATCCTGCTCTCGGCGGGTGGAACCGGCGGGCACCTGTTTCCCGCCGAGGCACTGGCGCACGAGCTGAAGGAACGCGGCTGGTCGGTCCACCTGGCGACAGACGAACGCGCCAGCCGCTACGCCGGGTCGTTTCCGGCCGAGGAGATTCATGCGGTGGCGGCCGCGACCATCGGCGGGCGCAATCCGCTGACCTTTGTCAAGGCGGCGTTGACGCTTTGGCGCGGCTACCGCGAGGCGACCAAGGTCATCAACCGCCTAAAGCCGGCCGCGGTCGTCGGCTTTGGCGGCTATCCGACCCTGCCGCCAGTCTTCGCGGCGACGCGGCGCGGCGTGCCCACGCTGATCCACGAGCAAAACGCGGTGATGGGGCGCGCCAACAAGGCGCTGGCACCGCGGGTCTCCGCCATTGCGGGCGGATTTCTGAGCGAGGCCGACAGCACGTTCGGATCGAAGACGGTCACGACCGGTAATCCGGTGCGTCCGGCGGTCATCGAAGCGGCGAAGACCCCTTACGCCGAGGATCCGGATGGTGCATTTCGGCTGCTGGTTTTCGGCGGCAGCCAGGGGGCGCAATTCTTCTCGCAGGCGATCCCCGCCGCCATTGGCCAATTGCCAGAAGACCGCCGGTCGCGGATCGAGATCGTGCAGCAGGCGCGCCCCGAGGACGAGACCGGTGTTCGCGCCGCATATGAGGCGCTCGGGGTCAAGGCCGAGGTGGCACCGTTTTTCACCGATCTTGCAGACCGTTTGGCGAAGGCCCATCTGGTGATATCGAGGTCGGGCGCGTCGACCGTCTCCGAGATCGCCGTGATCGGCCGTCCGGCGGTGCTGATCCCTTATCCCTACGCGCTCGATCACGACCAGGCGGCCAATGCCGCGGCGCTGGCGGCAGAGGGCGGGGCGGAGGTGCGGCCGCAAAAGGACCTCAATGCCGACGCGATCGCGGCCCTGTTGCGCGGCTACATGGACGAACCGGCACGGCTGAGCGCGATGGCGGCGGCGGCAAAGCGGGCCGGCAAGCCCGATGCCGCGCGGTTGCTTGGCGATCTGACAGAGGTTATTGCGTCGGGCCAGTCGGTTGCCGAATACAGGAAAGGAAAAAGCGCATGAAGATGCCGCAAAACATAGGTCCGGTGCATTTCATCGGGATCGGCGGTATCGGCATGAGCGGAATTGCCGAGGTGCTGCATAATCTGGGCTACACCGTCCAGGGCTCGGACGCGGCCGAAAACGCCAACGTCGTGCGCCTGCGCGAAAAGGGCATCACGGTTCATGTCGGCCAGAAGCCGGAAAATCTCGGCGAGGCAGCGGTCGTGGTGGTGTCGACGGCGATCAAGCGCAACAACCCGGAATTGATGGCAGCGCGCGAGAAGCAGCTGCCGATCGTGCGCCGTGCTGAGATGCTGGCCGAACTGATGCGGTTTCGCCAGGCAATCGCTGTCGGCGGTACCCACGGCAAGACGACGACGACGTCGATGATCGCCACGCTGCTCGATGCCGGCAATCTAGATCCGACCGTGATCAATGGCGGCATCATCAACGCCTATGGCACCAATGCGCGCATGGGCGAGGGCGAGTGGATGGTGGTCGAGGCCGACGAGAGCGACGGTACCTTCCTCAAGCTGCCGGCCGATATCGCGGTGGTGACCAATATCGATCCGGAACATCTCGACCACTACGGCTCGTTCGAAAAGGTGCGCGAGGCGTTTGCGACCTTCGTGGAGAACGTTCCGTTCTACGGGTTCGGCGTGATGTGCATCGACCATCCGGAGGTTCAGGCGCTTGTCGGGCGCATCGATGACCGGCGCATCATCACCTATGGCGAGAATCCGCAGGCCGATGTGCGCTTCTCGAAGCACCACATGGATGGTCCGGTCTCGGTGTTCGACGTGACAATCCGCGCCCGCAAGGGCGAACCGGTGAGTGAGATCAAGGGCTTGCGCCTGCCGATGCCGGGCCACCATAATGTGTCCAACGCGACGGCGGCCATAGCCGTCGCCCATGAGCTTGGTATGTCGGGCGAAGATATCGCCCGCGGACTTGCCGGGTTTGGCGGGGTCAAAAGGCGCTTCACCCACACCGGAAGCTGGAACGGAGTCGAGATATTCGACGATTACGGGCACCACCCGGTGGAAATCCGCGCGGTGCTGCGCGCCGCGCGCGACGCCTGTTCGGGGCGGGTGATCGCGATTGCGCAACCGCACCGGTTCACCAGGCTGCACGACCTGTTCGATGATTTCGCCGCCTGTTTCAACGATGCCGACATCATAGCCGTTGCGCCGGTCTACACCGCGGGCGAGGACCCGATTGAAGGCGTGAATTCCGGCGCGCTGGTCGAGAAGATCAGGGCCGCCGGGCACCGCGACGCGCGCGCGATCGACGGACCGCAGGACATCGCGCCGATGGTGCGCGCCGAGGCCAAGCCCGGCGATTACGTTGTCCTGCTCGGCGCCGGCAATATCAGCCAATGGGCCTATGCGCTGCCACGCGAACTGGAAGGCGAGGCGGCCGCATGATCGACGGCACCGCCCTGATCGACCGGCTCGGCGGCCGGCTGGCCCGCGTGCGCGGGCGGCTGACGCCGAATGCGGGCATGAACCAGTTGACCTGGTTTCGCGCCGGCGGACCGGCGGAAGTGCTGTTCCAGCCCGCCGACGAGGAAGATCTCGCCGAATTCATGCGCGCGGTCCCGGAGGAATATCCGGTCATGGCGGTGGGCATCGGTTCGAACCTGCTGGTGCGCGATGGCGGCATCGCGGGCTTCGTCGTGCGCCTTTCGGCCAAGGGATTCGGTACTGCCGAAGCCATTTCGGACACTGGTATCCGTGTCGGCGCGGCCACGCCAGATAAGCGCCTCGCCGCAGTGGCGCTGGAGGCGGGCATCGGCGGTTTCCACTTCTATCACGGGATCCCGGGTGCGGTGGGCGGCGCATTGCGCATGAATGCGGGCGCAAACGGCGTCGAGACGCGCGAGCGGGTGGTCGAGGTCCGCGCCATCGACCGGCAGGGCAACCTGCATGTTCTCTCAAACGCCGACATGGGCTATGCCTACCGCCATTCGGCGGCGTCGCCGGACCTGATCTTCACCTCCGCGCTGATGGAAGGCACGCCCGGCGACCGCGCGGAAATCCAGGCTGCGATGGAAGCGGTCCAGCATCATCGCGAGACGGTGCAGCCGATCCGGGAGAAGACCGGCGGCTCGACCTTCAAGAACCCCGACGGCACGTCGGCCTGGAAGGAGATCGACAAGGCGGGCTGCCGCGGGCTGACGATTGGCGGCGCACAGATGTCGCCGATGCACTGCAACTTCATGATCAACACCGGGACCGCCACCGGCCATGACCTGGAGACGCTGGGCGAGACGGTACGCGCCCGCGTGCTGGAAAATTCCGGCATCCGGCTGCACTGGGAGATCAAGCGGATTGGCCAGTTCAAGCCGGGCCAGGAGGTCCAGGAATTCCTCGGGCAGATGCTTTAGCGCCGAGGCTATGCCGCGACCGATTCCGTCTGCGGTGCACTGGCGGATACCGTCGCTTCGCTGGGCTGCGGGTACTCCGAATTCACGAGTGTGAAACGGCCAACAAGGCGGTTGAGTTCCTCTGTCTTGCCAGCCAGCGAATGGCTGGCTTCCGTCGACTGTTCAACCAGGGCCGCGTTCTTCTGCGTTACCTGATCCATCTGGCTGATCGCGATGTTGATTTCGCCGAGCCCCCTCGACTGGTCGTTGGCCGTGGTTGCGATTTCGGCGACGAGGCCCGATATGCTGGCGACCTGCGTCACGATCTGCTCGAGAGACTTGCCGGCCCGGCCAACCAGATCCACACCCTGTTCGACCTGATGGCTCGAAGTGGAGATCAGGGCCTTGATTTCCTTGGCTGCTTCCGCTGAGCGCTGGGCCAGTTCGCGCACTTCCGTGGCGACGACAGCGAATCCTTTACCGGCGTCGCCGGCCCGTGCCGCCTCGACGCCGGCGTTCAGCGCCAGCAGGTTGGTCTGAAAGGCGATTTCGTCGATCACGCCGATGATGCGACCGATCTGGATCGATGATTCCTCGATTTCTGCCATCGCCTCTGTCGCCTTCCCGACAACTTCGCCCGACTTCTGCGCTTCAGCGCGGGCATTTTCGGTCGTGTCCGACGTTCGCGTCGCATTTTCGGCCGTCGATGTGACGGCGCCGGTCACCTCACCCAGGGCGGCGGCCGTCTCTTCCAGACTTGCTGCCTGGTTTTCCGTGCGGCGGGCGAGATCGTCCGCGGCAGCACGCATTTCCGATGATTTGACCCGGATTTCGTCCGAAATGTTTGCGATATCCTGCATCGCCTGCCGCAACAGCGCCGACGACCGGTTGAAATTCTTCCGAAGCCGGTCGAACTCGCCCGGGAATTGTATTTCGATCGAATGGGTGAGATCGCCTGCCGCCAGTTTCTCAAGGCCTTGTCCCAGGGTATCGACGACCTGCCTCGTACGCTCGTTTTCCAGCCTCTCGCCCTGGCGCGCCTTGGTCTCGGCTTCATGCAATTCGTCGCGCGCCCGCTCGCTCTCGATATCGGCCAGCTGCTTGGCCCGCAGCTTCTCCCGGAAGTCGGTGAACGCCTTGGCAAGGTCGCCGATTTCGTCCCTGCGTTCCGCGTAGGGAAGCCGGACATCGAGATCACCGTTCGCCAGTTTGCTCATCGCAATTGTCGTTTGGGCGAGGGGGCGCAGCATTCGCCTGGAGATGAAGATGATCAGCGCCAGCCCGGCAATCGACATGACCGAAGCCAGCATGATCAGAATCGCGAAGTCCCGACTGGCCGCTTGGCCGAGGGCAGCGAACCGGGAATCGGTGAGAACTGCCTCGCGCTCGATAACCTGCTCAACAAGCTTGTCGGTGGAATCGATTTCCCGCTGCAACTTGTCCGCCACGGCATCGAACGGGCCCATGAGTTTGTTGCCGCCTTCAGGCCCCTCAGCGATGTACGCGTTGGCCATGACGACGCCCGCTTCGTAGAACTTTTCGTACTGGAGAGAGAGAGACTTCAGTTGCGCCACCAGACCCGGCATGCCGATCGATGAGGCGAGCAGGGTGGCATCCGCAACCTTCTGCTGGAGCGACTTTCTTGTTTCCTCCGCAAGGGAAAAACCATCGTCCAGACCATCAAGGCCGCGGGTGGCCGAGATATCGGTCAGGGATTCCTGTGTGTTGACGATATCGAGTTCGATCCCTTTTTGCAGCGCGATCAGTTTGCGCACCTGAGTGGCGGTATCCGCGTTCGCACGGAAGATATTTCCCGCGTCGATCAACTCCCTTTCGCCGATGGAGCCTGATATGAGCAGCGTCGAAATGCTGATAACCATGCAGGTCAAGATCAAGGCAGGTACGACGCGGCTTAAGCGCTGGAAAGCGGATATCATGGTTCTTCACCTCAGGCTTTTGAGTTTGCATTGCTCAAATAACGAGCCGCTCGCTGCCGTGTGGGGCTACAACACAAGTGAACTCTACTTCTGATTGGGTGACCTTTGGTGGTTAAGCACAGGTTATCGTTGTCTGTTGCGCGTTTTCAGATTGTATAAAATCTTACAGAACTTGGGGATTTGTCGCCTGCACGCGTCAACTTCACGATCGGCTACCGAAACGCCAACGGTGATGACCTGGAAACGCCGGACGCGGCGGTGCGCGCCCGCAAAATCCCGCGGCAAGCGACACACATTCCGCGCCATTCCTTTTGCAAAGATTTCCGCGGTCGGGCTTGTCAGCGAATCAACTCTCTGATTCCTTGGGCTACGGGGGTTCACATTGAGTCGCGTTTGCACGCGTAGCGCGCAGCAGGGTCCGGATGTAGCCGCCGGATCAAGCTGATTTGCGATTACAGGTTGCCGCGTCGCGCTGGCAGAAGAGGTTGTGCAGATGACGAAGAAACATGTCGCGGTGTTGATGGGTGGGTTTTCGTCCGAGCGGCCGGTGAGCCTGGCGTCAGGCCAGCCCTGCGCCGATGCGCTGGAAGCCGAGGGCTATCGCGTCACCCGTGTCGATGTCGGGCACGATGTTGCGGCGGTGCTGGCCGATTTGCGGCCCGACGTCGCATTCAATGCGCTTCACGGGCCGTTCGGCGAGGACGGCACCATCCAGGGTATCCTGGAGTTCCTGGAAATCCCCTATACCCATTCCGGCGTCCTGGCCTCCGCCCTTGCCATGGACAAGCAGAAGGCGAAAGTGATTGCGAAGGCGAGCGGCATCCCGGTCGCCGAATCGAAGGTCATGAACCGGCATGATTTCCCGGCGGAGCATCCGATGAAGCCGCCCTATGTGGTCAAACCCGTGGCTGAGGGGTCGAGTTTCGGGGTCGTGATCGTCAAGGAGGATCAGTCGCATCCGCCGCAGGTGATCACCTCCGACGACTGGAAATACAGCGATCGAATCATGGTCGAGCGTTTCATCTACGGGCGCGAACTGACATGCGCGGTCATGGGCGGTGTGGCGCTCGGCGTTACCGAGATCATTCCGCAAGGCCATGCCTTCTATGATTATGATTCAAAATACGTCGAGGGCGGATCAAAACACGAATGCCCGGCAAGAATTTCACCAAATATTTACCAAAAAATACAGACACTGGCGCTCAAGGCTCACCAAGCGATCGGATGCAGAGGCGTGACGCGTTCAGACTTTCGTTACGACGACCGCCATTCTGAAAATGGCGAGCTCGTCTGGCTGGAAGTCAATACCCAGCCGGGGATGACACCGACCTCGTTGTTGCCGGAAATGGCGGATGCAGCCGGCCACTCGTTTGGCGAATTGCTGAGTTGGATTGTGGAGGACGCTTCTTGTTTGCGGTGAAGGCAGGTACGAAAGCGAAGGCGGCCCCCGGGGCGCCCGCGGGCTCGGATGCCACGCGTCGCTTCGTCTTGCCCAGATACTTGCGCCGGCCGGCACGCAAGGCGTCGCGCCTGTTGTCGGGCGAAAGCGAACCGCCACGTTTCGCCGCCACCATGCTGACCGCCGGCTTCCTGGCGGCAACGGCGGTCTACGGCGCCTGGCTTGGCGGCCATTTTCCCGCGGTCGTGCAGGCGGTGGCTTCAAATACGGGCTTTGCAGTCAGCGAAGTCGCCGTCACCGGCAACGACCAGACCTCGGAAATCGATATCGTTGGCGCGCTCGGCCTCAATGGCTCGACCTCGCTGGTGCAGCTCAGTCCTTCGGAGGCGCGGGCGCGCATCGTCGCACTACCCTGGGTCGAGAACGCGTCGGTGCGCAAGGTCTACCCGGCGACGCTTGAGGTTAAGCTTTCCGAACGCAAGCCGTTTGCGCTGTGGCAGCAGGGCGAGACGTTGAACGTGATCGAGAGGGATGGCGCGATCATCGCGCCCTACACCGACACTCGCTTTGCCGGATTGCCACTGTTTGTCGGCACCGGCGCCGCAGAGCGCGCGAGCGCGTTCCTGGCCGGCATGGCGAAGTTCCCCGAGATCGGAAACCGGGTAAAGGGATATGTGCGCATCGCGGACCGGCGTTGGGACCTGCATCTCGACAACGGGATCACGGTCCGGTTGCCTGAACGCAATGATTTCGCGGCGGTCGGGCTTCTGGCGCGCATCGAGGCGTCAGACGGCCTGCTGGAGCGGGATATCGAGGTCGTAGATCTGCGTTTCGGCGACAAGATCGTGATGCAACTCACCCCCCGCGCCGCAGAGCAGCAGGCCGAACGCGTCAAGGAACTGATTTCGCAGTCGAAGCATCACAAAGGACGGCGGATATGAGCTGGCTGCCGTCGGCCCACGATTCCATGCAACGCCGGTCTGGCGTGGTGACCGTGCTCGACGTCGGCTCGAGCAAGGTCTGCTGCGTCATCGCGAAGCTGAAGCCGCGCGACGAGGCCGACATCCTGCGCGGGCGCACCCACGATGTGCGTGTGATTGGCATCGGCCACCACAAGAGCGACGGCGTGAAATCCGGGGTGATTACCGACCTGGACCGCGCCGAGCACGCCATCCGTCATGCCGTCGACGCCGCGGAGCGGATGGCCGGGCTGACGGTCGATTCGCTGATCGTGAACGTGACCGCCGGACGCCTGCATAGCGAAACCTATTCGGCCACGATCAATCTCGGCGGGCACGAAGCCGATGGCGCCGACATCAAACGCGTGCTGGGCGCCGGGGCCAAGCAGGCACAGGCGGCCGAACGTCAGGTCGTTCACTCGATTCCCGTCGGATACACGCTCGACGGCGAACGCGGAATCCGGGATCCGCGCGGCATGATCGGCGATACGCTTGGCGTCGACATGCATGTTGTGACCGGCGATCACGCGCCGCTGCGCAATCTGGAGCTTTGCATCAACCGCGCCCACCTGTCGGTGGACCGGATGGTCGCGACGCCTTATGCGTCGGGACTTGCCGCGTTGGTCAACGACGAGGCCGAGATGGGCGCTGCCTGCATCGACATTGGCGGCGGAACGACGACGCTTTCGGTGTTCTCCAACGGCAAGTTCGTCTATGCCGATTCCATTCCGGTCGGCGGCAATCACATCACGCTCGACCTGGCGCGCGGACTGTCGACACCGCTGGATGCGGCCGAGCGGCTGAAGGCGATGCACGGCTCGGCGCTGCCGAGCGCGGCCGACGACCGCGACATCATTTCCCTGACCTCGATCGGAGAGGACGACTCCGACGTTCCCCAGCAGGTGCCCCGCTCGGTGGTGACGCGGATCATCCGTGCCCGCAGCGAGGAAATCCTCGAAATGGTGCGCGACCGGCTCAATACCTCGGGATTCGGACAGGTGGTCGGCAAACGCGTCGTGCTGACGGGCGGATCGAGCCAGCTGGCCGGTTTGCCCGAGGTGGCGCGCAGGGTGCTCGGCCGCAATGTGCGGGTCGGGCGTCCGCTTGGCGTGGCGGGTCTGCCGGAAGCAGCCAAGGGGCCGGCATTTTCGGCGACAATCGGACTGTTGATCTACCCGCAGGTTGCGGGGCTCGAGACGAGCCCGATGCGGCATTCACCGCTTGCCCGGCTGACCGGGACGGGCGGACTGCAACGGGTCGGGCAGTGGCTGAGAAGCAATGTGTAACAATCCGGGGCGCAGCGCCCCGAAACAATTGGCCGCAGCGGCGTAGCGGCGAAACGGCGGAAAGGACGAGGACATGAGCATCAATCTGCACAAGCCGGACATTACGGAACTTAAACCGCGCATCACCGTATTCGGTGTTGGCGGCGGCGGCGGCAATGCCGTCAACAACATGATCACGGCCGGCTTGCGGGGCGTTGACTTCGTCGTCGCCAATACCGATGCGCAGGCGCTGACAATGTCCAAGGCGGAGCGGATCATCCAGCTCGGCGCCCATGTGACCGAAGGCCTCGGCGCAGGGTCCCAGCCGGAAATCGGCCGCGCGGCCGCCGAAGAGTGCATTGACGAGATCATCGACCACCTGTCCGGAACGCATATGTGCTTCGTGACCGCCGGCATGGGCGGTGGAACAGGCACCGGTGCCGCGCCAGTCGTCGCCGGAGCTGCGCGCGAGAAGGGTATCCTCACCGTCGGTGTCGTCACCAAGCCGTTTCATTTCGAAGGCCAGCGCCGCATGCGCCTCGCCGATTCGGGCATCGAAGAGCTGCAGAACTGCGTCGATACGCTGATCGTGATCCCGAACCAGAACCTGTTCAGGATCGCGAACGAAAAGACGACCTTCGCCGATGCGTTCGCCATGGCCGACCAAGTGCTCTATTCGGGCGTTGCCTGCATCACCGACCTGATGGTCAAGGAAGGCCTCATCAATCTCGATTTCGCCGACGTGCGCTCGGTGATGCGTGAAATGGGCAAGGCCATGATGGGGACGGGCGAAGCGTCCGGCGAAGGCCGCGCAATGGCTGCAGCCGAGGCAGCAATCGCCAATCCGCTGCTGGACGAATCGTCGATGAAAGGCGCGGGCGGCCTGCTGATCTCGATCACCGGCGGCCGCGACCTGACGCTCTACGAGGTGGACGAAGCGGCGACGCGTATCCGCGAAGAAGTCGACCAGGACGCCAATATCATCCTCGGCGCCACCTTCGACGAGGAACTTGAAGGCGTTATCCGCGTCTCGGTCGTGGCCACCGGCATCGACCGCAGCGCTATGGAAATCGGGGCCGCTCCGGTTGCGAGCGCACCCGCGCAGCGACCGCAGGCAACCTCCGCCCAGCAGCGCCCGGCGCCCCAGCCGGTAGCCGCGCCTGCGCGCCCGGCCGCCACCGTTGAAGCGCCGCCACGCGCCGCCGACCCGATCGCGGACGCCATCGAGCAGGCAGAGACGGAGCAAGCCAGACCGGCCGCCGCCGCGCGCGACGACTTCAAGCCGCAAAGCCGCTTGTTCCAGGGGGCGCCGATGCAGGCCGCTGCCGAGGAAACGGTACGTGCTCCCCAACCGCAGCCGGCGGCCAAAGCTCCCGAACCCGATTTCTCCGATCCCGCCATCGAACAGCAGCCGGCCGCGCAGGCCCAAGCGCCGCGGATGCCGCGTGTGGAGGATTTCCCGCCGGTGGTACAGGCCGAGCTCGAAGCCAGCAAGCCGGGTTCGATGGCCCATGCCGACCATGACGAGCGCGGACCGATGGGACTGCTGAAGCGGTTGACCACGGGTCTTTCCCGCCGTGAAGAGGAACAGGCGACCCTGAAACCGGCCGCCGCCGCGCCGCGGGAGCCCCAGTTGCGCCAGCCGGCGCCCGAGGCGCGCCGCGTCGTCTCGCGGGAAGCGATGACCTACGCGCCACGCCGCGGCCAGCTCGACGACCAGGGGCGAATGACACCGCCGTCGCAGTCCGGGCACGAGGAAGATCAGCTCGAGATTCCTGCTTTTCTCCGCCGCCAGGCGAACTAACGGGGCGTCACAATCGGTAACAATTGCAATCAGGCGGGTTTTTACCCGCCTGATTTCTCAAGAAAACCGATGAAAAAACAATCGGTTACATACATATTAACAGAACACGAAGTGCGTTACATCAAGTAAGAATCCGTGATTTGGATTGTCGGGCCCCGCACACTATCTTTCGGTCCGTCAGGCACGGCATGTCGGCTTCAGGGGGAAAGGAGCCGGCCGGTCAACAGCGACACACAAGAAATTGATATAGACGGTCGCGGGACGGGGATTATGGGGCTGAGTTCAATCGACTATCAATGCACGCTCAATTCGCCGGTGACGCTTTCGGGTATAGGCGTCCACGGCGGCAAACCTGTTTCGATGCAATGTCATCCTTCCGATCCGGATACCGGCGTCGTTTTCCAGCGCAACATGGAAGACGGTTCGGTCGCGGAGTTCCGTGCGCTCGCTTCGGAAGTCGGTTCGACGGACCTGAGCACTGTTCTCGGCAACCCGTCGGGTCCGAGCGTCGCAACCGTCGAGCACCTGATGGCTGCCCTCTATGGTCTCGGCATCGACAATGCAGTGATCGAGCTCGACGGACCGGAAGTACCCATTCTTGACGGAAGCGCGGCAACACTGGTCAGCGCGTTCGAGCAGGTCGGAATTCAGCCGCAGGCCGTGAAGCGGCGTTACATCCGGGTCATCAAGCCGGTTCGCGTCGAAAACGGCGCTTCATGGGCGGAATTCAAGCCCTATGACGGGACCCGATTCGAAATCGAGATCGATTTCGACAGCCCGGCGATCGGCCGCCAGTCCTTTGCCGGCGACCTCGACCGCGAAACGTTTAAGCGCGAGATCTCGCGCGCCCGCACTTTCGGCTTCATGAAGGACGTCGAACGTCTTTGGGCCGCGGGCTACGCGCTCGGCTCCTCGCTGGAGAATTCGGTGGTTATCGGCGATGATCACAAGATCATCAACATGGAGGGTCTGCGCTACGTGGACGAATTCGTTCGCCACAAGACCCTGGACGCCTTGGGCGACCTGGCGCTCGCCGGGGCAAGGTTCATTGGCAACTTCCGTTCATACCGGGGCGGGCACAAACTCAATGCATGCGCCTTGCGCACATTGCTGACCGACAAGTCCTCCTTCGAAATCGTCGAGGCAAACCGTCCGGAGCAGGGCCGCCGCGCCGAGCTTATCTCCGTCAACGCACCGGTTTACGCGCCCTGGACCCTTTGACGGCTGGTCTCTGGTCACCACCC
This sequence comes from Zhengella sp., assembly GCA_050304175.1. Taxonomy (GTDB): domain Bacteria; phylum Pseudomonadota; class Alphaproteobacteria; order Rhizobiales; family Rhizobiaceae; genus JAIOIW01. The sequence continues at coordinate 20,947 of JBNLDE010000053.1, read as the reverse complement.
CGCGGCCACACGTGCGGTTTGCAGATCAACGAAGCTGCCTTAAAAATGCACGAATGCGCGGTGATAGCGTTGCCGCTGCTAGTGCATTGTGATTAATGGCAGACCTGATCGTAGCGCGAGGGCGAACGAACGAATGAGCATTGTAAACGTTGCACGATCTTCGTGTCTGCCGCATCGGCGCCTCGCCATGGCAGCGGTGCTCCTGCTCCCGCTCGTCGCCGGTGGCTGCCTCTCCAAGAATGACGACATCGACCTGTCGACCTATGTCGAGCAGACCGATCCGGCCGATGTGCTTTACAATCAGGGCCTCGCCAACCTGGAAGCCGGGAAGCTACGCGAGGCGTCGCGCAAGTTCCAGGCGATCGACCGGGAGCATCCCTATTCTGAATTTGCCCGCAAGGCGCTCGTCATGTCGGCGTTTGCCGACTACCGGCAGGGCAACTACGACGAGGCGATCAACACGGGCAAGCGCTACGTCACGCTCTATCCGAACACCGACGAGGCGGCCTATGCGCAGTACATCATCGGGCTGAGCTATTTCCGTCAGGTCAAGGACGTCACGCAGGACCAGCGCGAGGCGCGCCTGATGATCGGTGCGATGACCGATGTGGTCGAACGGTGGCCCGATTCGGAATATGTCGAGGATGCGCGCACCAAGATCCGGTTCGGCCGCGACCAACTGGCCGGCAAGGAAATGCAAGTCGGACGCTACTATCTGGAGCGGCGCGAATACATTGCTGCGATCAAGCGCTTCCGCAATGTCGTCGAGCAGTTCTCCAATACCCGCCACATCGAGGAAGCGCTCGCGCGCTTGACCGAATCCTACTACGCGATGGGACTGGTTTCCGAGGCACAGACGGCGGCGGCGGTTCTCGGCCGCAACTATCCCGACAGCCAGTGGTACAAGGACTCTTACGCGCTGCTGCAGAAGGGCGGCGTCGAACCGCGTGAAAACAAGGGTTCGTGGATGTCGCGCGCTGTCCGCAACGTCATCGGCGGGTAATCTACCGGTTTAGGTGTCGAAAACGCCTGAAAGTGACCGGTGTCGGCTTGCGCTTTGCGGCGGTTTGCGGACAATTCCGCGCACTACCGTAATGTGAAGACCAAACCCCGACGGGCCCGCGCCATCACGAATTCGAAAAGCGTGTTTCACTGCGGGAACCTGATCCTAGATAACGGGACATCATGCTCGCCCATCTCGCGATCCGCGATATTGTCCTGATCGAGCGGCTCGATATCGATTTCCAGCCGGGACTGTCCGTGCTGACCGGCGAGACGGGCGCCGGAAAATCCATCCTTCTCGATGCCTTGTCGCTTGCCCTGGGCGCGCGCGGCGACGCCGCCTTGGTGCGTCACGGCGCGGCGCAGGGGCAGGTCACCGCGGTCTTCGACATCCCGACCGGCCACGGCGTGCGCGAGCTGTTACGCGACAATGCCATCGATGATGATGGCGACGTGATCCTGCGCCGGGTTCAGAACGCCGACGGGCGCACGCGCGTGTTTGTCAACGACCAGCCGGCAAGCGTGGCGCTGATGCGTGAGATCGGGCATGCGCTGGTCGAGATCCACGGGCAGCACGACGAGCGGGCGCTGGTCGACCCATCGGCCCATCGCGCTTTGCTTGATGCCTTTGGCGGCCACCGCGCGCAGACGGCACGGGTTCGCGCCGCTCATGTCTATTGGCGCGAAGCGGAAGGCGCGCTCGCGCGCCACCGAAGCAAGGTGGAGGCCGCTGCGCGCGAGGCCGACTTCCTGCGCGCCAGCGTCGATGAACTGAACAAGCTCGATCCGCAACCCGAGGAGGAAGACCAGCTTGCCGGCGCACGCGCGGCGATGATGCGGGCGGAAAAGATCGCCGCCGAGATCGCCGACGCGCAGGATGTACTTTCGGGCGACAACGCGCCCGCCCCGACCTTGTCGAGCCTTCTGCGCCGTCTCGAGCGCAAGGCCGGCGAGGTGCCGGGTATGCTCGACGACGTCATCAAGTCGCTGGACGAGGCGCTGGTGGCGCTCGACGCGGCCCAGGCCGGCGTCGAGGCCGCGCTCAGGGATGCGGAGTACGAACCTGCGCGGCTCGAACAAACCGAAGAGCGGTTGTTTGCGCTCCGGGCGGCGGCACGCAAGCACAATGTCCAGGTTGATGACCTTGCCGAGCTGAGGGATGCGATGACGGCCGATCTTGCCGATCTCGATGCAGGCGCGGAACGACTGCCGCAGCTCGAACAGGAGGCGGCGGCGGCGCTGGCGACCTACGACGAGGAGGCAGCGCATCTGTCGCAACTGCGGTCCGCGGCGGCCGACGCGCTGGTCAGCGCCGTGATGGCGGAACTACCGGCGCTCAAGCTGGAGCGGGCGGAGTTCATTGTCCGGATGGAGCAGGATGCCGAAAACCGCACCGCCGAAGGGATCGATACCGTCGAGTACTGGGTCAAGACCAATCCCGGGACCCGACCCGGCCCGATGATGAAAGTGGCGTCGGGAGGCGAACTCTCGCGTTTCCTGCTGGCGCTCAAGGTCGCGCTCGCCGACCGCGGATCTGCCCCGACGCTGGTGTTCGACGAGATCGATACCGGTGTTGGTGGCGCCGTGGCCGACGCGATCGGTCAGCGACTGGCGCGGCTGGCCGCGAACGTCCAGGTGCTTTCGGTCACGCACGCGCCGCAGGTGGCGGCCCGGGCGGGGTCCCATTTCCTGATCTCGAAGTCCGGCGGCGCGGATCAGGTCACCACGTCCATCGCCGAAATGGACCGCGCGCTCAGGCAGGAGGAACTGGCGCGAATGCTTGCCGGTGCCACCATCACCGACGAAGCGCGGGCCGCCGCCGAGAAACTGTTGAGCGGTGTCACCCCATAGCATCCTGTTTTGTGTTGACGGCCATCAACGCAATCGCATCCGACCGCGCTAGACTTCTTTCTGCCCCGAAACCGGAAGTTCCGAGCAGAGGAGGGTTCCATGAAAAAGATCATTACGGGCGCAATCGCAACAGGCGTGGTGGCGGCACTGTCGTTGTTGTCGCCGTCGATTGCCGCTGAGAATATGTCGTTCGGGCAGAGGGAGTTCAATTCCAGCTGTTCGGCCTGCCATGGCGTGGAAGCCGATGGCAAGGGGCCGATGGCCGGGTTGATGACGATGGAAGTGCCCGATCTGACCATGCTGGCGAAGAACAATGGCGGCGTGTTCCCGATGGAGCGGGTCTACTCCATCATCGACGGGCGCGCGGATGTTGCGTCGCACGGAACGCGCGACATGCCGATCTGGGGTGCGCGCTACAAGCGTATGATGGCCGAACAGCCGGCCAACGAGATGCTTGACGACCAGACCTTTGGTGCGATGGCGCGCGCACGGATTCTGGCAATCGTCGATTATCTCTACAGCGTCCAGCAGAAGTGAGATTCGCGGGAAGGCCGCTTCGGCGGCCTTCCAGACCGAAGGATGGGGTAGCGCCGTAAGCAACCCAATGGACTGCGGACGAAGTGCTTTTTGCGTTTCGTTCTTGCCCTGATCACATTACGATCCCGCCGGTTCACGATACAGTCCGAAGGGGTCCATGGCAGACAAGTCCATCGAGCAGCTGAACGAAGACGAGGCCGCCGCCGAGCTGGAGCGGCTGGCGCGCGAAATCGCGCATCACGACAAGCTCTACCATACGCAGGACGCGCCGGAGATCACCGACGCGGCCTATGATGAGTTGAGACGGCGAAACCTGTCCATCGAGCAGCGCTTTCCGCATCTGGTCCGCGAGGACTCGCCCTCCCGGTGGGTGGGGGCCTCGGTTTCGGAGAAGTTCGACAAGGTCACCCATGCGGTGCCGATGCTGTCGCTCGACAATGCGTTTACCGACGAGGACGTGCGCGATTTCGCCGCCCGCATCCGCCGGTTCCTGCGCATCGCGGCGGATGCGGAACTGGCACTCACGGCGGAACCCAAGATCGACGGACTTTCATTGTCCCTGCGCTACGAACAAGGGCGCCTGGTGACGGCGGCGACGCGCGGTGACGGCCAGACCGGCGAGAACGTGACCGCCAATGCGAAGACCGTGACCGACATCCCGCGGGTGCTTGCCGGCGACTTCCCGGAGGTCGTCGAGGTGCGCGGCGAAGTCTACATGACCCATGCCGACTTCCAGGCCCTGAATGAACGCCAGGCGGCAGAGGGCAAGCAGACCTACGTCAATCCGCGGAACACGGCGGCCGGGTCGCTGCGTCAGCTCGACAGCTCGATCACCGCCAGCCGGCCCCTGCATTTCTTCGCCTATGCCTGGGGTGAGATGAGCGCGATGCCGGCTTCGACCCAGATGGAGATGGTGACCTGGCTGGAATCGGTCGGTTTCAGGGTCAATCCGCTGATGAAGCGGTTCACGGACATCGAGGGGCTGATCGCCCATTACCATAATATCGAGGAACAGCGCGGCACGCTCGGCTACGACATCGACGGCGTGGTCTACAAGGTCGATTCGCTCGAACTGCAGTCGCGGCTGGGTTTCGTGTCGCGCAGTCCGCGCTGGGCGATTGCCCACAAATTCCCCGCCGAACAGGCGATGACGGTGCTCGACGCGATCGACATCCAGGTCGGGCGCACCGGCGCGCTGACGCCGGTGGCGCGGCTGGAACCGGTGACGGTGGGCGGTGTCGTCGTGACCAACGCGACGTTGCACAATGCCGAGGAAATCGAGCGGCTGGGCATCAAGATCGGGGATACCGTGATCGTTCAGCGCGCGGGCGACGTCATCCCGCAGGTACTGGGCTATGTCGAGGACCGCCGGCCGGCGGACGCGAAGACGTTCGAGTTCCCGACCGTTTGCCCGTGTCCGTTGCAAACGCCGATCGTGCGCGAGGAAACCGCGGGCGGCGCGGAAGGCGTCATCCGGCGCTGTTCGGGCGAATTCGCCTGCCCGTTCCAACGCAAGGAGCACCTCAAACTGTTCGTCAGCCGCCGGGCCTTCGACATCGAAGGGCTCGGGGACAAGCAGATTGAGTCTTTCTATGACGACGAGGATCTGCCGATCCGTACGCCGGCCGACATTTTCACGCTGCAAGCGCGCGACGCCACCAACGCGCTGAAGCGGCTGAAAAACCGGGACGGCTATGGCGAGGTTTCCGCCCAGAAACTGTTCGACGCCATCGAGGCGCGGCGAACCATCCCGCTGGAGCGACTGATATATGCGCTTGGCATTCGCCATGTCGGCGAGACGACGTCCAAGACGCTCGCGCGCGCTTATGGCTCCTGGGAGGCGTTCGAGGCGGCCGCGCGCGCGGTCGCCAAAGGCGATGCGGAGGCCACTGACGAGATGGATGCGCTGGAAGACATCGGGCCGGCGGTGGTCGAAGCGGTGGCCCGCTATTTCGACGAGGAGCACAACCGCGAGATGGTTGACGCGCTGATCGATGAACTGACCGTACTCGACGCCGAGCAACCGGCCGCCGATTCGCCGGTCGCCGGCATGACGATCGTCTTCACCGGCTCGCTGGAGCGCATGAGCCGCGACGAGGCCAAGGCGATGGCGGAGGCGCTTGGCGCCAAGGCGGCGGGCTCGGTGTCGAAGAAAACCGATCTGGTGGTTGCCGGACCCGGCGCCGGCTCGAAGCTGGCCAAGGCGAACGAACTCGGCATCGAGGTGATCTCCGAGGACGAGTGGTTCACGCGGATCGGGCGATAGCCAGCCGGCGGCACTATTCCGCCGCCACCGCGCAGGTGGCCTCGCCGACGTCCTTGCACGGCTTGTAGGTGCGGGTTTCGCTGACCGTGCCGTCTTCCCAGATAACCTGGACGGTTGCCGATTCCACCGATCCAGGCGCAAGCGACAGGTAAAGATGGTCCGGGCTGACATCGCTCGGCACCGACAGCGGGAGTTGCGGGTTGCAGCCTAGGACGGGGAAGCGCCGGTCCAGCGCGCGCGTGTTGAGCGAGTAGCGGATTTCGGAAAGGCGGCAATGCAAGGTCTGCAATGGCGTGAAATAGACGAGTTGGCGGCCGTTGAAATTGCGGAACTGGACCCAACCGGGCTGCTTCGCGGCGTTCAGCATCGCGTCGTAGATTTCGCGCGCCGGTATCGGGCTCTTTTCCTGAGCCAGGGCCGGCGTCGTCAGGACAAGGGCGATGGCGACAGCGGACAGCACGGGTCTCATCGGCGGCTCCTGTTGTTGCTGGACGCTATTTTTTGCCAAGGGCGGCCAGAATTCAAGCCGTGTCGGATCGCTGGTTCAACAATGCCGGGCGCGACGTTCAGGGAAATTCACATGACACGTCAAGGGCTCTGTCCTATCAGGAGCCATGCCTTCTGAAGCCACCCGAAACCGGATGTCGCAATTGGCGCACGGCGCGCGGTCGTCGATACCGGTGCTGGTGTCGGCGGCGCCGTTCGGCGTTCTTTATGGGGCGCTTGCCGTCGATGCCGGCCTGACGCCCGGCGAAACCGTGGCGATGAGCGCGGCGATCTTCGGCGGCGCCAGCCAGATGGTCGGGATCGAGCTGTTCGGCGGACAGGTCGCGCCGTGGCTGGTGGTGCTGTCGATCATCGCCGTCAATTTCCGCCATGTGCTGTATTCGGCGGCAATCGGCCGGAGATTGTGGCGCTGGTCGGTGTTCAAGAAGGCCGCCGGCTTTTTCTTTCTTACCGATCCGCAATATGCCGAAACCGAACGGCAGGCCGAATTCGGCGAAGAGGTCACGTTCACCTGGTATCTCGGGATGGCGCTGCCGATCTACGTTCTGTGGATATTGGAGGCCTGGATCGGCGCGCTTTTCGGCAATCTCATCTCCGATCCACACGCGCTCGGCCTCGATTTCCTGCTGCCGATCTATTTTCTCGGCCTCGTGCTTGGATTTCGCCGCCGCAGTTTCTGGCTGCCGGTTGTCGCGGCCAGCGCAGCGGCTTCGATCATCGCCTACCGGACCATCGGATCGCCGTGGCATGTCTCGGCGGGTGCCGCCGCGGGCATCGTGGTGGCGGTGCTGTTTTCCCCGGCAGCACGAGAGGATGGGTAATGTCGCAAACGGCGTGGATCATCCTGTTCGGTGCGATCGGGACCTACATGACGCGGATTGGCGGCCACGTCGTGCTGTCGCGGTTCAAGTCGATCCATCCGCGCGTCCAGGCAGGCCTCGACGCGGTGCCGGCGGCCGTCCTGACGACGCTGGTGGCGCCGGCGGTGTTCGAATCGGGGCCGTTGGAGTGGCTTACGATCGCGGTCGCCGGCCTCATCGGCTGGTTCACGGGGATCACGCCGATGTTTCTAGCCGGCGCGGTCATGATCATCGCGCTCAGGGCAGTGTTTGGCGCCTGAGCGCACTCAATCGCGAAGCAGGCGAAAGCCGATATTCGACGGCGGTGTTCCAGCCGAGCAACCGCCGCCAAAAGCGTCGCGCAGGAAAATGGGCAATTCAGCGATGTGATCGCCGGCCGCGAAATAGGCGGGACACCGTGCGGGGTCAGGGTTCCCGGTGACGCAGCTTGCCGTCCACTCCCAGACATTGCCGTCGATATCGGCCACGTTGGAGCGCGCCAGGCCGAAATGACCGCTCGGTTTCACCTTGCGGGATTGCGATTTGGTAGCGCCGTAGTCGGCCGCCCAGTCGAGACGCGGATCGTCGAACAGCCTGCGTTTGGCGGTACCCGGGTCCACGCCGGCAATCTCGCGCCATTCGTCCAGCGTGGGCAGGCGATAGCCCAGTCCGGTTTTGGCGTTGAGCCAGGCTATGAACTGCTCGACATCCAGATGGTTGACGTCGGTCACCGGAAACGCAGCGTCCGATCCGCGGCGTCCGGGTTTGGGAAGGTATTCGCAGGCGCCTTCCAGATGGCATTCCCGCCACATGGCATAAGTGATCTCATAGCGGCCGACCCTGACCGTGCGCCCGCTCGACAGGGTAACGGCGACCTCTTCGAATGGCGCCGCCGTCACCTGGGGGTCGAATGCGTGCGGGAAAAACTGCGCGGCAAGGCCAAGAGACAGCGCGGCTGCGCCGAGGAGCGCTGCCGCGATGCCGTTCAGGTGGCCGGCAAAAGTTGCCGGCCGCCCCGTTGCCAAGAGCCCGCTCATCGCGTCACGCTTACGCCGCGGCGGGGCTGGGCTTCGAGACCTGCATCATCAGGTCGTCGTTCCATTCGCCGTCCACGACCACGTGCGCGGTCGCGCCGAGCATCACAGCCTCGATCAGGTTGTGATTGACGTAGGCGTAAATTCCGGGCTGCCGGAACTCGTAGGCCATGGCGCCGGCCGAACCGCCGCGAATGTACCAGGTCTCGAGGTTCGTCGCCGGATTGTCGGCGAACGAGCCGGTTTCCCAGACGAGGTCGCCGTGGCCGCCGATCAGGTGAGGGCGGGTGTCGCGATTGGCCTGGGCGTGGATGAACAGAACCTTCTCGCCAACCTTCGCCTTCATGGCGTTGTCGCCGGTCAAGGCCCCGACCGCGCCGTTGAACACGACGTGGGTGGGGGTGAGCGTGCGCATCACTTCGAGCGTGTCCGCCATGTCGCCAGCGGCATCGTCATAGGTCTTGAAGTCGCCGTTCTCGTCGCGCGGGATATAGAAATCCTGTTCGCCGATATAGTAGGCCTTGTCATAGCGGTAGGGGTTGCCCTGGGCGTCCTTAAGTCCGTCGCGCGGCAGCACCATGACGGCGCCGTTCATGCCATGGACAACATGGTAGGGGATCATGACGTCTCCGGGGGCACAGTGATAGACGAAGACACCGGCCTTGGTTGCCTTCCAGCGCAGGACAACCTGTTCTCCCGGATTGACCTTGGTCAGCGCGCCGCCACCCAGACCACCGGTCGCGGCGTGGAAATCGATGTTGTGTTCCAACAAGTTGGATTCCGGATTGCGCAACGTCAGTTCGACGTAGTCGCCCTCGTGGCACACGATCATCGGTCCGGGAACCGAACCTTCATAGGCGAATGCCCAGATTTCGGTACCGTCGTCGTCAATCTCGGTCCTCTTTTCCTCGATCGTCATCGTGACTTCGACGATTTTCGGGCCGGTCTTCGCGACCTGCTCGTGCTTCGGCAGGAATGGCGGCCTGACCAGCTTCTGCTTGACCCGGGGCAGCTTCGCGATTTCCGCGGGCGTTACCTGCTTGTCCGCTGCGGCGGGCTTCGCAGCCGCGGCGACATCGGCAGCGGCGTGCGCCGGCTGCACCGCCATGGCCTGGCCGGCGAGAACCGATCCGCCGACCGCGCCGACAAGGCCCGCCTTTTTCAGGAAATCTCGCCGGGCCGGTTCGAACGTTCTGTCTGTCGTATGCATGGTCGCCTCCTTCGATGGCGTGTATTTGTAAACATGCATTTCATATCCATGTTTAAGGCGCCATGTGTTGATCCACATCAAGCGGTCAATTTTTTTCGAGCAGACGGAGGATTTCGTTGGGGCGGACAACGCAATCGGCGAGCGTGTAACGGTCGAGCGCTGCATAGAAGGCGTCGCATGCGTCGGCCAGCATGTGCTTCAACGTACAGGCAGGCGTGATCGCACACCGGTTGGTTTCCTGGTTGAAACACTCGACCAGGGGCGCCGAACTTTCGCCCAGGCGCATCAGCGCGCCGATATTGATTTCGTTCGCAGGCCGGCCAAGCCGCATGCCACCATTGCGGCCGCGGACATTTTCCAGATAGCCCGCCCGGCCGAGTTCATGGGCGATCTTGGTCAGATGATTGCGCGGTATCGCATAGGCGTCTGCCACTCCCGAAATGGTGACCAGTTCGGGATCGCGTGCCGCCACGTGGATCAGCAGCCTGAAGCCGTAATCGGTGAACAGGGACAGGCGCATGGGTCTCTCCTGCATAAGATACATACTGAATGTATCTTATGCGCGTAACCGATCGGCTGGAATGCTCCCCGGACGCCTGCGGCGATTGGCCCCGGCTAGTCCAACGGCGCGCAGGCCCGCGCCAGCCAATCGCGATCCGGCCCCTCGAGAAAGGGCGTGATCTCGGCGGCGACGCGGGCATGGTAGGCGTCGAGCCACGCGCGCTCCTCGTCCGTCAGCATAGCGGCAACGATCATGCGGCGGTCGAAGGGGGCCAGCGTCAGCGTTTCGATGCCGTGCATCGGCTTTTCGCCTCCCGCAATGGGCGAGGGAGGTGATACGGCGACGAGGTTTTCCAGCCGGATGCCGTATTCGCCTTCTTTGTAGTAACCGGGTTCGTTGGACAGGATCATGCCGGCCAGCAATTCCTGGCCCGAAAGGCGCGAGATGCGCTGGGGTCCTTCGTGTACGGACAAATAGGAGCCGACGCCGTGGCCGGTGCCGTGGGCGAAGTCGATCCCCGCTTTCCAATGGGCAACACGCGCCAGTGGATCGAGATCCTGGCCGCGCGTGCCGGGCGGGAAGCGGATCGTCGAGATGGCGATCAGGCCCTTGAGGACGATCGTGTAGCGTTCCCGCATTTCATCCGTTGGGCTGCCTATCGGGACGGTGCGGGTGATGTCGGTGGTGCCGTCCTCGTACTGGCCGCCCGAGTCGACCAGATAGAGTTCGTCGGCGCCGAGTGTGCGACTGGTGGAGGTCGTTACCCGATAATGCATGATGGCGCCGTTCGGTCCTGCGCCGGAGATGGTGTCGAACGAAATGTCACGAAGCGGCTCCTGGGTTTCCTCGCCGACGGCGATGCGTGAGGTTTCCAGCGCCTCGACCGCGGACATTTCGGTCACGGTTCCCGGCTTCTGCCCGTCGAGCCAGGCGAGAAACCGGCTCACCGCCGCGCCATCCCTGCGGTGGGCGGCGCGAGTTCCGGCAAGTTCGGCGTCATTCTTGCAGGCGCGCGGCAGGCTTGCCGGATCGCTCATCGCGACCACCTTGCCGCCGTGTTCCTCGACGAGCCGGCGCAACTGGTCGGCCGCAAGTTGCGGATCGAGCCCGACCCGTTTCCCGGCGGCTGCGAGTGCGCGCAGCGCGTCGTCGAGTTCCGAGGGGGGGCGGATGTCGCAAAGCTGGGTGAGATAAGCCTCGACCTCACGGCTCATCTTGCGCTTGTCCATGAACAGTTGATGAGCGCCGTCGACGGCGATGATGGCGAACCCGAGTGCCAGCGGCGTGTGCGGCACATCGGAACCGCGAATGTTGAATGACCAGGCGATCGAGGCCGGGTCGGTCAGAACCGCGGCATCGGCGTCTGCTTGCGCGACTATGCCGGCCAGTTCCTTCAGCTTTTCCTTCGCCAGCTTGCCGGCCCTTTTGATCGGATGGATCGTCACCGGTTCCAAAGGCCGGCCCGGGCGGTCGAGCCAGATCGCATCGACAGCATTCTGGTCAAGGGCGACGAGTTCACCGCCATCCTTCTCCAGTGCGGTACGTAGCGCCGCGACCTCCTTGACCGTGTGCAACCAGGGATCGATCGCAAGGCGGAGCGGCGCGCCCTTGCGTGTGCGCAACCATTTGGCTGGCGGCGTGGACACGAGATCCTCGACCGAAAATGTCGCCTGATCGGTCTGGTGGCGCGCCTGCAACGTATAGCGTCCATCGACAAACAGGTGCGCGCTGCCGGCCAGAATGATCGCGACGCCGGCGGAGCCGGTAAATCCGGTCAGCCAGGCTAGACGCTCGGCGCAAGGGGGCACGTATTCGCCCTGATGCTCGTCCGCGCGCGGCACCATGAACCCGTCCAGTCCGTTTTCACCGAGCCATTCGCGCAGGCGGGCAACCCGAATCGGCCCCTGTGAGGGATCGGCTTTGGATTCGAAGGATTGGAACGGCATCGAGGCTCCCCGGGACGGCTGAAATGACCGCGGGACGGTAGCCTTCCGCGCAGCGCGAGGCAACGTGCCCGAATGGTGGGCAGGTGTTTTATTGCGTCGCAGCATTTCATCTTCGCTCATGCAATATGAGCATGGGAGTCATGCGCTATCGGCGCTGGTTAGGCGAGTCCTGGCTACCTATCTTCCTGGTCGTGGAGGACATGAACTCCAAAGGAAAGGAACCACCGATGTCTGCTCGCAACATATTTCGCAGCGCATTCGATTCGATGGTAGAGGCGCGCCAGCGCCAGGTAAGCCGTTATGTCAACGGCGTGTTGCTGTCGTTCGACGACGAGACGCTCAAGGCCCATGGCTACACGCGTGAGGAACTGCGCCGGCGCGGCGCCATCAACACCGTTTTTTGATCTGACTACTCCAGTCAACCCGTGAAGGGCGGCCCGGTTGGGCCGCTTTTCATTTGAGAAATCGATTGAGCATGATGAGACTTTGAATCAACGCGGCGACGCGTTGAGTCCGGGTCTCGGCCCAAGTTGCTGAAACAATTGTATTTCCGCTATCGCTTGAGGTGAATCGTCACCCATCCCTCGCGATGGGTCGTACAGATGTGGCGGAAGCCCTGGTTGCGGTAAGCCGCGATCACCTGGTTGCGCTGGCTGTCGAGGATGCCGGACAGGATCGCCGATCCGCCGGTCGGCAAATGCCTGGCCATGGCCGGCGCCAACGCCATCAACGGGCGCGCCAGGATATTGGCAACGATCAGGTCGAATGGCCGACCGCGTTTCAGCGCCAGGTGGTTGAATCCGGTTGCCGTCAGGCAATGCACATGGCCGGCCATTCCGTTCAACCGAACATTCGAACGCGCGACGTCGGTGGCGACCGGATCGATGTCGGTCGCGATCACCGGGATGTGGGCCAGCTTTGCCAGCGCGATGGCAAGCACGGCGCTGCCGGTCCCCAGATCGAGCGCGTTGGCCGGGTGTTCGCGCCTGACGACCCGCTCGATCATTTCCAGGCATCCGGCGGTGGTGCCGTGGTGGCCCGTTCCGAAGGCCTGGCCGGCGTCTATCTCGATGGCCATGTCTCCCGCCCGGTGGGCTGAACGGTCGTGGCTGCCGTGCACGACAAAGCGGCCGGCGCGAACCGGCTTGAGACCCTCAAGCGACTTGGAGACCCAGTCGATGTCGGGCACCGGCGCGGCTTCGATCACCAGGCCCGGAAAATCCTTTTCAAGCGCTTCGCGAATTCTCTGCTCGAAGGGACCGGTTTCGCCTTCGACATACAGCGATATTTCATGGACGTCCGCTGCCTCGTCCTTCTCGACCATGGCGATGGGCAAGGCATCCTCTTCGAACACCGCTTCCAGCACGGCGAAGATGGTTTGGGCGCCGGCCTTGCCGGACGTCATTACGAGGCGGGTCTGGGTCATGGTCGTCGCGGAACCTGCAATACCGGTGTGAGCCCGCCTACATCGTCGGACCCGTCGGCGGCGTCAACCGATTTCAGCTCTTGGCCAGGCGTCTGAGCTTGGCGAGCGCGGTGTCGGGGTTTTCGCCATAGGCGATGGTGCCGAAGAACGCGCCATTGGAATCGAGTAACAGGACGGAGGCAGTGTGATCCATCGTGTAGCCACCGTCTTCGATCGGGACCTTCTTAGCGTAGATGCGGAATTCCTTGATCACGTCTGCGACCTTGTCGGGATCGCCGGTGATGCCGATGATCCTGTCGGACACATTCGAGACATACCGGTTGAGGACATCGACGGTGTCGCGCTCGGGATCGACAGAAATGAAATAGGAATGGATGTCCTTGCCCTCGTCACCCAGTGTCTTCAGCCAGCCGTCGAGCTCGAACAGCGTGGTCGGACAAACCTCCGGGCAATTCGTGAAGCCGAAGAACAGGGTGGAGGGGTGGCCGCGTAGCGCCTGCTCGGTAATTGTGTTGCCGTGCTGGTCGGTCAGGGCGAACGGCCCGCCATAGGCCTTGTCGGAACTCGTTTCGACGTACCAGCTCAGCGTCACGTAGCCGATGGCCGCCGCAAGCACGAGCAAGATACCATAAAGAACGATGCGCATTGGATTATCCAGTTCGATGCCGGGATTCAGAAGCACCAGGACAGGCCGGTCTCGGCCATGGCGAGAAACATGGCGGCGCCCCTGTCCAGCCAGCCCGCGAAGCCCGCGCCCAAAAGCGCGGCCAGCGCAAACAGGCCGACCGAAGACCATGCCAGACGGGTCACGGCGGTACGATCTGCCATCTTCATGGCCACCATATAGAACCCATAACCGGCCGACGCAAAGGGCAGTCTGCCGCAGGCGGCCTGTTGGCAAGCGCGACGAATCTTCCCATATCAGGATCGCCGTGCCATGTGGGCGGTCCAAATCAGATCAGGAGCTTACGGATGCGCCAGTTCATCTTGTCCGGCCTTGCGGCCGCTTTTTCGCTTGGCATGGCGACGTCCGCGGCCATGGCCGAAAAAGTCGGAGAGATCGGCGTCGACTGGTTCGGCAACGACATCGTAGTCGAAGCGATACACGACCCCGAGGTGCAAGGCGTGACGTGTCATGTCAGCTATTTCGACCGCGGCCTGATTGACAGGTTGCAGAAGGGCAACTGGTTCGAGGATCCGTCCAATTCGTCGATTGCGTGCCGCCAGACCGGCCCGATCGTCATCGGCAAGATCGATCTGGACGAAGGCGGCGAAGAAGTCTTCAAGCAGCGTCAGTCGCTGATCTGGAAGGTGCTGGTGGTCAAGCGGATCTACGACAAGGCCAACAACACGCTGATCTATCTCGCCCATTCGCGCCAAGTTCAGGACGGCTCGGCCAAGATGTCGATCTCCACCGTTCCGCTCTACGGCCAGACCGTTGAATGGAAAAACGGCGAACCGGCCGCGCAGTGAGCAGCTTGCCTCGCGCCGCGCCGCGGCGTAGAGCGCAAGAATGACCGAAAATCCGACTGATCTCCGCTTTACCGATCCCGCTCCGCGGATCAACCGCACGGCACGCCTCAAAGGGTGCAGCATCGGGCGTTATTGCGAGATTGGCGAAAAGGTCATTCTGCGCAATGTCGAACTGGGTGACTTCTCCTATTTCGAGCGCCACGGCGAGGCGATCTACACGACGATCGGCAAATTCTGCTCGATTGCAGCCAATGTGCGCATCAATGCGCTCGAGCATCCGCTCGAACGGATCACCACCCACAAGATCAGCTACCGGCCCAACGAGTATTTCCGCTACCTTGGCGTCGATCAGGAGTTCAGGGCCCGGCGGTCGGAGAGACGGGTCCGGATCGGCCATGATGTCTGGATCGGCCATGGCGCGGTCATAATGCCGGGGGCGACCATCGGCAATGGCGCGGTGGTCGGCGCCAACGCGGTCGTGACGGGCGATGTCGGCGACTACGAGATCGTGGCCGGCGCGCCGGCGCGGCTGATCCGCCACCGGTTCGACCCCGCCTTGTCGAAACGCCTGAACGCAGCGCGCTGGTGGGACTGGCCGGATGAAAAGCTGTTCACGGCGATCACCGACATGCAAACGCTCGACCCGGGCGCCGTGCTGGACCGGTGGGCCAACGATTGATCCTGATCATATCGTAGGCGTCCGCTTTCGTGATCTCATAACCATAATTATAAATATAACGCGCTGTTTGCGGACGGCCGCTGTCATGGAGGGAGGTAAGCATGACGAACCCGGAAAACGCGAAACCCGAATCCGAGGTTACGGCGCGCCCGCCCGCGATGCCGCAGGTCAACGCGCTGGGTACCGCCGATATCAATCTGGCGCTGAAAAAGGGAATTTCCGATTTCATCAACGCGCCGCTCTACGGCCTGTTCTTTGGCGGCGTGTTCACGCTGTTCGGCATCGTGATCGTGCTGGCGCTGACCGTCTGGGACATGACATGGATGATCTATCCGTTCGCGATCGGCTTTCCGCTGATCGGCCCCTTCGCTGCGGTCGGGCTTTATTGCGTCAGCCGTCGCCTGGAGGCGGGCGAACCGCTCGGATGGGGCGCGGTATTGGCCGTGGTGTGGGCGCAACGGCGGCGCGAATTGTCCTGGATGGCGTTCGTCATGCTGTTCGTGATGTGGATCTGGCTCTATGTCGTTCGGCTGCTGATTGCGCTGTTCCTGGGCCGCATGTCGTTTTCGACGCTCGACAAGTTTTTCCATGTGGTGCTGACGACCACCGACGGATGGGTGTTCCTCGCGGTCGGCCATGTGGTCGGCGCCGCGCTGGCTATGGTCATGTTTTCGATCACCGTCGTCTCGATCCCGCTGCTGATGGAGCGCGACATCGACATCGTGACCGCGATGATCACATCGGTGAAGGTGGTCCTGGAAAGTCCGGTCGTCATGCTGGGCTGGGGCGTGTTCGTGACGCTCGCGGTAATCGCCGCGTCATTGCCGATGTTCCTGGGCCTGATTATCGTCCTGCCGGTCCTCGGTCATGCGACGTGGCACATATACAGGGCAGCGGTTGTCCCGGTGCAACATTAAAGAAGATTCACTTGTGATTGAAACGCCGGCTGGCGATCATCCGAACCGAGTCGCCTAAAGAAGGAATTGTCGAGATGGCCGGCAAGGTATCGCAAGGTTATTCAGGTCTTCAGATCGCCCTTCACTGGATTGTCGCCGCGATGGTGATTTTCCAGATCGTCGGGCACGACGGCATGGTTGCCGCATGGCGTGCGCTCCGGCGTGGAGCGGAAGCGTCCGCTTCCGACCTGACGATGGCGCAGTTGCACATATGGATCGGCTTCGCAATCGGCGCCCTGGCGTTGTGGCGGCTTTCGCTGCGCTTTACGCGCGGTGCGCCGGCCTTGCCCGGAAGCGAGCCGATGTCGCTTCGCCTTGTTGCAACGGGAACCCATATCCTGCTCTATGCGCTGATGATCGGCCTGCCGATATCCGGCGCGCTGGCCTGGTATCTCGAGATCTACAATGCCGGCGAGTTGCATGAAATTGCGCGTCTGCCGCTTATCGCGCTGGTCCTGATCCATTTTGTGGGCGCGCTGGCGCAGAAATTCTGGTTCAAGACCGACGTCATGGACCGCATGGTCAAGGCACGTTGACGCGACGCGCGCGCGGTAGCAGGCTCATGCCGTCATTATGGGAAGCGCTCTAGCAAGGAACCGCCGATGGGATGGTCATTTCCAATTGCGCGCCTGTTCGGTTCGGAAGTCCGGATCCACATCACTTTCTTTCTGCTGTTGTTGTGGATCGGGATTGCCGGCTATTCGCAGGGCGGGGCCGGCGCGGCGGTTTCCAGCATCATCTTCATCATCGCGATCTTCGCCTGCGTCGTCGCCCATGAATTCGGCCATGCGCTCACGGCGCGCAGGTTCGGCTACAAGACGCCCGACATCACGCTGCTGCCGATAGGCGGCATGGCGCGGCTCGAGGCCATGCCGGAAGACCCGCGCCAGGAAATCCTGGTCGCGCTCGCCGGCCCGGCGGTGAACATCGTGATTGCCGCGGTGCTGGTCGTCTTTCTCGGTGCCCGGCCCGACACGCAGGCGTTGGGTGCCCTGGAAAACCCGGACGTGTCGTTTCTGGCGAGGCTGGCGTCGGTCAACCTGTTCCTGGCGATCTTCAACCTGATCCCCGCCTTTCCGATGGATGGCGGGCGTGTGCTGCGGGCCGCCCTGTCGATCTACTATCCGCGCGTGCGCGCGACATCGATGGCCGCCAAGGCCGGGCAGGGGGTCGCCATCCTTTTCGGTTTCCTCGGCCTGTTATCGGGCAATGTGCTGCTCCTCTTCATCGCGGTCTTCATCTACATGGCGGCCGCGGGCGAAAGCGCCCAAGTGTCGATGACCGAGGTCACGCGCGGCGTCAGCGTGCGCGACGGCATGATTACCGCGTTCGAGAGCCTGGGGCCGGGAACGACGCTCGGCGATGCCGCCGACGCGCTGATCCGCACCACGCAGCACGAATTCCCGGTGACCGACAATGACGGGCGGCTGGCCGGGTTCCTGACCCGAGAGGTCCTGGCGGTGGCGCTGGCCAAGGGCGACCGCACGACACCCGTCGCCACCGCAATGAACAGCGACGTGCCGGTGATCCGGGACACTGCGGGGCTCGACGAGGCGCTGAAGCTGATGCAGGGCGCAAGCGTGCCGGCCGCCGGCGTTGTCGACCGGGAGGGACGCCTGGTCGGATACGTCACCTTCGACAATCTCGGCGAGTTGATGATGATCCGCGAAGCCGGCGCGTGACCGGGGCCTAGTCGCCGCGGACGAACCGTTCCAGAGCTGCGACCACGGCCTCGGGCCGTTCGATCGGCGCGAAGTGGCCGGCATCTTCGATAATCGTCAGCTCGGCATGCGGAACCAGCGCCTGCATCTCCTCGTGCTGGGCGACGGGGCTCCACTGGTCCTGGCGACCGACCGCGATCAGCAGCGGGCAGGTGACCGAAGCCAGCGCCGCGCGCGCGTCCGGCCGGTTCAGCAATGCACGGATCTGGCGCGCATGCAGCTCGGGCGTCATGCGTTCCACCATGTCGGTCAAGGTTCCCATCAGATCACGGTCGCCGTGACGTTGTTCAAGTACCATCGGCGGCAGCCAGCGCTTCGCGAGCGCGGACATGCCGTGCGTGTGGGCTAGCTCTACGAGTTCGCGCCGGCGCGGCTCCTCGTTGGTGTTACGCGGATGGATGCCGGTGTCGAACAGGGCCAGCCTGGCAATCCGGTCGGGGCTCATGCGTACCATTTCGAGCGCCACGCGGGCGCCCATCGAGTGACCGACGACGATCAGCGGTCCCGCGGTGGCGGCAAGCGTGTCGCGGGCCATGTCGGCGATCGAATCCTGCGTCGACAGATCTGCGACGACGACCTCGATCTTGGGGGCGAAGCGGGCGACTACCGGCTCCCAGACCGTACGGTCGGAGAGAAGGCCCGGGACGAGGACGAGAGTGGGCGATGAATCGTTCATGGCGGCAAACTAACGTGAATTTCGCTCGCGTGCAGCAAAAAGGGTGGGCCTTTCGGCCCACCCTCTGGTCCTCCTCCAAGGAAGCTGCGGCCAGCGCCGCGAACCGGGCGCGCTCAGGCGGCGAACTGGTTCATCGTGTTGTCCTTGCCGGACGCCTTCAAAGCGGCCTCGCCGGCGAAGTAGTCCTTGTGATCGTCGCCGATGTCGGAGCCGGCCATGTTCTGGTGCTTGACACAGGCGATACCCTGGCGGATCTCCGCGCGCTGGACATTCTTGACGTAGCCGAGCATGGCCTGATCGCCGAAATATTCCTTGGCCAGATTGTCGGTTGACAGCGCGGCCGTGTGATAGGTCGGCAGCGTGATCAGGTGATGGAAGATGCCGGCTTCGCGCGAAGCGTCCTGCTGGAAGGTGCGAATGCGCTCGTCGGCTTCCACCGCCAGATCCGAACCGTCGTAGTCGACGCTCATCAGCTTGGCGCGGTCGTAGGCCGAGACATCCTTGCCGGCTTCAGCCCAGGCATCATAGACCTGCTGGCGGAAGTTGAGCGTCCAGTTGAACGACGGCGAGTTGTTGTAAACCAGCTTGGCGTTCGGGATGACCTCGCGGATCCGGTTCATCATGCCGCCGATCTGGCCGATATGCGGCTTCTCGGTCTCGATCCAGATCAGGTCAGCGCCGTTCTGCAGGCTGGTGATCGAGTCGAGCACGCAGCGGTCCTCGCCGGTGCCGGCCTTGAACTGGAACAGGTTGGAAGGCAGGCGCTTGGGACGCAGGAGCTTGCCGTCACGCTTGATAACAACATCGGACGACTGCAGCTGGTCTGCGGTGACTTCCTCGCAATCGAGGAAGGAATTGTACTGGTCGCCCAGATCGCCCGGCTCCTTGGAATAGGCGATCTGCTTGGTCAGGCCCGCGCCCAGCGAGTCGGTGCGGGTAACGACGATGCCGTCGTCGATGCCGAGCTCGAGGAAGGCGTAGCGGCAGGCGCGAACCTTCTGCAGGAAATCCTCGTGCGGAACCGTGACCTTGCCGTCCTGGTGGCCGCACTGCTTTTCGTCGGACACCTGATTTTCGATCTGCAGGGCGCAGGCACCGGCCTCGATCATTTTCTTGGCCAGAAGGTAGGTCGCTTCCGCGTTGCCGAAGCCGGCGTCGATATCGGCAATGATCGGCACGACGTGGGTCTCGTGGTTGTCGATCTGGTCCTGGATCGACTTGGCCTTGACCTCGTCACCCTCGGCGCGCGCCGCGTCAAGATCGCGGAACAGGCCGCCCAGCTCGCGGGCATCGGCCTGGCGCAGGAAGGTGTAGAGCTCTTCGATCAGCGCCGGCACGGAGGTCTTTTCGTGCATCGACTGGTCGGGCAGCGGGCCGAATTCGGAGCGCAGCGCAGCGACCATCCAGCCCGAAAGGTAGAGGTAACGGCCCTTGGTGGACCCGAAATGCTTCTTGATGGAGATCATCTTCTGCTGGCCGATAAAACCGTGCCAGCAGCCAAGCGACTGGGTGTAGTCGGCCGGGTCGGAATCGTAGGCTGCCATGTCGCGGCGCATGATCGCGGCCGTGTAGCGCGCGATGTCGAGGCCCGTCTTGAATTTGTTCTGGGCGCGCATGCGGGCCACGGCCTCGGCCTCGATTGCATCCCACTTGCCGCCCTGGGCGGCGATCAGATTGCTGGCGGCCTTGATGTCTTCAGCGTAGGACATGAGGTCTTCCTCTGGTTGCGGTTTGTAAATTCTTGTCATGGTGCCGATCCGGTTGCGTTTACAAAACGGCGGAATACCGGGTGCGGCGCCTCGTGTGAGTCAGGATTTGCTGTAAGTAGCCAGTTTTGTCACGAAAATTCGCAATGCAGCGCAGCAATTTCGTGTCAGGCTGTTGCAATGCAGTAAAATCGCGCTGTAAATCTGTAAAAAAAATTACAAGGCGGTTTTGTAAATCCGCGCGGCGTGGCGGTTTGACGGGGCGGAACGTTTGGCCCATAGAACGCGGCGGTCCGACTGCCGGGAGACGCCGTGAAACCATTCCTGATCCTGCAATTGCGCCCCGAGGCGGAAGCGTCCGACAGCGAGTTCGCCGCGATTCTGGAGAAAGGCGGGATCGGCGATCGCGATGTCCGCCGCATCCGGCTCGAGCATGAGCCTTTGCCGGCCGATCTCGACCTGGACGACTATGCCGGTGTCATTGTCGGCGGCGGACCGGGCTGCGTGTCCGATCCGGAGGAATCCAAACCGGTGCTCGAGAAGCGCATCGAGGCCGAGGTGCTGTCGCTGATGCCGGAGATCACGGAGCGCGACATTCCCTTTCTCGGCTGCTGCT
>JBNLDE010000052.1:0-2089 GCA_050304175.1 Zhengella sp. | reverse complement strand
GAAAACGTCAAATC
Source organism: Zhengella sp. (assembly GCA_050304175.1). Lineage (GTDB taxonomy): Bacteria > Pseudomonadota > Alphaproteobacteria > Rhizobiales > Rhizobiaceae > JAIOIW01. The sequence continues at coordinate 2,075 of JBNLDE010000052.1, read as the reverse complement.
CCTGGTTGAAGGAACGATTTTTACTCGCGCGCCGAAGGACAAAAAAAACACGGCCATATTCGTCGGCGGCACCAATATGGCAGCCGGACAGCAATTGTTCAACGCTGTGCGCGAACATTTTTTCCTCGGTTTCAGAGTCTCCGTCATGCTCGACAGCAACGGCAGCAACACCACGGCCGCGGCCGCCGTCGCCAAACTGGCCGGCAGCGGTTCGTTGCAAGGCAAAAAAGCGGTCATTTTGGCGGGCACCGGACCCGTCGGACAGCGCGCGGCGGTCATGCTCGCCCAGGAAGGCGCCGAGGTTTCGATCACCTCGCGTCATATTTTCAATGCGGAGCACGCCTGTTTCGCCATGAAAGAGCGTTTCGGTGTGGACCTGACGCCGGTCGAGGCCGGCGACATCAATGCCCGCGCCAATGCGGTCGAGGATGCCAACATCGTCCTTGCCACCGGCGCGGCGGGTATCGAGCTTCTTAAACCCGAGCATTGGCAGGATAATCCGAACATCGAACTGATGGCCGACGCCAATGCCACCCCGCCGCTGGGCATCGGCGGAACAGACATGATGGATAGGGGCGAAAACCGTCACGGAAAAATCATCTGGGGCGCGATCGGCTTCGGCACGCTGAAACTGGCTCTCCACCGCGCCTGCATCGCAAAATTATTCGAATCAAACGAACAGGTTCTCGACGCCGAACAGATTTTCGCTCTGGCGAAAGAGATGGCCTGAGCCGCGCCCGAATCGATGAACGGCTCCATACTAAATTTACGCGCAGACGCCACGGCCATTTTCCAGGCCGGCATAGAGGCTGCCGACCCGTCCTCCGCGGTACGCCGATGCCTTAAAGCCGGCCCGGACGCGCTCGATATCGCGCTGGATTTGAACCGGCCTGAACTGACTCGCACCGGCCGCTGGTGTAAGATCCATCTGATCGCCTTCGGCAAAGGCGCGCGCGCAATGGCTCTGGCGGCGCGGGAAAGCATTCCGGCTTCCTGGCTGGCCGGTCCGGGCATCGCAGTGACCAATTACGAAAACGCTCAGCCGGCGGAAGGCCTGGACGTGTACGCAGCCTCCCATCCCCTGCCCGACCAGGCCGGACTAAAGGCGGCTTCCGTCGTGGCCGAACGCATCGCCAACGCACAACAAGGCGAACTGGTTTTAGTCATGATTTCCGGCGGCGGCTCGGCGCTGCTCCCATACCCGGCCGAGGGCATCAGTCTTGCCGACAAAATCGCAACCACCGATCTGCTATTGGCCTGCGGCGCTTCGATCGATCAAATCAATTGCGTCCGCAAGCATCTGTCCCGCCTGAAGGGCGGCGGCCTCGCCCGGCTGGCGGCGCCGTCCGACCTGCATGCGATGATCCTTTCCGACGTGATGGGCGACGATCCGAGCGCCATCGCCAGCGGCCCCACCGTCCCCGACAACACCCGCTTCGTCGATGCCGCCGGCGTCCTCAAGGACTTCGGCATCTGGCAGAAAGCGCCCCCAGCGGTGCGGGAACATTTGGAAAAGGGCTGTCGAGGCGAGCTTCCGGAGACCCCGAAAAGCGGGGACGCGCTATTCGAACAAACGAGCCACACGTTGGTCGGCAGCAACCGAATCAGCGTCGACGCCACGCTGCGCAAGGCGCGGGATTTGGGGTATGATTCTTTGCTTTACAGCGACCGGCTTTCGGGAGAAGCAAGCGACGCCGCCGATCGGCTAGTCCGGCACGCTGCCCAACTGCAACAACAGGGACTGCTAAAGCCAACCGCGCTATTGGCCGGCGGCGAAACCACCGTCACGTTGAAAGGCGAAGGCCGCGGCGGCCGCAACCAGGAAATGGCGCTGGCCTTCGCACTGGCCGCAGAGCGCCATGGCCTCAAGGGCGACTGGGTCTTTTTGAGCGGCGGCACCGACGGTCGCGACGGACCGACCGACGCGGCCGGCGGCCTGGTCGACCCGGGCACGCTAAGACGTATCGACGCGGCCCAGGCCCTGCTCGATGACAACGATTCATACCGGGCGTTGAGCCAATCCCGTGATTTACTGATGACCGGCGCGACCGGCACCAACGTCGCCGACTTGCAGG
>JBNLDE010000051.1:0-5817 GCA_050304175.1 Zhengella sp. | reverse complement strand
CGTCGCGCTCATCGTGCTGGTCGTCGTTCTGTTCGCCGCCGAACGGCGGTGGCCCGACGCGGTGTCGCGGCTCGAGGAAAACGTCATCGCCATTCTGCTGGCGATCATCACGCTCGTCTCCTTCGTCCAGGTCATCGCGCGCTACGGCTTCAACACAGGCTGGAGCGGCGCGCTCGAGTTCACCCGTATCCTGTTTGCCTGGCTGATCCTGTTCGGCATGAGCTACGGCGTGAAGCATGGCTCGCATCTGGGCGTCGACGCCTTCATCCGGATGCTGCCCAGGCCCGCGTTCAAGGTCTTCGCCGTGTTCGGCGCGGCCTGCGCCTTCCTCTATGCCATCATGCTGCTGCATGCCGGCTGGCTTGCCTGGTTCGGCGCGGACGTCAACCCGAACTGGCGCCAGACCGGTGCGATCGGCTACTGGAAGTTCATGTTCGACCGTGGCACCGGGCTCGACGACCTGCGCTGGCCGGAGCTCATCCAGTCGGTCTTCGGCGCCCAGGACCGGGTGCAGCGCTGGGTCGCCTACCTGATGCTGCCGATCGGCCTTGCATTGCTCGCGTTCCGTTCGCTCGAAGGGATGGTGCAGATCATCACCGGCAAGCGCGAACTGATTATCGCCGGCCACGAGGCGGAAGACCTCGTCGCCGAAAACAAAGACGTGCTGAAGGACTGAGAACATGGAAACGATCATTCTCTTCGTTCTCGTCCTCGGGCTGCTGTTCGCCGGCGTGCCGGTCGCCGTCGCGCTCGGGCTTTCGTCGCTGATCATCATCGCCTTCTTCTCGGCCGATTCGATGTCATCGGTGGCGTTGCAGTTGTTCACTGCCTCGCAGAACTATACGCTGCTGGCGATCCCGTTCTTCATCCTTGCGTCGGCATTCATGTCGACGGGTGGCGTGGCCAAGCGCATCATCCGTTTCGCCATCGCCTCGGTCGGCCACTTCCGCGGCGGCCTGGCCATGGCAAGCGTGCTTGCCTGCATGATGTTTGCCGCCCTGTCCGGGTCCTCGCCGGCGACCGTGGTGGCGATCGGCACGATCGCCATCGCCGGCATGCGCCAGGTCGGCTACTCGAAGGATTTCGCCGCCGGCATCATCGCCAATGCGGGCACGCTCGGCATCCTGATCCCACCGTCGATCGTGATGGTGGTCTATTCCGCCGCGACCGACGTGTCCGTCGGCCGCATGTTCCTGGCCGGCGTCGTGCCGGGCATGGTTGCGGGCCTGATGCTGATGGGCGCCATCTACGTGATGGCACGGATCAAGGGGCTTCCGTCCGAGCCGTGGCGCGGTTTCCAGGAGATCCTCGACGGCGGCAAGCAGGCCGGCTGGGGCCTGTTCCTCATCGTCATCATTCTCGGCGGCATCTATGGCGGCGTGTTCACGCCGACCGAGGCGGCCGCGGTGGCCGCGGTCTATTCGTTCTTCATCGCGATATTCATCTATCGCGACATGGGGCCGATGAAGGACACGCCGTGGGTCGCAGACACCGATTCCAACCGGGCGCGGACCGGGTTCAAGTCGCTGGTCTACGCGCTGGCGTTCTTTTTCGTGTGGATGATCCTGTCGTTCTTCGCGACCGCCAATTCGGAGTCGATCGGCTTCGGCGAACGCGCCGGCATCGGAGTCATCCTGTCGCTCGCCATCATGATCGCGTATGCGATGTGGCGCGACAAGGAGACCAGCCCGTTCAACGTGCCGGCCTTCCTGGCGGCGAGCGCGCCGATCTGGGGGCGCAACCTGTCGCTGATGGGTCGCAACCTGTTCCGCGCCTTCTTCCATGACGAGACGCGCAAGGTGATGGTCGATGCGGCGCGCACGACTCTGATGCTGATGTTCATCATCGTCAACGCGTTGCTGTTTGCCCATGTGCTGACCTCGGAACGAATTCCCGACCAGATCACGTCGCTGATGCTCGACTACGGCTTCAACTGGTTCACCTTCCTGATTGCGGTCAACATCCTGCTGCTGCTCGGCGGCCAGTTCATGGAGCCGTCGGGCCTGTTGCTGATCGTGGCGCCGGTGGTGTTTCCCATCGCGATCGAGCTCGGCGTCGACCCGGTGCATCTCGGCATCATCATGGTGGTCAACATGGAAATCGGCATGATCACGCCACCGATCGGGCTCAACCTGTTCGTGACGTCGGGAATCACCGGCATGAGCCTGATCCAGGTGGTCAGGGCGGCGGCGCCTTTCGTGGCGGTGCTGTTCGCCTTCCTGATCCTGGTCACCTATGTGCCGATCCTGTCGACCTGGCTGCCCTATTCGCTGATGGGGCCGGAGATCGTCACAAGGTAGCTTTGGGGGCTCCGAGGCCGTTAACCGCTCGTTAACATTATCGGCGCATTCTCGAATCAGCCAAAAACCAGCTTTCCTCCTCCCAAGCCTGGTTTTTACTCGGGGCGGTCTTCAAACGGACCGCCCTGTTTTTGTGGGCCACTCCTTGTCATTGCCGCCGCCATCTGCAAACTCGCGTCATCACCGCGAGGGAGGGATCGATGGCAAGTGACAAGACAGCAATCGTCACGGGCGCAAGTTCGGGTATCGGCAAGGTAACGGCGACAACCCTGCTCAGGAACGGCTGGAACACGGTTTTCGTCGGCCGGCGCAAGGACAAGCTGGACGAGGCCGTGGCGGCAGCCGGCGCAACGGACGCGCGCGGTCTGGCGGTCGCCTGCGACGTCACCGTGCCGGAGCAGGTCGACGGCCTGTTTTCGCAAACGGTCGACGCGTTCGGCCGGGTCGATCTCCTGTTCAACAATGCCGGCATGGGCTCGAAGGGCCGGACGATCGACGAGATCGATGTCGAGACCTGGAACCAGGTGGTCGCGGTCAATCTCAACGGCTCGTTCCTGTGCGCGCGCGCCGCGTTTGGGCAGATGCGCAAGCAGAGCCCGCAGGGCGGGCGGATCATCAACAACGGTTCGATCTCGGCCTATGCGCCGAGGCCGGGCTCGGTGCCCTACACCACGACCAAGCACGCCATCACCGGGCTGACGCGAACGCTCGCGCTCGACGGGCGGCCGTTCGACATTGCCTGCGGCCAGATCGATATCGGCAACGCGCTGACCGAGATGGCGATGCCGATGACCCAGGGCGTGCCGCAGGCCAATGGCGAGATCATGGTCGAGGCGACGATGGACCCGCAGCACGTGGCCGACGCCGTGCTGCACATGGCGAGCCTGCCGCTGCAGGCCAATGTGCTGTTCATGACGGTAATGGCGACCAAGATGCCGTTTGTCGGGCGGGGCTAGGCGATACTTCATTCCAGTTGCCGTCGAGGGCAATGCCCAGGTCGCGTGCCAGGGCGGCGAGCCGTGGCAGCCTGCCGGCGTGGTGGACGTCGAGCCAGAAATTGAACGTCATGATATCGCGCTGCGGCGTGATGATGCAGTCATTGCCGCCGTTGAGCACCGCGCCGCAGAAGATCGGCCCGTCGACGAGGTCGGAAAAACGGCCCGCGGGGACGACCGGCGGGGTCATCGACAGGACGAAGTCGGTCGGCACGAAACGGCGATACCGGTAGCCGAACAGGAAAGGCGCAATACGCCGTATGGCGCGGAACATGCGGCCGATCCTGAGATAGACATACTGCATCCGCAGCCCGCTGGAATCGCGGCGGGCGAGTTCCGCCTCGAGCGATCTTGCATAGGTGCGAAAATCGGGATCTGGTTTCACCGAAGCGCTCTGCAGGTGGAAGAACAGGTTTTCGTCGTCCTCGCTGTCCAGCCGGGCTTCGGGCAACGTCACATAGGTGAACCGGTTGCGCCGGCGGTCGCCCTGCAATGCATGCAGGACGAGGGCGAAGGCCAGGGTGCGCTGGCTGACGCCGATCGCGCGCGCGGCGTTGCGCAGGTCGCTGCGCGACAGCGCCATGCCGTAAAAGCCGCCGGGATCCTTCGATGGCGGAACCAGGTTGGCGACGAGGAGATAGAGCGGGCCGAGCAGCGCGGCGGCCGCCGCGTAACCGGCACGGCGGAGCGCGGGCAGCCGCGCCTCGACCGTTTTCGGCGCACGGGACCGCTCGTCGCGACCGCGCACGAGACGCGCCACGTCGAGGCCCTCGGCCAGTGCGTGGCTTGTCTGCATGTAGAACACCGAGCGCATGCCGCGGGCATCGGGTTCGTCCGCACCGATGCCGTGCGCGGCGAATGCCGGCCTGGTCGAATGGTCGAACCGTCCATTGCCCGCATGGAGCCAATGGGGCAAGGCGATTTCGAGCCGGTCCCTTTTCTCGAAAACCCGGTTTTCCGGCGCTTCCTCCACGCCCGGAATGAAGACCTGCCGGTCGGCATCGACGGCCATGCGGGCGTTGGGGACGGCATCGAGCGCCTGGTCGGTCAGTTCATCGAAATCGGCGCGGGAGAGACGCCGCGAGGTGAACGCGCAGATGTGCACGTTGTTTCCGACCATCCAGAGATAGGCCTGGTAGAGGGAGAATGGCTGTTCCGCCGTGGTCGGCGATTTCGAAGTGTGTTTCACGGACCCCGGCTCCCCCCTTAATCCCGACCGGACGCCTTGCCGCAAATCTGCGCGAAAAACCGCCGCCGCTCAACCTTTGTGCCGAGCCGAGCGCCATTCGCCGCAGAGGCGACGCGGCGAAAGACATTGCATCGCCCGATTTATCTGACTAGAGTCAGGTAATGAATGAAATCGATCAGGTCAGGCGGTTCAACCGCATCGTCACGCAGCGCAACGGCGCGCTCGAGGACAGTTTCCTGGCGCGCGGGCGGCCGCTCGGCGAGGCACGCGTCATCCACGAGATCGGCTCCAGCGGCGGCATCGACCTCAAGGGGCTGCGCGCCAGGCTCGGCCTCGATTCCGGCTATATGAGCCGGCTGTTGCGCTCGCTGGAAGGGCAGGGCGTGATCGCGGTCACCCCTGACCCGGACGATTCGCGGGCGCGGCTGATCCATCTCACGGCGAAGGGCGAGGCGGAGTTCGCCGCCTACGACGCGATGTCGGACCGGCAGGCGGCGGACCTGCTCGGCACGCTCGACCCGGCGCGGCGGGCGCGGCTGGTCGCGGCGATGGGCGACGTGGAGCGGCTGCTGCAGGCTGCGGCACTGGAGATCGCGCTCGAATCCGCCGACAGTGCCGATGCGCTGTGGTGCGTCCGCCAATATGTCGAGGAGCTCAATACGCGCTTCGACACCGGGTTCGATCCGGCCGCCGGCAACACGGTGGAAACGGCCTACATGATGCCGCCGAACGGCTCCTTCCTCGTCGCGCGACTCGACGGTGAAGCGGTCGGCTGCGGCGGGTTGAAGCGGCTTGACGGCACGACCGGCGAGATCAAGCGCGTGTGGGCGGCGCCGGCGATGCGCGGCGTCGGCGTGGCGACGCGGATCATGGACGAGTTGGAAAGGTTGGCATGCGAGGCCGGCTTCGCGCGCGTCGTGCTCGACACCAACGGCACGCTGACCGAGGCGCGGGCGATGTATGGCAAGCGCGGCTACCGCGAGATCGAACGCTACAACGACAATCCCTATGCCCAGCACTGGTTCGAGAAGAGGCTGGGCGGCGACGCGGCCCGCTAGGCCTCGCCACGCTCCAGAAACATCTCGATGCGCTCGATGGCGCGCAGGATGTTCTCTTCCGAATTGGCGTAGGAAAGACGGATATAGCCTTCGCCGAGCACGCCGAAATCGGGCCCGCCGATCAGCGCGACGCCGGCTTCCTCGAGCAGCGCGGAGGCCAGCTCCTTGGCCTTCCAGCCGGTCTCCTTGATGTTCGGGAAGGCGTAGAAGGCGCCCTTGGGCGTGGCGCAGCTGATGCCGGGCAGCGAATTCAGGCCCTCGACCACGATTTTCCG
>JBNLDE010000050.1:0-13745 GCA_050304175.1 Zhengella sp. | reverse complement strand
TGCCGGGCTGGTCAAGCCGCCCTTCCTGATCCAGTCGATCTTCGGCATCCTCGGCGGTATTGGCGCGGAGATGGAAAACGTCACGGTGATGAAGCAGACCGCCGACCGGCTGTTCGGCGACGATTATGTCTGGTCCGTGCTGGCCGCCGGCCGCTTCCAGATGCCGTTCATCACTCAGGCCGCGATGATGGGCGGCAATGTCCGCGTCGGGCTGGAGGATTCCCTCTATATCGGCCGCGGCAAGCTGGCGGAATCCAATGCCGAGCAGGTCGCCAAGATCCGCCGCATCCTGGAAGAGCTCGGCCTGGGCATCGCCTCGCCCGACGAGGCCCGCGAGGCGTTGCAGCTCAAGGGCGGCGACATGGTGAAATTCTGACCATGGGCTCCAACCCGATTGACGGATTTCAGGTCGATCCCGCGACGATCCGCTCCGTCGGCCACGACCTGCAGCGGCCGGAATGCATCCTGGCCGAGCGCGACGGTTCGCTATGGTCAGCCGATGCGCGCGGCGGCGTGGTGCATATCCGTCCCGACGGCACGCAGGAAATCATTACCCAGAAGGTCGAATCGGCCTTCGCCAGCGCGACCGACGATGCCGCCCGTTTCACCCAGGGCACGCTGCCCAATGGCCTCGCCTTTGCCCGCAACGGCGACATCCTCATTTCCAATTTCGGTACCGACCGGCTGGAGGTGATGACGCGCACTGGCGAGTCCCGCGTGCTCCACGACCAGATCGACGGCAAGCCGATCGGCAAGGTCAACTTCGTGTTGCGGGATTCATGGAACCGAATCTGGCTCACCGTTTCCACGATCATCCCCAACTGGATGGAAGCGGCGAGTTCGCTGCGCCATGACGGCTTCTTGGCGATGGCGGACGAGAAGGGGCTGAGGATCGTCGCTGACGGCTTCGCCTTCACCAACGAGATCCGTTTCGACGCCAATGAGGAATGGCTCTACGTGGTGGAGACCACCGGCATGAAAGTGACCCGGTTGCGGGTCGGCGATGACGGCTCGCTCACACATCGTGAAACCTATGGCCCCGAGAGCCACGGCGCCTTTATCGACGGCATCGCCTTCGACGCCTACGGCAATCTCTGGGGCACACATGTGATGACCGACCGCATCTTCGCCATCACGCCGGAAGGCGACCTGCGTATCCTGCTTGATGACGATCGCGGATCGCAGGCGGGCAAGGCGCTTCTCGCGGCGTTCGAAAAGGGCGCGGTCACGCCGGACATGATGATGGCCTGCGGCGGCAAGATCGCGCCTTGGATGGCCTCGATCACCTTCGGCGGCCCCGACCTGAAGAACGTCTATATCGGCAGCTTGCGCGGCACGACCATACCCTGGTTCCGGTCACCTGTCGCCGGACTGCCAATGGTCCACTGGAACGAAAGGCGATGACGATGGGAGCGACACCGCAAAAGGCGCAGGTGCGATTCGACTGCCGTGGCAGGGCGACCGGCAAGATGCGCAACGAACTGGAAGTACACATGGCCCTGCCGTTCCGCGAAGGACCGTTCACGCTCGCCACCGACGAAGGCTCGTTCCATGGCGGCGATGCTAGCGCGCCGCCGCCGCTCGCCCTGTTCGTCGGCGGCCTGACCGGCTGCATCATGACCCAGATCCGCGCCTTCGCCAAAAGGCTGCGAGTCAGCCTCGACGACCTCGACGTCGAGACGCGCGTCGTCTGGGACTGGGAGGCGAAGGGCAAGGTCTACGAGACGGCGCCCTTCTCCTTCGAGATCGACGTGATGATCGATTCCGCCGATCCGGCCGAGCGCGTGATCGAGTTGATCGAGACGGCCAAGAAGGGTTGTTTTATCGAGCAGACGCTGGGGCGCAGCAACACGATCCGGCACCGCATGAAGACGCCGGACGGCTGGATCGAGGTGTAGCCTATCCCACGGCGATCCCGCGGGCGCCTTTGGCCGGCGGTGTTTCAGGCGGCCCAGCGAAGCATTGCGCGTTGCGCATCCACAGTTCGGCCACCGGTCCGTGCATCGCGAGGCCCGTATCCATCACGTTGCGCGTCTGGGTCACCACGCGGCAGAAATCGACCGCGGCCCCCTCGATCAGGTCCGGCGAACCCGCCTCGCCGAATTCCCACGCCTCGCCCGACGGCGCAGTCAGTCTCAGCCGCGGCATCGGCTCCGGCGGTTCCTCGCCGCGCACCTTGAACGCCCACCTGTAGGTATTGACGCCGAGCACGACGATATTGCGGATGCGGTCGGTTTCCTGTCGCTCGACGCCCATCAGGTCGAACAGTTCCTGCCCGTGTGCCCATGTTTCCATCTGACGCGCGGTTATCGACGAACGCACCGACATTTCCGGCCCGGCCCATTTCACCCGGATCTTGGGATCGAGATCGCGCCAGCGCCTCGCCATATCGCGCGCGAATTCGTGCCAGATGGAAAGCAGCGTCGGCCCTCGCTCGGCGATCTTTGCATTTTCCAGCGGACGCAGGCTGCCCCCCTGCGTGCCGCTCATCACCTCGCCCATCAACGCCATAAACCCGTCCGAATCGTTGAGCGACTGGTCGGCCGCCCGGTTCCAGAAATGCAGGTGGACCAGCACGTCATTGACCGTCCAACCCTTGAACTGGGTCGTCCGTTCGTATTCGGCTTCGACAGTCGGCGCGAGTAGCGCGTGGAGTGCTTCGCATTCGGCCAGGAAATCGTCGGCTTCCGTCAGCATCTGGTCTTCTCCTGTTCAGGCCGTACCGGGCTGTTCCAGCGTCTCGATCTCGACCAGCAGGTCGTCGGCCGCGACCTGCGTGCCCGGAGCGCAGGCGATTCTTTTGACCGTTCCGCCAATCGATGCCGTAATCTCGTGCTGCATCTTCATCGCCTCCAGCACGAGCAGCCGCACGCCGGGCTCGACCGCGTTGCCCGGTTGGACGAAGACGTCGATCACCACGCCGTGCATCGGCGCGGTGACGCGGCCTCCGCCTACGGCAGCCTCCGTTTCGGCACCGAGACCGACCATGTTGCGCATCCGCCAGGTGCGGCCGTTGATCGCAATATCGATCGTGCCCGGCGCGGCGACCATTGCCGCCACCGCGCGCCGCCGGCCGCCAATTTCCGCAATCGTGCCACCCGCGGCGACGCTGCCGATACTGATCTCCGCTTCGGAACCATTGCCGGCGACCCGGTAGCGCTCCCGGCCGAGCGGCAGGACCGACACGGCACGGCGCGCCTCCCCGCAGGCATAGTCGAACGGCGCCGCCACCGCCTCTCCGCTCGACCATTCGACGAGTTGTGGCGGAACCCCGATCGCCTTCGCCGCTGCCGCGTCGCGCAGCGCGCGGTAATGCATCACCGCGGCGATCGCCGTCTCCTCGAAATCGGGTGCGGGCGCCGCGACGCCACCGGAAAACTCCTCGTCGATGAAGGCCGTCGTCGCCTCGCCGGCCGCAAAGGTGGGTTTCTCCAGCACATCGACAAGGAATTCCGCGTTACTGCGCAAACCGAACAGGACTGTTCCCTTGAGCGCTGCCACCAAACGTTGCCGCGCGATTTCCCGCGTCGGCCCGAACGCGATCACCTTGGCGACCATCGGATCGTAGAACGGTGTCACCTCCTGCCCGGTCTCGACGCCGCTGTCGACCCGGACTTTCTCGCCCGTCGCCGGCTGCCAAAGCGCGACCCTGCCGGTCTGTGGCAGGAAATCCAGCGCCGGATCTTCCGCGTAAAGCCGCGCCTCGATCGCGTGGCCGTCGAGCACGATGTCGTCCTGGGAGAGCCCGAGCGGTTCGCCCTGCGCGATCCCGATCTGCAAGGCGACGAGATCGAGTCCGGTCACCATTTCGGTCACCGGGTGCTCCACCTGCAGCCGCGTGTTCATCTCGAGGAAAAAGAACGCGCCATTGCCGTCGAGCAGGAACTCCACCGTCCCGGCGCCGCGATAGTCCACCGCGCGTGCGGCCTCGACAGCGGCGGCACCCATCCGGTCGCGCAATTCCGGCGTCATCACCGGGCATGGCGCTTCCTCGATCACCTTCTGGTGGCGGCGCTGTACCGAGCAGTCGCGCTCGCCCATATGGATGGTGGTGCCGTGGTCGTCGGCGAATACCTGCACTTCGACATGGCGCGGGCGCAGGATCGCCTTCTCCAGGATCAATTCGCCGGAGCCGAACGCGTTCTCGGCTTCGGATCGGGCCGTCGCCAGCGACTTGGGCAGGTCGTCGGCGTGCGCGACGAGCCGCATGCCGCGCCCACCGCCACCCGCCGCCGCCTTGACCATCACCGGGTAGCCGATCCTGGCCGCCTCGGCGGCGAACGTGCTGTCCGACTGGTCCTCGCCCTCGTAGCCCGGAACGCAGGGCACGCCCGCCGCGATCATCCGCCGCTTCGCTTCGGCCTTGTTCCCCATTGCCGCGATTGCTTCCGGCGACGGCCCGATAAACACCAGCCCAGCCTTCGCGCAGGCTTCGGCAAAATCCGCGTTCTCCGACAGGAATCCGTAGCCGGGATGGATCGCCCCGGCTCCGCTCGCCTTGGCCGCCGCGATGATCTTCTCTCCGACGAGATAGGAGTCGCCGGCTGGAGCCGGCCCGATACGCACCGCGTCGTCGGCTAGCCGCACATGCGGCGCGGCGCGGTCGGCATCGGAGAAAACGGCAATTGTACGATAGCCGAGCGCCCTGGCCGTGCGGATGATCCGGACCGCGATTTCCCCGCGATTGGCGACGAGAATGGAGTTGAACTTCGCCATGGGTCCCTCGTCACTCCGCCCAGCGCGGCTTGCGTTTCTCGACGAAGGAGGCAACGCCTTCGCGCCCCTCCTCGGACATCATCCGGTTGGCGAAGTTCTCCGCCGCCATATGCCTTTGTTCCTTGCGACCGAGGCCAGGCAGGTCGAGAAGAAGCCGCTTTGTATCGGCCACCGCGCCTGGCGCGCAGCGCAACACCTGCCTAATTACCGCGGCCAGCGCCGCATTGAGGGCCGCTTCGTCGTCGACCGTCTCGTCCGCCAGACCGAACGCCACTGCGCTCGTCCCGTCGAAGCTTGCCGCCGTGAGCATCAACCTGCGCGCCGCTCTGGCGCCCAGGCGCGCGATCACGAAGGGCGCGATCTGCGCCGGCGACAGCCCGATTGTCGTCTCGGTCAACGCGAACCGCGCATCGCTGCGCGCGATCACCACGTCCCCCGCGCAGGCCAGGCCGAACCCACCAGCCATCGCGGCGCCCTCGATCGCCATCACGGTCACCTGTTCGAGATTGTTCACCGCATCGAGCATCTCGCCCGCGCCCAGGCTCATCGCGATCACGTCTTCGCGCGAGCCTTTACCCTGAAACACGGACTTGAACGCCTTGAGATCGCCGCCGGCACAGAAGATACCGCCGCGGCCGCGGAACGTGACGCCACGAATGTCGCGCCGGCCCTCCAGCGCGGCGCAAAGCACGCGGATCTCGCCGGCGCGTTCCTCGGTCAGCGGGTTGCGCTTCTCCGGTTCGTTGAACCAGACGGTCAGCCATTCGCCGTCCAGTTCGAGGTCGAGCGTGTCGGTGGCTGGAAGCGAAACCATCATCACATCCTCGCCACGCCGAATGCATTGGGCTGGAGCGTCCGGTTGCGCCCCTCCCAACAGGTCTGCAATGCGAAGCCCAGCACCTTGCGGGTATCGCGGGGATCGATGATGCCGTGGTCGAGCCCGCGCCCCGACGTGTAGAACGCCGTGTGCTGACGGTCAAAATGCGCTGTGATCCACTTGCGCTGCGTTTCAAGCGTCGCTTCGTCGACCTCCTGTCCGCGGCGTTTGGCCGAGACGCGGGCTACATGATCCATGGTCAACGCCGCCTGCTCGCCTCCCATCACACCGGTCTGGGCATTTGGCCAGGAAAACAGGAAATCCGGCTCGTAGGCGAAGCCGCACATGCCATAGTTGCCGGCGCCGAAGCTCGCCCCGACATAAAGCGTGATCCGCGGCACGCGCGCGTTCGACACCGCCTGGATCATTTTGGAGCCGTGCTTGATCATGCCAGCCTGCTCCGTTTCGGTGCCGACCATGTAGCCGGTCGTGTTGTTGAGGAAGATCAACGGCAGGTCGGCCTGGTCGCACAACTGGACGAACTGCGCCGCCTTGGTCGCACCGTTGGGGTCGATCGGTCCGTTATTGGCGATGATACCGCATTTGTGGCCCATTACCGCGCCGTGCATGCACAGGGTCGAGATCCCGTAGCGCGGCTTGAACTCAGAAATGTCGGAGCCGTCGACGACCCGCGCCACCAGTTCGCGCGCGTCATAGGGCGTACGATAATCGACCGGCACCACCCCGGCGATCTCGTCGGCATCGTAGAGCGGCTCGTCAAAATACGGTTCGGGCGCTGGCGGGCAGCGCCCGTTCCAGTCCAGCCGGTCGAACAGGTCGCGAGCGATCGCGATGCCGTGCGCGTCGTCCTCGGCAAGGTATTCCACCAGGCCCGAAACCGAGGCATGCATCTCCGTGCCGCCCAGTTCGCGTTCGTCGGCAACCTCACCGGTCGCCGCCTTGGTCAAGGCAGCGCCGGCCAGCGCGGCCATGCCGTTCTTCTTCACCCCGATCACATAGTCGCTCATGCCGGGTTGGTAGGCCCCGCCGGCCGTCGACGGCCCGTGCAGGACCACGAGGGTCGGAATGCCGGCCGCCGACAGCTTGGCCAGCCCGTAGAACATCCCGCCGCCATGCGCCCACAGCTCCACCGTGTAGTTGATCAGGTTCGCGCCCGCGCTCTCGACCAGCTGGATGAAGGGCAGCTTGAATCGCCGCGCCATGGTCAGCGTGCCGACCGCCTTGGTTACCGACATCGGCGTCGACGCGCCGGCATTGATGCCCGAATCGTTGACGTTGATCATCGTCCGGACGCCGTTGATGAAGCCGATGCCGCAGATATTGGACGCGCCGGGTACCGACTTCTCCGGGTTCGGCTCCTCGACCTGGAAATTCGCCATGTTGTAGAGCTCGAGGAACGGCATACCCGGATCGAGAAGCTGCGCCAGTCGTTCGCGCGGCGTCAGTTGGCCGCGTTCGTGGAAACGCTCGCGGCGTTTCTCCGACAGCGCCGCCGCGCGCGCCTCGTATTCGCGCAGCTTGTCGACGAGAGCCAGCATGTCCGCGCGATTTTTCGCAAACCCTACCGAACCGGAGCTGATCTTCGATTGAAAGACGGCCATCCCGTGTTCCCCGTTTTACGCCGCTCGCCTGTTGCCAAGCTGGGACTTCGGTACCGCGACCGGCATCGCCAGCAGCATTTGCCCGTAGCCCTTGCCTTGGGCGTCGGCGCGCAGGCTGGCAACCCCGCCGCCGCCGAGCACGTCGTGCAGTACGATATTCATCGCGTGGCTCCCGGGCAGATAGTGGCGCTCCACCCCACCCTTCAGCAAGCCGGAAAACCGCTCGGCCACTTTATCTTCGCTCAGCGCCGCCCAAATCCAGGGCATCAAGTCGGCCCGCCGCGCAATCACGCCGATATTGGCCTTGTCGCCCTTGTCGCCCGACCGCGCCACGGCCAGTTCGATCAGCGGCACCGTGACCAGCTCCGCGCCACCGGAATCGGGCATTTCGGGAACGGTCGCCTTGCCCGGTCCACCTGCGTCAAAGTTGAGTTCGGGAACCGTGAACGGCACCTCCCCACTCCCCAGGTCGATCGCCACAGGCACGCCCGCCTTCGGCGCCAGGAACGAGAACAGCCGCACGACGGGCGACGGCTTCGGCCGACCACCGCCGACAAACATGCTCATTCCAGCGGGCGTCGCCAGCGCCAGGCCAACCAGTTCCTTCAGGAACAGCCCGATCGCCCGCGCATCGCGGTGGCGCGCGGCGATTTTCAGTGTCACTTCCTCGTAATCAGGCAAGTCGCCAGCCGATCCGCCCGAAATCTCCACGCCGGTCTCGTCGTAGTCGGGCGCGTTCATCCCTCGCAACACCTTGCGCGCCCGCGCGAACGCGGCATCGGCGAAGGCCCGCGCCTTGTCCCGCGCCTCGAACCCGTTGAACGAGACCAACTGACCGGCACGGAAGCCGTCTGCATGGGTCGCCGAGACCTTGTAGTCGCCCGATGGCGCCCGCCCCTTGGCCCCGGCCACGCGTACCCGGTTCTCGCCCTCCTGGTCGAGCGTCACTTCGGAAAAATCGCAAGTCACGTCCGGCAGCAGGTAGGCCCGCGGATCGCCGATCTCGTAGAGCATCTGCTCGCCGACCGAAAGCGGCGAGACGATGCCGGTCGTTCCCGCCGGCTTGGTGATTGTGAAAGCACCATCGGCAAGCATCTCGGCAAGCGGGTAGCCGATCTCCGCGATGTCGCCGGCCTCGCGCCAGTCGGTGAAATTGCCGCCGGTCGCCTGTGGTCCGCATTCCAGCAAGTGGCCGGCGAGCGAGCCCGCCGCGAGGAGATCGAACTCTTTCCTGCCCCAGCCGAAGGCATGGATGCAGGCGCCCAGCGTCACGGCGCTGTCGACGCAGCGCCCGGTAATGACGATGTCGGCGCCCTCGTCCAGCGCCTTCGCGATCGGAAACGCGCCAAGATAGGCGTTGATCGAGGCGACAGTCTGCGGATCGGGAAACGGGGCGCCGGAGAACATCTCGGTCACGCCCGCTTCGGCGAATTCCACCGCCCGCGAGGTCAGGTCGTCGCCGGTAACCACCGCTATCCTGAGGTCGAGCCCCTGCCCCGCCGCCAGTTCGCGCACGGCGTCCGCGCAGGCTTTCGGGTTGACTCCGCCGGCATTGGAGATGACTCTGATCTTGCGCGCCGCGATCTCCTTCAGGTTCGGCGCCAACGCGGCCGTGACGAAATCGGTCGCGTACCCGGCTTGGCTGTCCTTCGCCCGGGCCCGCGCCATGATCGACATGGTGATCTCGGCCAAGTAGTCGTAGACGAGGAAATCAAGCCGGTCATGCCCAAGCAGCTGCCGCGTCGCATGCGCAGCCTCGCCCCAGAAACCGCTCGCCCCGCCGATCACGATTGGCCGCGTCATCTGCCGGCATTCCTCCCAATAAACAAACAGAACGTTCGGCTTGTTTATAGCGGCCATTCATGCTACCGGCAAGGGGTCGTCGGGGAACAACGTCCAATGACCGCGGATGCCGCCGCAAGGCGCGAAAAACCGAACAAGAAGGACCTGCAGGCCGAGGCCATGCAGGCGCGGATATGCGATGCCGTCGTCGTCTCGCTCGACCGTCACGGCTATGCCGATACGTCCATCAACCGCATCCAGGAGATCGCCGGCATCTCGCGCGGCGCCCTGACCCATCATTTCACCTCCAAGCAGGCGCTTGTCGCCGAAACTGCGAAACGCATGCTCGACCGCGCCATGCAGGCATCGCGCAGGCGCCGCGTGCCCGCGCTGCCACCGGGCGCCGCCGATCCCGTCGAGGCCTATCTGGTCCGCACCTGGAACAGGGTGGTGAACACGCCCGAAGGCCGCGCACTGGTCGAAATCCTCGTCGCCATGCGCACCGATGCCGATTTGCAGGCTCTGCTCGCGGAGCATCTTGCTACGTGGGACGCCGAGATCTCGCGGACCATCGGCGAGGTCTTCGCGCCGGCCACCGGCGACGAGGCGGATCTCGCCATCGTCTGGACCATCTGCCGAACCTTCCTGCGCGGCCTGTTCATCCAACAGCGCTTCACCGCCGACCGCGAGGCCTTGCCGAAGATCATGAAGCGTTTCGCCGAGATCGTCGCGCCGCACTTGAAACTGCGGGAGGAGCAGTCATGACAAGCCCGTTCGATACGCCGGAGCGCGTTTCGTTCCGCGACAGTTTTGCCCGTTTCGTCGACGCCGAGATCAGGCCCAATGTCGACGCCTGGGACGAGGCCGGTGCGGTGCCGTGGGAATTGCACGAGAAGATCGGCGCCTTCGGCATCTGGGGCTTCGGTATCGACGAGGAATATGGCGGACTTGGCTTCGACGATGCTTTCATGCGCGCCACGTCGAGCGAATTGCTGACCGGCTGCGGCGCGTCCGGCGTGGCCGCCGCGGTTGGCGGCCGTGCCATCTCGATCGGCCCGCTGGCGAAATTTGCGCCGGAGGATTTCAGGCGCCAAGTCCTGCCGGAGATCATCGCCGGGCGCACCTGTTCCTCGCTCGCCATTACCGAACCGTCTGGCGGGTCCGACGTCGCCAACTTGCAGACCAGGGCCGAACGCCGCGGCAATGGCTGGGTGCTCAACGGCGAGAAGACCTTCATCACCTCGGCCATGGAATCCGACTGGTTCGTGGTCGGCGCACGCACAGGCGGAGACGGTCTTGCCGGCATCTCGCTCTTCCTTGTGGAAGCCGGCACGCCGGGTTTCACCCGCGCCTCGCTTGATCGCAAGATGGGCTGGTGGTGCTCCAGCCAGGCAACGCTGAACTTCGACGATTGCGCCCTTCCCGCCGAAGCCCTGATGGGCCCGGAGAACCAGGGCTTCATCGCCATCATGAACAATTTCAACTACGAGCGGCTGTCGCTGGCCGCCGGTGTCCTGGGCATGATGAAGCTGTGCTTCTCGTCGAGCCTCGACTGGGCGCGTGAACGCCGGACCTTCGGCAAGCGGCTGATCGAGCACCAGGCGATCGCCCACAAATTCGCTGAGATGTCGGCGCGCATCGACGCGCTCGAGGCATGGCTGGAACGCATTTGCTGGCAGATCAACGAGGGCGAAATGCCGGTCGCCGAAATCTCCAAGGCCAAGTTCTTTTCCACCAAGGCGCTGGAATTCTGCGCCTCGGAAGCGATGCAGGTCTTCGGCGGCGCCGGTTACATGCGCGGCAACCCGGTCGAGCGCATCTGGCGCGAACTCAAGGTGATGGCGATCGGCGGTGGTTCCGAGGAGATCATGCGCGACCTCGCGGTCCGGCAGATGGGGCTGGCGCACTGAGAGGCGAAATCAACGAAGGCCGAAGTCCATCCGTATGGCCGGATGTGTATTTTTTCGTATCCCCTTTCCCGCTTCAGGCGTAACATTCACTCAGGTCTTCAAACCGGCCCGGGAATGTAGATGATGATGAATTCATTGAGATTTGCCGCGGTGATTGCGATCTTGGCGGGTTTGATCGCCACCGCGCACGCACAGGATGCGGACGGTAATCCGGCAGTGCTGAGCGCCGACTTCTGGAATGACTGGAAGAAAACCAGCGCGAGCGAAGATTTTCAGATGCTCACGGCCGCGCAGGATTGCGGCTGTGAAGTGCCGGCTAGGGATACGGACGCGAAAGCGCCCGCCAGGAAGGACAATATCGTCAGGATCGCCGTCACCAAACCGGAAGATGCCACGCGTATCCTGGGAAGTTCGATTACCGCTGCCGACGACCCGGCACAGAGCGCGGCGCTGGCCACCGTGGTCAGGATGCGGATCCCGGACGAAGTCCAGAAACAGGCACTCGAGTTGGTGCCCGCGGCGCAGCGGCCGCAGGTCGAGAAGTTCAGGGCGAACCTGTCGACTGGCATTCCCGGTCTTCCCGGCATCTATCTGGGCGACAATTCGGAGTACTATGCCAACCCCGTCCCCGCCGGATTCGTGCCGGTCGCGGGCGGCTCCTTCGGCTGCAGGTCGAAATAGCGGGAGGAAGCGATGAGCACGTCACGACGCGATATCATGCTCGCCATGCTCGGAGGCGCTGCGGTTGCCCTGGCCGCCCCAGGGGCACGGGCGAGCACCGGACCGGTCGTCGCGCCGCCGTTGCTGGGCGATCCCGAGGCGCCGAAACGGATGCTGTTGTGGGGCAGCCTTACCTGCCCCTTCACCGCCCTGTTGATGCCCCTCATGAGCAACGTCGTCAACGACATGCCAGGAGAGGTTGCAGTCGAGTGGCGCCATTTCCCGACCCATCCGCCCGATCCGGCCCTTATGGTTGCGGGACTCTCCCTCGACGGCCCCCATTTTTGGGGTTTTGCAACGCGCATCCTCGACATCGTGCTCGCAGCCGGTGGCCCCTATAACGGTATCACGCCGGAAAAGATACTCGAATTCGCGGAAGCGGAAGGCGGATCGAAGGAACAGCTCGATGCCGCCTATGGCGATCCGGCCAAATGGAGCGCGGTCAAAGCCGATCTTATCGCCGGAAAGCTTCTCGGCGTGATATTGACGCCTGGCCTGTTCTACAGGGGATTCTTCATCACGCCGAACGGGATACCGAGGGATGTCGCCGCCTTTGACAAGTCGCTGCGCGCAATGCTGGCGCATGACTAGGGCCACCACGTGGCTTCGGCGGATCTTTTTGTCGTGAACCGCCGTCAGTCGCCGTGGCGGACGGCGTTGATCATCCGCCGGGCCACAAGAAATGCGCTGCCGCGGGCAGTCAGCGGTTGCGAGATTCGATACAGTTGCATGACATCGCCGCCGAAGCGCTGCTTGTAGTCCTGCATTCCCGTCCCGAAGCAGACTTCTTTCAGACCGCTCGCCTCTGCCCATTCGATGATCTTGACAAGGAGGACGATGCCCGGCGAGCACCGGTGCCACTTTTCGTCGCCGATCGAAATCAGGACGCCATTGACCAGATCCTCGTCTGCAAACGCCAAGGCCGCCGAAATGACCTCATCGCCTGCTTTCAAACCGAACATCAGAACCGGCCCGCCTGGCGACGCACGTGCAACCAGGTGCTGGTAAAAATCGGCATAGCCCGGCTGTTCTTCCAGCGAATTGTACCGGCCGACAGCCTTGAACCTGGCAAACCTTTGCTTTCGGAGCAGATCGAATGCCGCAAGACAATCCCGGGGGTCCCGGCTGAAAAAAAACTCCACGCCTTGCGCCGACAGTTTACGCGCTTTCGCACGGGCCTCTCTGAAAACCGACTTTTTCTTCCAGTGCGTTATCGACGCCTCGGACAGGTCGAGAACAACCATTTCCCCCGACGGAGCCGCACAGCGCTCCCGGTGCAATGGATTGGGCCGATCGCCAATCCGTGGCGGAACCTTGTCGATGTCGACCAGATCGACTCCGTGCAGCGTATCGACGAAAGCCTGCCAGATCGATGCGAATTCCTTGGCCGAAATCGTGCGGCCGCCGGAAATGACCGGCGTGACCTGATCAGCCACTCCGAAATCGGGAAACGAGGCAATCCGGACGGGACCGCGGTTGTGAATGACATAGGGAAACAATGCCGCCGGCACCTCGGAACCGGCGGGCCGGACTTCGCAAATATTGAGCCCTTCGCATCTTGCTGGCACCAGCGCGTTGACAAATGCATCCATGAATCCAGGCGATTGGAACGGCGTGCAGAGCGCCCCGCCGGGGAGCGCGTTCCAAAGCGCGGCCAATCCCTGCCCGTCCTTGATCCTGTGCGTTATCGCGCCGAAATCATCGTCGTCGTTCGCGCAAGGGGTTTGTTCGTTCCAAAGGGTCATGGGTTGTATATGGCTTGGCCGGTGCGGCGCCCGTTATCTGGGTCGTTAAAGTCATAAACGCGTTGGCGACAAGTAAAACACGGATGAATGAAACAAACCTTACCCGGCCCAGGTGCAGCCCTCCTCGTAGCGGCGCGTTTGGTGGCTCGGGGCACCCTGGCGGCACGCAAATCGCATGCCTGCGGGCTTTTGCTTGATTTCAAACAGAAAATTCGTGCCGATTAACAATGCCTCAACTTCCCCGCGTTTATCAAAGATATATTAGGGCTGACTTGTATGCCGCTTCCGGCGCGGCAGTATCTTTTCACATATCCCTTTGGACGGGCGTGGACGAATTCAGTTCGTACGAATTTTGTGGAAGAATTCTGGAATGTTCAGAACAAAGACGTGCAAGACCGGACTCAGAACAATTCTGAAAAGGATTGTATTTGGC
>JBNLDE010000049.1:0-2037 GCA_050304175.1 Zhengella sp. | reverse complement strand
GGCGGCGGCATTGCCGCCGCCGGTCCGGCTTGTCGGTCAGTTACCCAGGATTTCCGAGATCTTGGCGACGGTTGCGATGTCCTTGGCGATTTGCGCCTTGGACGCTTCGGCGTCCTTCCAATAGATCTGCGCACCGGTTTCCTCGGCGAATTTCTTCGCGCGATCGGAATCCATCGTCTTCCTGGCGACGGCTTCGATCTTCTCGCGAACGTCGGCGGGCGTATCCTTGCGCACGAACAGTCCGTTCCACAGCGAGATGTCGAGCGACGGGTCCACTTCCTTGACTGTCGGCGCATCCGGTGCGGTCGAAATGCGCTGCTCGGTCACTGCCGCCAGCACCTGGATCTTGTCGAGGCAAGGCATGACGAGCTGGATGGTCGTGTTCATGACATCGACATCCCCGGACGCCAGCGTATTGCAGTCGAGCGCGTCATATGCCGCGTCAGACGCATAGGAGAAGCCGAGGTTCTTGGCCAGCGCCAGGGTCACCTGGGTCGGCGTCAGCACTGCCCCGAAGTGGCCGAGCACGACGTCGTTGGACTTGGCATACTCAGCCAGTTCCTGCATCGACTTGTAGGGGGCATCCTTCGACGTCACGATGACGAAGGGATAAGTCAGGAAAATGCCGATCGGGTCGAACGGATCCGGATTGAGTTCGGCTATGCCGATTGTCGGGCCGACCACCGGAACGCCGATGACGAAGGAACCGACCATCGAACCGTCGGCGGGTGCCTTGGCCACTTCCACTGCGCCGGGGAACGGGCCGCCGCCGCCGCCGGGCTTGTTGACCACAGCCGCCGGCTGTCCATAGGCCGCCTGAAAATCTTCCGCGATCATGCGGGTCAACACATCTTCCATATCGCCGGGTGGCCACGGCACGATGAACTCGACGGGCTTGTCTGGGTACTCGGCGAACGCCGGCGAAGCCGCCACGGCGCCGAGCGAAACTGCGGCTGCGAAACCTAGCGAAAGGTACTTTTTCATTACGAATGCTCCCATTTGCCTTTTCGGTTCATTATTGTCACCATCGGTTTAAAAAGCTTGCAGCGTCTCAGCGTTTCTGTCAAGACTATTCACATGTTAATTACACATCGGAACATGGGAAAGCTGGAGGAAGCGCGGGGTGGCGCGATGAGAACGGTCGACAAAGCTCTGTATTTGTTGGATTTTTTTGACGATAAACGCCCCGAGATTGGCCTGAGCGAACTGGCGCGCCTTTCCGAGATGGACAAGGCCACGACCCACCGCATGCTGGGCGCACTCGCGCGCGCCGGCATGGTCGAACAACAGCCGGTAACGCGCCTCTACAGGCTCGGCGCCACCGTATTGCGGCTGGCGAGGATACGCGAGGCCACCTTCCCGGCGACCACGCTGCTGCAACCGATCCTGGAGGACCTCGCCGCGGAAACGGGTGAAACCGCGCATGCGTCGCTGCTGGCCGGCCACAGCCTCGCCAATATCGGGGTCGCGGAGAGCCCGCGCTCGAACCGTGTATTCGTCGAGCCCGGATTGAAATTGCCGTTCCATGCAACCGCCTCGGGCACAGCGTTCCTCGCCTTTTGCGATCCGGACTTCGTCGAGCAAGTGCTTTCCGGGCCGCTTGCTTCGGTTACAGCGCAAACCCTCACCGATCCCGCCGTCTTGCGCGAGACGATCCAGACCGCCCGCCGCAACGGCCACGCCCATGTCGATCAGGGTTTCGAGGCCGAAGTCTACGGCATTGCCGCACCCCTGTTCGGGCGCCGCGGCGAGCCGGTCGGCGCCATCTCGGTGGCGACGCCGAGCCACCGCATGACGGGCGATCTGTCCAGGA
Source organism: Zhengella sp. (assembly GCA_050304175.1). Classification (GTDB taxonomy): domain Bacteria; phylum Pseudomonadota; class Alphaproteobacteria; order Rhizobiales; family Rhizobiaceae; genus JAIOIW01. The sequence continues at coordinate 224 of JBNLDE010000049.1, read as the reverse complement.
CCATTGCCGGCGCTGTCATGGCGGCATCGGTCAGGGCTTCGCGCGCCATGGGGGGCGAGGCTCCGGCTGCATATGGCGGGCAGGTAAAGGCAGGTGTGGCATGAGTGAAAGCCACGGGCTGGTTCTGGATTTCGGCGGAGTGATTTCGCGCACCCTGTTTGAAACCCATGACCTGACCGAACTGGCCCTCTGCCTTGCGCCCGGCACATTGACCTGGCGGGGTC
>JBNLDE010000048.1:0-38817 GCA_050304175.1 Zhengella sp. | reverse complement strand
GCCCACACCGCCGGCGACATCGTCGTCCACGTGCCCGACGCGAACGTCATGTTCACCGGCGATATCGTCGAATATCACTCGGCCTGCTATTGCGGCGACGGCCATTTCGGCGACTGGCCGACGACGCTGGCGGCGATCCGTTCCTTCGACGTCGAAGCGATCGCACCCGGCCGCGGCGACGCGCTGGTCGGCAAGGGGATGGTCAACAAGGCGCTGACCAACACGGCCGATTTCGTCGGCTCGACCTATCGCCCCGTCGCGCGCGTCGCTCAGGGCGGCGGCTCGCTCAAGGAAGCCTGGGACGCGTGCCGCGCCGAATGCGATCCGAAATTCGGCGACTACGCCATTTACGAGCACTGCCTGCCGTTCAACGTCGCGCGCGCCTATGACGAGGCGCTCGGCATCGACACCCCGCGCATCTGGACCGCGGAGCGCGACATCCAGATGTGGAAGGACCTTCAGGGCTGATGGCGATGGGCGCGATCCTCGGTGGTATTGTGGGTCTGGCGATCCTTGCGGTCTTCACCACCGCGATCCCGATTTCCTATGCCATCGAGGCGCGTTCGGGCAAGCACGAGCCAGGCAGGCTGCGCAGGACCAACATCTGGGCCGTGGCGATGAATGCCGGCATTGCCCAAGACGAGGAGACGCAGGTCCTGCGCCGCAAACTGCTGACGCGGCTTGGCATCGTCGCTCTTCTCTTCGTTGTCCTTGCAATCATCGCGGCGGGCGTCGTCCCGACCGCATCCAGTTGAGACCGCGTGTCATTCGTTCCGGGAGGACTTGATGTCTAAGATATTCGAAACGCCGCTTTATCCCTACGCCAAATCGCCCGACCAGGACGCGTCCAAACCAGTGCGGCATCCGGTCGTGGTGGTCGGCGCGGGACCGATCGGGCTGGGCGCCGCGATCGACCTTGCTCAGCATGACGTTCCGGTCGTTGTCCTCGACGACAACGACAAGGTCTCCTGGGGGTCGCGCGCTGTCTGCTATGCCAAGCGGCCGCTGGAAATCCTCGACCGCCTCGGCTGCGGCGCGCCGATGGTCGACAAGGGCGTCGAATGGAACCTCGGCAAGGTGTTCTTCGACGAGCGCCAGGTCTACGCCTTCAACCTGCTACCGGAGACAGGCCACAAGCGTCCGGCCTTCATCAATCTGCAGCAGTACCATTTCGAGAAATACATGGTCGACCGCGTCTTCGAACTGAAGGCCGGCGGCAAGTCCATCGAATTGCGCGGCGGCAACCAGGTCACCGCGGTCGACCCGCAGGAAGATCACGTGGTCATCTCGGTCGACACGCCCGATGGTCCCTACACGATCGAGGCCGACTGGCTGATCGCCTGCGACGGCGCAACTTCGCCGATCCGCAAGATGATGGGTCTGGATTTCGTCGGCCGCGTCTTCGAGGACAACTTCCTGATCGCCGACGTGGTGATGGAAGCCGATTTCCCGACCGAGCGATGGTTCTGGTTCGATCCACCGTTCAATCGCGGCCAGTCGGCGCTGCTGCACAAGCAGCCGGACAATGTCTGGCGCATCGATTTCCAGATCGGCTGGGACATCGACCGCGACAAGGAACTGAAGGAAGAGAACGTCCTCAAGCGGCTACGCGCCATGCTGGGCGAGGACGCGAAGTTCGAGCTCGAATGGACCTCGATCTACACCTTCCAGTGCCGTCGTATGGAACAGTTCCACAAGGGCCATGTGATCTTTGCCGGCGACGCCGCCCACCAGGTTTCGCCCTTCGGCGCGCGCGGCGCCAATTCCGGCCTCCAGGACACCGACAACCTGGTCTGGAAGCTGAAGCTGATCATCGACGGTAAAGCGCCGGAATCGCTGCTCGATACCTACGATATCGAGCGCATCCACGGCGCCGAGGAGAACATTCTCAACTCCAGCCGCTCGACCGACTTCATCACCCCGAAATCGGAGATCAGCCGCATTTTCCGCGACGCGGTGCTCGACCTTGCCGAGCACCACGAATTCGCCCGGCCGCTGGTCAATTCCGGCCGCCTCTCGGTGCCGTGCACCTATGACGGTTCGCCGCTCAACGGACCCGACTGCGCAGGGATGCCGCCGCGCACGCGACCCGGTTCGCCGGCGATCGACGCGCCGGTGGACGGAGGCTGGCTGCTCGACCGCCTCGGCGGCGAGTTCCAGCTCATGACCATCAACGCCGATGCGCCGGACTCGGTCTGCGTCGAGGGCATCTGCGCCACCCGCGTCGCGCTTGCCGCCAACGATGCGCTGAAAGACCGCTATCTCGGCGACGCCGACAGCGCCGTCTATCTGCTGCGCCCCGACCAGCATGTCGCCGCGCGCTGGGAAACCTTCGACGAGGACGCCGTGCGCGCCGCCATCAACAAAGCTACGGGACGCAACCAATGACCGCACTCAACACCCAACCCAACATCGCCCGCCCGGACGATTTCTACGCGGAACTGCTTGCCGCCCACGAAGGGCTGTCGAAGGCGGAAAGCGACGCCTTCAACGCCCGCCTGATCCTCGTGCTCGCCAACCAGATAGGCGATCACGCAACACTGCTGGCGGCGCTCGAAGCCGCGAAGAAAAAGAACTGAATCCAAGAATAACCCGAGGGATGAACGCCAACCTGTTCAAGGAGACATTCCGATGAAGATCGACCGAATCCACCACGTCGCCTACCGCTGCAAGGACGCCAAGGAAACCGTGCTGTGGTACCGCGACATGCTCAACATGGATTTCGTGCTGGCCATTGCCGAGGACAACGTTCCCTCGACCCACGAGCCGGATCCTTACATGCATGTATTCATCGACGCCGGCGCCGGCAACATCCTCGCCTTCTTCGAGCTGCCGACCAAGCCGGAAATGGGCAAGGACCCGAACACGCCGGAATGGGTCCAGCACATCGCCTTCAAGGTGAAGGACCGTGACACGCTGATCGAGTACCGCGAGCACCTGGAGAAGAACGGGGTCGAAGTGCTCGGGGTGACCGACCATTCGATCTTCCACTCGATCTACTTCTTCGATCCTAGCGGCCACCGCATCGAACTCGCCTGCGACGACCCGGCCGCCGAGGCGATGAACAAGAAGCTCGATGAGGTGAAATGGGACATGCTGGAGGAATGGTCGAAGACCAAGCGCGCCCCGCGCCATGCGGCCTGGATGCACGAGAAGGAGCTGAGCCAGGTCTGAGCGGCGGCAACGCTGCCCTCGCTTCGTTTTCTGCGGAAAACGGGGACCGGAAACAGAATTGCCCGCGGCCTCCCGCCGGCCCCGCTCCACAGGGTTTGCAGGAATGTCACATCGCGCCGCCCATCCATGGCGGCGGCCCGATGTGCCGTTGTACGCAGTCGAATAATTCCCTATGGACAAGCCATATTAGTGTGGCTGGCAGGCGATGAAGACGCGTGACATAGAACGGATTAAGGCCGACGAACGCTACGACACCATGATCGCGACCGATCAAGGCCGCGCGGAACTGCTGGCCGAGTTCAGGACCCGCTGCGCGACGAGTTCGCTGATCGCCTTGATGGAGGAGGCCCTGGCGCTTCCCGGCGATATCGCCGAGTGCGGCGTGTTCCGCGGCTCGACCCTGTGGCTGATGGGCGTGACCGCACGCGAACAGGCGCCGGACAAGGATCTGCTCGGCCTCGACAGTTTCGAAGGGTTTCCCGACGGGCAGGTGACCGACGAGGACACCAGCTTTTTCCGCACCAGGTCGCGATTGTCGAAAAAATTCCGGTATGCCAACGATGTGCCCGACCGCATTGAGCGGATCTTCGCGGCTTACGGGATCAAGGGCCGGCCGCTGGTCGGCTACTTCGAAAAGACGCTGCCCGAAATCACCGGCCGGCGCTTTTGTTTCATCCATCTGGATTCCGATACCTACGCCTCTCACATCGAATGCCTCGGCGCGCTCTACGACCGCGTGGTTCCAGGCGGCATAGTGGTGTTCGACGACTACCAGCAGGCGAAGTGGCCGGGCGCGACCAAGGCAATCGACGAGTTCTTTGCCACGCGGACGGAAAAACCGGAACTGAGCACCACGCGCGAACAGCCGGCCTGGTATGTGCGCAAGCCCGTCTGACCGGCGCACCAGGACGATGCATTGAGCGCCGCGGCCAACCTTCCGCCGCGCGTCAGCGGCACGGTTGCCGGCATATTGTGGATGCTGCTGACCGGATTCTGTTTTGTCGGCGTCACGGGTATCGTGCGTTATCTCGGCTCCGACATGCCGGCAATCGAAGCGGCGTTTCTCCGCTATGCGATCGGCACGGTCATGATCGCGCCGCTGCTGGTACGCTCGCTGCGCGCCGGCGTGACCCGCGACACGACCAGGCTGTTCGCCCTGCGCAGCCTTGTCCATGGCGGTGGCGTGATGCTGTGGTTCTTCGCCATGGCGCGCATACCGATCGCCGAAGTAACGGCCATCGGCTATTCGTCACCGATCTACGTCACGATCCTGGCCGCGCTGTTCCTCGGCGAACGCATGCATCTGCGCCGCATCGCGGCGGTGCTCGCGGCTTTTGTTGGCGTGCTTCTGATCCTGCGGCCGGGTGTTGCGGAAATCTCCAGCGGTCACCTTGCGCAATTGGGCGCGGCGCCGCTTTTCGCAGTATCTTACGTTCTTGCCAAACAGCTCAGCGGTCGCGCCGAACCGTCGGCGATCGTTGCCATGTTGTCGGTCGGCTGTACCGTCGTGCTGCTGCCCGGCGCGATCGCGCAGTGGCGGCCGCCGTCATGGGACGAACTGGCGTGGCTGACACTGACCGCAGCCGTCGCAACGTTCGGCCACTACACCATGACGCGCGCCTACCGCGCCGCGCCGATCATGGTCACCCAGCCGATCACTTTCCTGCAACTTGTCTGGGCTTCTCTACTGGGCATTGCTGTGTTCGCCGAGCCGGTCAGCCTGTCCGTGATCCTTGGCGGTGCCATCATCATCGCTTCGGCGAGCTACATCTCGCACCGCGAATATGTCGCCGCCCGGCGCCAGATCACCCCGCCGTCCATGGCGACGAAGGTCTAGCCGAGATGCCTTCAAGCCGGGAAGTGAAGCCGGATGTCGTGACCGGTCACTCGGCGGCCTCGACCTTCAGTTCTCCGTTTTCGATCTGCTCGCGCTCGATCGATTCGAACAGGGCGCGGAAATTGCCTTCGCCGAACCCGTTGTCGCCCTTGCGCTGAATGAACTCGAAGAAGATCGGCCCGATCACCGTCTTGGAGAAGATTTGCAGCAGAATCTTCGTCTCGCCGCCGCCGATCACGCATTCGCCGTCGATCAGCACGCCGTGTTTAGCCATCCGCTCGAGCGGCTCGTCATGACCATGAACGCGCTCCCCTGGACATCTCGTGGTAGGCGCGCGGAGGCCCGGGCATGAACTTCAACCCGTTGTCGGCCAGTGCGTCCGTGGCGTCGTAGATATTGTCGGTGCCCACCGCGACATGCTGGATGCCTTCGCCGTGTGACGGGCGACCGGCGCGTAGCCCATCATGGCGAACAGATCGTTGAGTTTCTCCGGTTCCGGATGGGCGAATTCGACGAATTCCATGCCGTCGGTTCCGGCCGGGTTGGCGCGGCTGATTTCGGCGGGCGGGGCGTCATGCGGGAAGGGACCCATGTCTGTATCCTCTACTGTCTTTTATTAAGACAAGGATAGCGCATCACGGGCGCACAATGTTTGCAATCCACGCAGATATATGGTGGTATCGCGCTTGAATTGTGCATAAATGGTTTGAAAAGTGAATGAAGTAGAAAAACTGGATGAGTTTGACCGTAGAATCCTGGCGCTTTTGCAGGATGATGCGCGTCTGACCAATGCCGAACTGGCTGACAAGGTCCATCTCTCGGCCTCGCAATGTTCGAGGCGGCGCCAACGCCTTGAGGAGACCGGCCTGATTGCCGGCTACCGCGCCGCGCTCGACCGGCAGAAGCTCGGCTTTTCGATCGTCAATATCATTTCGGTGACGCTTGCCACGCACGATCGCGACAACGCCAGCCGGTTTGCGGAACTGGTGCGCCGTCTGCCCGAGGTGCAGGAAGCACACGCCCTTACCGGCGAAATGGACTACAGCCTCAAGGTGGTCACCCGCGACCTGGCGGCCCTGTCGGCCTTCGTCAATGACGTCTTGCTGCCCCACGAGTCGGTCCGACACGTCAAGACGGCGATCGTGTTACAAACCTTGAAGGACACTCAGGCTTTGCCTATTCGCGAATGAAACTTGCGTTACAAAAATTCGAAAAAATGGGTCTGGATTGTTACAAAATACAATGACAAAATAATCTGGCAGACCCGGGCCATGCGCGAAATCCGGATATGTGCAATTTAATTCACGTGTATGATTTATATTGCGAAGTGCCGGATTCGTTGGCATAAGGAGATGTCTGTGAGCATGCAGGTGCGAATTTCGCGCAAGACGAAATCGCAAAATAAGGAGGAGAAACAGCTAGCTTCAGCGTGTGCGTCGTCTCGCAATCATTCCGCAACGGCATGATTGATTTCGGCGTATGGTGACAAGTCAAATCGCGGTTTCGCCGTTGATCCCGGCAGGGGAGACGCGGTGGGGCCGGTTGAACGACCGGCATGCGAATTGTCGTATTCCCCGTCACGCAATTTTGTTATACAATATAACAAAAAACTTGCATTCTTGCGCGAGATCGCCAAGAGTGTAGCTTCGGAGAAATAACGGCCTGGCAGTCGGGAAAACCCCGCCAACGGAATTTATGGGAGGAGTTCAGTGAAAATGAACATCGTGAAATCAGCATTACTGGCTGCCGTTATCGGCACCGCGGCGAGCGCATTTGGCGCCGCTTCCGCCTTTGCGCAGGAGGTGACCCTCAAGCTGCACCAGTTCCTGCCGGCCCAGGCCAATGTGCCGCGCCAGGTGCTTGACGTGTGGGCCGACAAGGTCGAGGCCTCGTCCGGCGGCAAGATCAAGATCGAACGCTACCCGTCCATGCAACTCGGCGGCAAGCCGCCGGAACTGATGGACCAGGCGATCGATGGCGTCGTTGACATCGTCTGGACGGTCGTCGGCTACACGCCGGGCCGCTATCCGCGCACCGAGGTCTTCGAACTTCCCTTCATGATGACCAACGCCGAGGCGGTTTCCCGTGCCTATTGGGAACTGTTCGAGAAGGACATGAAGGACAACGAGTTCAAGAACGTCCACATTCTCGGCACCTGGGTGCATGGCCCGGGCATGATCCACACCAACCGGCCCGTCAAGGTACCGGGCGATTTCGAGGGCATGAAGATCCGCGGCGGCTCGCGCTCGGTGAACTGGCTTCTGGAAGCGCTTGGCGCCACGCCGGTCGGCATGCCGGTCCCGGCTGTTGCGGAAGGGCTTTCCAAGGGCGTGATCGACGGAACCACCATTCCGTGGGAAGTCACGACGGCCCTGAAGGTGCCCGAGCTGGTGCAAAATCACACCGAGTTCACCGGCAAGGCCCTCTACTCGCTGACTTTCGTTCTGGCCATGAACAAGGACAAGTATGACAGCCTGCCTGCCGACCTGAAGAAGGCCATCGACGACAATTCCGGCATGGAATTCTCGGCATTTGCCGGCAAGACCCAGGAAGCGGCCGACGGACCTGCCCGCGAGATCGCGGTGAAGAGGGGCAACAACATCATCACCCTTTCGGCAGAGGAAACCGCCAAGTGGCGCGAAGCTGCCCAGCCGGTCTACGACAGGTGGATCGCCGACATGGACTCCAAGGGTTACGACGGCAAGGCGCTGATTTCGGAAGCCGAAGCGCTGATCAAGAAGTACTCCGACGCCCAATAATGCGGACGGGTTGAAAACACTGGGCGGGCGGCCTTGTCGCCCGTCCATTGCTTGTGTATGCCAAGGCGCGCGGCACCAAGGCATTGAACGAACGTCGGGGGAGACGAGCATGAGCCTGAGATCGTCCGTGGAATGGTTGGCGAGGGGGCTCGCGCTGGTCGGCGGCGCAGCGCTGATCGCGATCACTCTGATGACCTGTATTTCGATCACCGGCAGGGCGATGATCCCGCTCGGCCTTGGACCTGTTCCCGGCGATTTCGAACTGGTCGAAGCGGCCGCCGGTTTTGCGGTGTTCAGCTTCCTGCCCTGGTGCCAGATTTCGCGCGGACATGCTTCGGTCGACCTGTTCACCTCCTTCCTGCCCGACGGGTTCAACCGCTTCATCGACGTGGTCGCCGAGTTGGTGATGACGATCGTGGTGTTCGTCATCGCATGGCGGCTCGCCGTCGGCACGGAAGACAAGATGCGCTACGCGGAAACGACCTTCATTCTCCAGTTCCCGGTGTGGTGGGCCTATGCCGCCGGGCTGGTGGGTGCGGTGGCGGGCTGTGTCGTGTCGATCTATGTGCTTTACGAGCGCATTCGCGAATTGATTACCGGCCGTTCTGATTTCGGCCCGGCCACGGGGGCAGTCCATTGAGCCATTTCGAAATCGGGCTTTGGTCCTTTCCTATCCTCATCCTGCTTATTTTTGTTCGCATCCCGATCGGTCTTTCGATGCTCGTTGTCGGCATCGTCGGCTCCTATGTCGTGACCGACTATAACTGGGTGCCGATCCTCGCGAAGATGAAGAACGAGACCTACTCGACCTTCTCCAGCTACTCGCTGTCGATCATACCGCTGTTCCTGCTGATGGGCCAGTTCGCGACCCTCGGGGGTATGTCGAAAGCCCTGTTCAAGGCCGCTGAAACATTCATGGGTCACCGGCGCGGCGGCGTCGCCATGGCCGCTGTCGGCGCCTGTGCCGGCTTCGGCGCCATCTGCGGATCCTCGCTGGCGACGGCGGCAACGATGAGCCAGGTGGCACTGCCGGAACTCCGCCGCTACGGCTATTCCGGATCCCTGGCGACCGGCACGCTGGCCGCCGGCGGGACGCTCGGCATCCTCATTCCGCCCTCGGTCATCCTGGTGATTTACGCCATCCTCACCGAACAGAACATCGCCAAGCTATTCGTCGCGGCCTTCGTGCCCGGCATCCTTGCCGCCCTCGGCTACATGCTCGCGATCTCGATCTATGTGCGCCTTTATCCCGAATCGGCCGGCACCCGCGAGCGGGCGCCCTATTCGGAGAGGTTCCGCGCCTTGCTCGATGTGTGGCCGGTTCTGCTGGTCTTCATCGCGGTCGTGGGCGGTATTTATCTTGGCTGGTTCACGCCGACCGAGGCTGCGGCTGTCGGCGCCTTCGGTACCGGCCTGATTGCCGTCATCAATGGCGGCCTGACCCGCCAGACCCTGATGGATTCCATTTTGGCGACGGCGAGTTCGACGGCGATGATCTTCTTCATCGTGTTCGGCGCCAGTATCTACAATGGCTTCCTGGCGCTCAGCCAGGTGCCCCAGGAACTGGCCTCCTGGGTGGTCGGCCAGGGCTTCAATCCGTGGACGGTGCTCATCCTTATCCTCGTCCTTTACCTGGTGTTCGGCTGCGTCATGGACTCGCTTTCCATGATCCTGCTGACGATCCCGATCTTCTACCCGATTGTCACGGGTCTCGATTTCGGCCTCGGTACCGAGGAGTTCGCGATCTGGTTCGGCATCCTTGTCCTGATCGTGGTCGAGGTGGGGCTGATAACGCCACCGGTCGGCATGAATCTGTTCGTCATCAACTCGATGGCGCGCGAAACGCCGATTTCGGCGACTTATCGCGGCGTTCTGCCGTTCGTGACGAGCGACATCATCCGCACGGCGTTGCTGACGCTGTTCCCGGGGATTACGCTGTTCCTGATGCGCCTGCTCTATTGAGCCGCGACGGGCGCGGCTACAGGCGCGAGCGTGCCGCCGAGCGCGGCAACGGCTTGGTATTGGCTGAGGAACACCTTGCCGGTCATGTGGTCCAGGAAGTCGGCGCGCCGCAACCGGTCCATCACCGGCCCTTTCACTTCCGAAAGGTTGAAGGTCACGCCGGATGAGTTGAGCCTCTCGTTGATCGCTTCCAGCGATTCCAGCGCGCTCATGTCGATCGCGTTGATCGCCGGGCACATCAGGATGACATGCTTCAGCTCCGGCCGCTTGGCGACGAGGTCGTAGATCCGGTCTTCCAGGAAACGGGCATTGGCGAAATAGAGGCTTTCGTCGACGCGCAGCGACAGGATCTCCTTGTCGGTGATCACCTCGTGGCGCAGCACGTTACGGAAATGCTCGGTCCCCGGCACCTGGCCGACGACGGCCATGTGCGGTTTCGACGATTTGTAGAGGTGGATCAGCACCGAAAGCCCGACGCCGGTCGAGACGCCCAATTCGACCCCGAGGCCTAGCGTGACGAGAATCGTCGCAGTGACCGCGATGAAATCGGCCTTCGAATAGGTCCATGTCCGTTTCAGGATCGAGAAGTCGACCAGCGACAACACCGCGACGATGATCGTGGCGGCCAGCGTCGCCTTGGGCAGGAACGAAAGCAGGGGCGTCAGGACCAGGGTGGCGATGGCCAGGCCGACCGCGGTGAAGGCGCCGGCCGCGGGCGTCTCCGCCCCCGCGTCGAAGTTGACGACCGAACGCGCGAAACCGCCGGTGACCGGATAGCCGCCGGAAATTCCGGCCGCGATGTTTGCGGCTCCCAGCCCGATCAGTTCCTGGTCCGGCGCGATGCGCTGGCGCTTCTTGGCCGCGAGCGTTTGTGCGACCGAGACCGATTCGACAAAGCCGATGATCGAGATCAGGACCGCGGAACCGATCAGCTCCACCCACAGGTCGGGCGAGAACGAGGGCACCGAAAGCGGTGGAAGGCCTTGCGGTACGGAGCCCACGAGCTTGACGCCCTGCGAGCCGAGATCGAACGCGAAGGCGACTGCGGTGGTCACTGCGACCGCGCCGACCGGGCCGGCCTTGGCAAGGATGTCGGCCAGCCTGGGCCGTATGCCGTATCCTAGCAGCAGCGGTTTGAGGCCCTTGCGAACCCAAAACAGGAAGGCGGTCGACGCGACGCCGATGACGAGGGTGATGACATTCGTCTCGCCGAGATGCTCGAACAGCGAAAGGACGATTTCGAGCAGGTTGTGCCCGCCGGCGCTGACGCCCAGAATGTGCTTCAGCTGGTTGGTGGCGATGATGATGCCCGACGCGGTTATGAAGCCGGCGATCACCGGATGCGACAGGAAGTTGGCGAGGAACCCGAGCCGGAATATGCCAAGCGCCAGCAGGAACAGACCCGACAGGAAGGCAAGCGTGATCGCGGCGGCGATATATTCCGGCGTGCCGTTTGCCGCGATATTGCCCGCCGCGGCGGCCGTCATCAGCGAGACGACGGCGACCGGCCCGACGGCGAGCGCACGGCTTGTGCCGAAGATGGCGTAAGCGACCAGCGGCAGGATCGACGCGTACAGGCCCATTTCGGGCGGCAGGCCGGCCAGAAGGGCATAGGCGAGGGACTGCGGAATGAGCATGATCGTGACGATGATCGCGGCGACCAGGTCGCTGGTCGCCATCTCACGGTCATATGTTCTGCCCCAACCGAGGATCGGCAGATAGCGTTGTGCAATCCCTGTGATTGCAGATCTGGTCACGGTCATTCGTCCCGTCCTTGTGACACAATACTTCTCCCGCGCGCCGGGGTCGGCCCCGGCGCGGTTACTGGTTCTGTCTGTCGGCGCGGCCGAAACCGCGGGCAGGCGTCAGGCGATGGCGCCGGTCTGCTGAACCAGGGAGAACAGGTTCATGCAGCGCGTGCCGGTGCGGCAGTAGGCGAGCACCGGCTTGGGCAATTCGGCGAGAGCGGCGGCCATGTCGGCAACGTTTTCGCCGGTGATCGCCCCGCTGACAACCGGAATGAAGCGGAACTCGAGCCCCGCCGCCAACACGGCCTCCTCGACCATGTCGTGCGGCACGGCGCCGGTTTCGCTGTCGGGCCGGTTGCAGACGATGCTCTTGAACCCGGCCTGCTTGATCGCCGGCACATGTTCGGGGCCGATCTGGCCTGCGACGGTCAAGTCTTCTGTAAGCTGGCGGACTTCCATCCTGCCTTATCCCCTTGTCTGGAGGGCTCGCCGGCGGCGGGCCCAGATGATTTTCAAAGGCCGTTGACCGGCACCTTCAGGTATGTTTTGCCGCTTTCGTCTTTCGGCGGCAAGCGGCCAGCGCGCATGTTCACCTGCAGCGACGGGATAATCAGCCGGGGCATGTCCAGCATCGCATCGCGCTGCTCGCGCATCGCGACGAAATCATCCTCGCTGACACCGTCCCGAACATGGATATTGTGCTCGCGCTCGTCCTGGACGGTCGTCTCCCACTGGATGTCGCGTCCGTTCGGACCGTAGTCGTGACACATGAACAGGCGTGTTTCGCCCGGCAGGTCGAGGACGCGCCTGATCGAGCGGTAAAGCGTGCGCGCGTCGCCGCCGGGGAAATCGGCGCGCGCCGAACCGCCATCGGGCATGAACAGCGTATCGCCCACAAAGGCCGCGTCGCCGATGACATGCGTCATGCACGCCGGAGTGTGGCCGGGCGTGTGCATGGCGTAGGCGGTCATGTTGCCGATGTTGTAGCTGTCGCCATCCTTGAACAGCCGGTCGAACTGCGATCCATCGCGCTGGAACTCGGTTCCCTCGTTGAAGACCTTGCCGAACGTGTCCTGCACGACCGTGATTTTCTCGCCGATCCCGAGCTTGCCGCCGAGTTTCTGCTGGATATAGGGCGCGGCCGACAAGTGGTCGGCATGCACGTGGGTTTCGATGATCCACTGCAGGTCGAGGCCGTTCTTCTCTATGAAGGCGATGATCTCGTCGGCGCTCTCATAGGTGATCCGGCCAGCCGCATAGTCGATGTCCATGACCGAATCGATCACGGCGCAGGCATTGGATGCGGGATCCTTGACGACATACGAGATGGTGTTCGTCGGTTCGTCGAAAAACGCGGTGACTTCCGGCTTCAACGAAGTGTCGGGAGTGAAGTGCAGGGACATGTCATGCTCCTTTTCTGACTACGGATGGCCAACTGGAAGCGGTCCTGAGCGCCCTGTGAAGGAACGTCCGGGCGATCATGATACCGCCGGCCATTGAAAATACGAAGATCGCCGTCGATTGAGGGTCGACGCCGAGCGCGGGCACAGCGCCGCCGGGACAAAAACCGGAGATACCCCAGCCGATCCCGAACACGACCGACCCGACGATCAGCTTGGTATCGATCGCCTGGCTGGTCGGAACGTAGAACTTGCTCGCCAGCATCGGCTGGTCAGCTTTTGCAAACAGGATGCGGTAACCGGCAAGAGCGACGGCGAGCGCGCTCGCCATGACAATTCCCAGGCTCGGATCCCAGGTACCGCCGACATCGAAGAAGTTCAGCACCTTGGCCGGGTTGACCATTCCCGACAAAGCGATGCCGAGACCGAAAACGAGGCCCGAAGCAAGTGCGGTGAATATCTTGCCCATCGTCATCCTCCAATCACGTGGCGAACGACTTGGACGGTGGCGAAGGTCGACGTCATGAACGTTGCCGTCGCGGCAAGCGAGCGCCGCGAAAGACGTGCGAGCCCGCAAACACCGTGACCGCTGGTGCAGCCGGAGCTATAGGTGACGCCGACTCCGACGATCAGGCCGGAAACGATCATCGGCACTGTGGATACAGGCGTGGAAAACGGCACCGTGCCCCCCGCCGCGACAACCAGCGCCGGGGCAGCGATTGCACCGAGAATGAACGCGATACGCCAGCCGTTGTCGCTGGCGAAAGGCGGCAATATGCCACCTAGAATACCTGTCATGCCCGCGATACGACCGTTGAACGCCATCAGCATTACTGCCGAGAGGCCGATCAGCGCTCCGCCGAGGAGTGACATATAGGGGGTAAATTCGGTTGTCATGTATCCCTCTGTAGTCTTATCTTGCGGTTTGTGTTTTGCCGTTATCTGGCGTATATATGCGAATGTTTTCACATATCAAGGGAAAAAATAGTGCCCCCCATGGACGTTGAACAGATCGGCAAATCTGCTGACGACGCCGCTGAGTTCCTGTCCGCGATGGCCAATTCCAACCGGCTGATGATCTTGTGTAATTTGCTGAATGGCGAAATGGCTGTGCAGCCTCTTGCCGACAAGATCGGCATGACCCAGTCGGCGCTGTCGCAGCAGCTTGCCAAGCTCAGGGCAATGAAGCTGGTTTCCACCCGCCGCGACGGGCGGACCATCTACTATTCGGTTGCTTCGGACAAGGTAGAGCGCCTGCTCGAGACGCTCTACGAGATCTACTGCGTGCCCAACGGCGCCCCGGCCAAGATGTCCAGCGAAATGGCCTAGGCTCAAGCGATGCGGACCGCCGCCTAGGCGGCCGCGCCTTCGAACAATCCGCCCATCTCGGCCAGCCACGCGAGGTGATGATCGGTATCCCCGAACAGGATGTCGATCATCGTCAAGCGCTTGAAATAGTGTCCGGCGGCGAATTCCATCGTCATGCCGACGCCGCCATGAAGCTGGATCGCGTTTTCACCGACCAGCCGACCGCCGCGTCCGATTTCGGCCTTGGCCGCCGACATCGCCCGAGCCCGTTCCTGGGCATCGTCGCTGTCGGCCATCATCGTCGCATACATGGTGATCGAGCGCGCCTGCTCCGCCGCGACGAACATGTCGACGGCGGCATGCTGCAACACCTGGAACTTGCCGATCTCGACGCCGAACTGCTTGCGAGTCTTCAGATACTCCACTGTCAGTTCGTGGAGCCTGGTCATCGCTCCCACCGCTTCACTGCACAATGCCGCGATAGCCTGGTCGATGACCTTGGAGACCAGGGCATGGCCCTTGCCCGGTTCGCCGAACACCGCGCCGGCGTCGACGCGTACGTTTTCCAGCGTGATTTCGGCCGCGCGGGTGCCGTCCTGAAGACGGTAGCTTCGCCGCGTGACGCCCGGCGCATCCGCGTCGACGAGGAAGACGCCAATACCGTCAGCGTCGCGGGCATCGCCCGAAACGCGCGCCGAGACGAAGATCTTGTCGGCCACGTCGCCGCCAAGCGCCAGGCTTTTCGCGCCATTCAGCACATAGCCGTCGCCGTCCTTGTTCGCGGTAGTCTCGACATGGGCGAGATCGTAGCGGGCGTTGCGTTCGGTGTGGGCGAAGGCGAGCTTGAGGGAACCGTCGGCGATCTGAGGCACCAGGTCGCCGCGTTGGGCGGCGCTGCCACCTTCGCGCACGAAGCCGCCGCCGATCACGACAGTTGCGAGGAACGGCTCCAGTGCAAGGACGCGGCCGAGCGATTCCATCACGATCATGATGTCTTCCGCTCCCCCGCCCAGACCACCATCCTCTTCCGCGAAGGGCAGGGCGCAAAGTCCCATTTCGACGAGGTGGTTCCACACCGCGGGCGACCAGCCCTCGGGTCCGGCCAGATAGGCATTGCGCTGTTCGAATGCGTACTCGTTTGCAAGCAGCCGGTCGAGCGCGTCCTTCAGCATCGTCTGTTCTTCTGTAAAATCAAAATCCATCGTGTCTATCCGTATCTCTTCAAAATCCGAACATTTCCGGAAACGCGCCGATGCCGATCGGCGGCGCGGCGCATCCCGGTCGTGCGGTCAAAGGCCCAGAACCGCCTTGGCGATGATGTTCTTCTGGATCTCGTTCGAACCGCCATAGATCGACACCTTGCGGTTGTTGAAATAGCTCGGCGCGGCGTGGGCGGCGTATTCCGGGCCCACCGGCGGTTCGTTCCAGCCTTCGCCCGTGTCGTGCTGGAACGGCATCGCGTAGGGCCCCATCACCTCCATTAGCAGGTGCGTGGTGGCCTGCTGGATCTGCGAACCCTTGATCTTGAGGATCGATGACGCCGGGTCTGGCTTGCCAGTGTTGCCGCGCTTGGCGTCGGCGGCAACCACACGCAACTGGGTCAGTTCCAGCGCCTTCAGCTCGATCTCCACCGAGGCGATCTTTTCGCGGAACCGTATGTCTTCGAGCAGCGGCCGGCCGCGCGACATTTCCTTAGCCGCCAGTTCGCGGATGCGCGCGATTCGCTGTTTCGAAACGCCGATGCGGGCGATGTTGGTGCGCTCATTGCCAAGCAGGAACTTGGCGTAGTCCCAGCCCCTGTTTTCCTCGCCGACGAGGTTTTCGACCGGCACGCGGACATCGGTGAAGAACACTTCATTGACTTCGCGCCCGCCGTCGATCGTCACGATCGGGCGAACCTCGATGCCGGGCGTCTTCATGTCGATCAGCAGGAAGGAGATACCCTCCTGCTTTTTCGCCTGCGTGTCGGTGCGCACCAGGCAGAAGATCCAGTCGGCATACTGGGCCAGCGTCGTCCAGGTTTTCTGGCCGTTGACCACATAATGGTCGCCGTCGCGCACGGCCCGTGTCTTGAGCGAAGCGAGGTCGGACCCCGCGCCCGGCTCGGAGAAGCCCTGGCACCACCAGTCGTCGAGATTGGCGATGCGCGGCAGGAAGCGCTGCTTCTGTGCCTCGTTGCCGAAGGTGTAGATCACCGGGCCGACCATGTTAACGCCGAAGGCAAGCGGCTGCGGGCAGGGGAATCTCTGCAGTTCCTCCAGGAAGATGTACTGCTTCATTGGGTCCCAGCCGGTACCGCCATATTCCTCAGGCCAATGCGGAACCGCCCAGCCCTTCTTGTTGAGGATGCGGGTCCAGCGCACGAGGTCGTCCTTGTCGGGATACTCCCCGTCCAGCATCTTGGTGTGGATTTCCTTCGGCAGGTTCTCGGCGAAAAACTGCCTCACTTCGTCGCGAAACGCGATTTCGTCATCGGTAAAGCGCAGGTCCATTTCCGTACTCCCTACGTCAAACGATTTCAAACAGGCCGGCAGCGCCCATGCCACCGCCGATGCACATGGTGACCACGGCATATTTCACGCCGCGGCGCTTGCCTTCGATCAGGGCGTGGCCAGACAGGCGCGAACCGCTCATCCCGTAAGGGTGGCCGACCGCGATGGCGCCGCCATCGACATTGAGCTTCTCGGGATCGATGCCGAGCCGGTCGCGGCAGTAGACCACCTGCACGGCAAAGGCCTCGTTGAGCTCCCACAGGCCGATATCGTCGACCGTGAGGCCGTGACGTTCGAGCAGGCGCGGCACAGCGAACACCGGACCGATACCCATTTCGTCCGGCTCGCAGCCGGCGACGGCGAACCCGCGCATAATGCCGAGCGGGGTCAGGCCGCGCTTTTCGGCTTCGACCGAGCTCATCATCACGCTGGCCGAGGCGCCGTCGGAAAGCTGCGAGGCGTTGCCGGCGGTAATCACGCCGCCCTCGCGCACCGGCTTCAGGGCCGCCAGCCCTTCCGCCGTCGTCTCCGGACGCGGGCCCTCGTCATGGGCGATCTCGACCTCGCGGTGGGAGACCTCCTTGGTCTCCTTGTCGATAACCGCCATCACCGTCTTCATCGGTGCGATCTCGGCGTCGAATCGGCCGGCCTCGCGCGCGGCGGCAACCCGGCGCTGGCTCTCCAGCCCGTATTCGTCCTGGGCCTCGCGCGAAATGCCGTAGCGCTTTGCGACGATTTCCGCCGTGTCGATCATCGGCATGTAGACCTCGGGCTTGATGCCCATCAGCTTGTCGTCGACCAGCATGAAGGTGTTGCGCTTGTCGTTCTGCACCAGGCTGATCGACTCCAGTCCGCCGGCGATTCCCGCCTTGACGCCATCATTGCGGATCGCGTTGGCCAGCACCGCCATCGACTGCATGCCCGACGAGCACTGCCGGTCAATCGTCGTGCCGGCGGTGGTGATCGGCAGGCCGGCCGTCAGCAATGCGCGGCGCGCCACGTTGAGCCCGGTGGTGCCTTCCTGCATGGCGCAGCCCATCACCACGTCTTCGATCTCGGCGCCGTCGAGTCCCGAGCGCTGCAGCGCGTGCGCGATTGCGTGGCCGCCCAGCGTCGCGCCCGGCGTATTGTTGAACCCGCCGCGATAGGCCTTGCCGACCGGCGTGCGTGCGGTGGAAACGATGACTGCGTCGACCATTGGTATCTCCTCGTTGATTTCGTTCAGGAGGCCGTGCTTGCGCGCGCGGCTTCCTCGCGTTTCAGTTCGATCTTGCTCAGCTTGCCCACCGGCGTGCGCGGCAGCGCGTCGCGGATTTCCAGCTCCCGCGGCATTTCATGACGCCCGACACGGTCCTTGAGGAATTCCTGCAGGTCTTCCAGGCTCAGGTCCGGTGCGTCGCCGCGCAATTTCACGAAAGCTTTCGCAGCCTCGCCACGATAGCCGTCGGGGATGCCGATCACCAGCACCTCCTCGACGTCCGGGTGCTCGTAAATCGCCTGTTCGATCATCTGCGGATAGACATTGAAGCCGCCGGAAATGATCATGTCCTTCTTGCGATCGACGATCGTGAAAAACCCGTCCTCGTCGCGAAAGCCGATATCGCCGGTCAGGAACCATCCACCGGCGAAATTGGTCCGGTTGTCGTCCGGCCGGTTCCAGTAACCCGAGGTCACGTTCAGCCCGCAGATGGCCAGTTCGCCGGTTTCGCCGGTCTCGAGTTCGCGGCCCGGGTCGTCGAGCGAGACGATCTTCACGTAGATGCCGGGCAGGGGGATTCCGATCGTCCCGTTCTTGTGCGGCCAGCCGCGCGGCAGGTTGGTGCCGGCAGGGCCGGTTTCGCTCATGCCCCAGCCGCCGAGCAGTTCCAGCCCGGTCCGGTCGGTGAAACGCCGGGCCACCTCGACCGGCATCGGCGCGCCGCCCGAGGCGGTCAACGTCAGAGCCGAGAGGTCGCGCTTCTCGAAGCCGGGTGTCTGGCAGATCGCGATCCACATGGTTGGAACGCCTGGCAGCACGTTGGCGCCGGCTTCGATCTCGTCGAGCGCCGCGACCGGATCGAATCGGGTGCGCAACAGGCATTGATTACCGCCGGAAAAGGATCGCAGCAGCACCGCCGACAATCCGTAGATGTGGAACAGCGGCAGGTAGACCAGCACCTTCTCCGGTTCGGGCCGGTTCATCCCCCACATTTCGTACCAGGCGTCGTAGGAGGCGACCGCGGCGCAGATGTTGCGGTGGGTCAGCGTCGCGGCCTTGGGCAGGCCCGTCGTGCCGCCCGTATATTGCAGCAGCGCCAGATCGTCGGGCGCGATGTCCTCCATTGGGGCGGCCTCTGCCCCGGCGACGAAATCGGCCCACAGCTCGATTCCCCTGCCGGTCGACATCTCGCCGGTTTCGGCGCCTTCGCCCCAGGCCGCGTCGTCTATGATGACCAGACGGTCGATTGCCCCCGTGTCCAGCAGCTTGGCGGCGCCCGCCGCCAGGGCGCCGACATTGGTCGTCACGACGATGCGCGCGCCGGAATCAGTCAACTTGTGGACGAGGACGCGCGGCGCGTCGAGCGGCGACAAATGCACCACTGCCGCGCCCGCCTTGAGCGTGCCGAAGAAGGCGACCGGGTGGGCCGGCGTATTGGGCAGCAGCAGGGCTATTCTGTCGCCCTTGGCAATGCCTGCGCGCCGGAACGCGGCCGCGGCCTGGGCCGCAAGGCGCTCCAGCGCCCGATAGGTGGTTTCCCGCCCCCTGAACTCGATCGCGGTCCGGTCGGGCCAACGTTCCGCACCGGCTTCAAGGATCGCCGGGATGGTCGCGTACCGGGGGCCGACCACAGTAGGCGCGTCGGGCGGATAAACCGCCCGCCACGGCCAGCCGCCCTCGGGTTCGGGGGGCGGAAACGCCATCGTCAGACCGTCAATCCGGCAAAACTTCCGCCTTCGTCGGCGAGTTTCTTCAACAGCGCAGCCGGCTTGAACACATCATTGCCGGTCTTGCCGTGCCAGTATTCCAGCCGCTCGACGATCTTGGCGAGTCCCTCGTTGTCGGCCCAGTGCATCGGACCGCCCTTGCCGATCGGGAAGCCGTAGCCATTGACCCAGACGATGTCGATGTCCGAGGCGCGCGCGGCAATCCTTTCTTCGAGGATCTTCGCGCCCTCGTTGATCATCGGATACAATGTGCGTTCGGTGATCTCGTCGGCCGAAATGGCGCGGCGGTTGATACCCTTTTCCTTGGCTTTCTCGACGATCAGGTTCTCCACCCACGGATCCGGCTTCGGCGTGCGGCCGTCCTCGTAGAGATAGAAGCCCTTGCCGGTCTTCTGGCCGAACCGGCCTTCTTCGCAAAGGGCGTCGCCGATCGCGGCGGTCTTGCCGAGCGATTTGCGGTTACGCCAGCCAATATCGAGGCCCGCAAGGTCCCCCATCGCAAACGGCCCCATCGGCCAGCCGAAATCGGTGAACGCCTTGTCGACCTCGGTCGGGGTGGCACCCTCCAACAGTAATGATTCCAGTTCGGACGAACGCGATGCCAGCATGCGGTTTCCGACGAAGCCGTGGCAAACGCCCACGACGACGGGCACTTTCTTGGCCCGCTTGCCGACCGCCAGAGCGGTCGCCAGAACGTCGGGCGCGGTTTTTTCGCCGCGAACGATTTCCAGCAGCTTCATCACATTGGCCGGCGAGAAGAAGTGCATGCCGAGCACGTCCTGCGGCCGCGATGTGAAGGCTGCGATCTTGTCGACGTCGAGATAGGACGTATTCGACGCCAGGATCGCGCCCGGCTTGGCGACTTCGTCGAGCTTGGTAAACACCTGCTCCTTGACGCCCATCTCTTCAAACACGGCCTCGATGATTAGGTCGCAATCGGCGAGGTCGGCATAGTCTGTGGTGCCGGTCAGCCGCTCCATGCGCTTGATCTTGTCTTCCTCGCTCATCGAACCGCGCTTGACCGAGATGTCGTAAGTCTTGGAAATGCGCGCCAGCCCGTTGTCGAGCGCTTCGCGGTTCATCTCGAGGATGGTGACCGGGATACCGCCATTGATGAGCGCCATGGAGATGCCGCCGCCCATTGTGCCGGCGCCGATCACGCCGGCTTTTTTTACTTCGCGCGGCTTCACGTCCCGGGTGACGCCCACGACCTTGGCGGCTTCGCGCTCTGCAAAGAACAAATGACGCTGCGCCTTCGACTGGTCGCTCACCAGAAGTTCGAGGAAATAGGCCAGCTCCTGGGCGTAACCCTCTTCGAACGACATGGTCAGGGCATTGCGCACCGATTGGGCGCAGCGATGTGGAGCGTCGAGGCCGCGCGCCTTTTTCGTGACCTCCTTGATCAGGGCATCAAATCCGTCGAGATCGGCACGTGCCGCCGCCAGCTTTTCGTCGCGGTCGCGGACCAGCACGTGCGGGCCACCGCTCGCCGCCTTCTCCCGGGCGAATGCGACGGCCGTCTTGACGAGATCGTCTTCGGCAATGGCATCGACCAATCCGTCGGCCAGCGCCTCCGATGCTGGCATGAACCGAGCCGTCACGATCGCCTTGAGCGCCTTCTCCGGTCCGATCAGCCGCGGTAGGCGCTGGGTGCCGCCCGCGCCGGGCAGCAGGCCGAGCTTGACCTCGGGCAGGCCGAGCAGCGTCTTAGGATCGGCGACGCGGTAGTGGCAGCCGAGCGCCAGCTCCAGGCCGCCGCCGAGGGCCGTGCCGTGGAGCGCGGCCACGGTCGGCTTGGCGTAGGTTTCCAGCGTTGCGATCAGGTCGAGCAGGGTCGGGTTCTGCCGCGGTCCGCCGAATTCGGTAATGTCGGCGCCGGCAACGAAAGTGCGTCCAGCGCAGGAGATCACCACGGCTGCCACACTGTCGTCGTCACGCAGTTCCTTGAGCGCGGCGTCCAGCGGTTCGCGCATGTGGAAGCTGAGCGCGTTGACGGGCGGATTGTCGATAGTAATCACCGCGATCCCGCCGTCGCGTACAACCGAAACATACTGGTTCATGGTTTCTCCCTGAAAACGTCTGTCATTTGGTCGGTTCAGCCGTGGCCCGCTTCGGCAAGGAAATCGCCGATCAATCGCGCCGTGACCGCCGGTTGTTCGACGCAGGGCAAATGCCCCGCGCCTTCGATGATTTCGAACCTCGATCCCGCAATCAGATCCGCGGTCGAACGGACCAGGTCCGGCGGCGTCGAGCCGTCCTGGTCGCCGGCAATCAGCAACACCGGCAATTTCAGTGCCCGTGTCGATTCGGTCAGGTCGGCATCGCGCAATGCGGCGCTGGTGCCGACGTAGCCGCTGACCGGAGTGCGGACCAGCATGTTCGTATAGCCGGAAAAATCCGGATTGTCCGATACGCGATAGCCGGGTGTGAACCAGCGTTCCAGCACGCCGTCTGCAATCGCGGCAATGCCCTGCGTCGACACGGTTTCGATCCGCGCGTTCCAGGTTTCCTCGGTGCCAATCTTGTGCGCCGTGTCGCACAGCACCAGCACCTTCACCAGGTCGGGCCGAAGCGCCGCGAGTCCCTGGGCGATCACGCCGCCGACCGAGAGGCCGACGATCGCTGCGTTCGTGATGCCGAGCTGGTCGAGCAGGGCGGCCAGATCGCCGACATGGTCGGTCATCTGGTACGGCGCGGGCGGCGCGTCCGACAGGCCGTGCCCCCGCTTGTCGTAGCGGACGATACGGAACCGGCTTTCCAGTTGCGCCGCAACCGAATTCCAGATCCGGAAATCGGACCCGAGCGAATTGGCAAACGCGATCGCCGGCATGCTCGGGTCGCCCCGATCCTCATAGTGCAATACAATGCCGTTGACGCGCGCAAACGCCATCGCCGTTCCTCCCGGACAGCTACATACTACCGAGTATGTTGGAATTGCAAGTGCGGGTCAATTGCCCATCCTGCCAAATTGATTGCACTGGCAAACGGCATCGATGGATTCCATCGCACAAAACTCATTCAAAATATTGAATATGTGAATGCGACGTGCTTACCTGCCTGAAATGCATTGGGCGGGTCATCGCGCCGGGGAGAATGAGGCATGCAGGTAAGACACAGCGCGATTTGCGAACGTTTCAGGTTGACGCGGCGCCAGGTTCTGGCGCTGGGCGGTAGCGGCCTCGCCGCGCTTGCCTTTGCCGCGGCATCGCGTCCCGCCCATGGCGCGGCGGCGATTGCGCTGGGCGACGCCGAGGTCTCGATCGTATCCGACGGCAATCTGGTTCTCCCGCTTTCTTTCGCCGGGGCGGGCGCGCCGATGGAAGAACTGAAAGCCCTGCTGGCCGCCAACGGCCTGCCGACGGAAACGCTCGCGCCCGATTGCAATGTCACCTTCCTGAAGCGCGGCGACCGCCTGATCGCCTTCGATGTTGGCTCCGGTCCGAATTTCATGCCGACGGCCGGAAAGCTGCTGGAAAATCTGGGCGAGGCCGGCATTGATCCGGCGGCCGTTACCGACGTGGTGTTCACCCACGCCCACCCCGACCATTTATGGGGCCTGATCGACGATTTCGACGAGTTTGTCTTCGCCGATGCGAACTATCACATCGCCGAGACGGAATGGGAATATTGGCGCGCGAACGACACGATCGACACGATAAGTCCGGAGCGCAAGACCTTCGTGGTCGGGGCGCAAAACCGCCTTGCCTTGCTCGAGGACCGCATCAACCTGTTCAAACCCGGCGACGAGGTGCTTCCCGGAGTCGAGGCGGTCGACACGTCGGGCCATACTCCCGGCCACACGTCGTTTATGTTGCATGATGGCAGCGATCCTCTGCTCGTTGTGGGTGACGCGATCTATAACGAGGTGATCTCGTTCACCCATCCCGAATGGCCGTCGGGCAGCGATCAGGATGCCGAAAAGGGCGCGCAGACGCGGCTGGCCCTGCTCGACCGCCTCGCCGCCGACAAGGCGCGGATCGTCGGCTACCATCTTCCGCATCCGGGTGAAGGAAGGGTGGAGCGCAAGGAGGGCGCCTACCGTTTTGCGGCCGGCTAGGCGGCAGTTCTCAAGAAAGGGTCATTCCGCCGGGTCGTGGCGCGCCGTTCGCATGGCGGCGAAGGGCGAGCCTTCCAGAAGGTAGCTCAACCCCATCCGCGCGCCGATCCAGACCGAAGCGATTACGATGGGAGCTGAAATCGCCATCACCGATACGGCGGTCACCCCCTGACCGATCGTGCAGCCCATTGCGAAGACCCCGCCGGTCCCCATCAGGAAGCCGCCCGCCAGGTGCCGGCCAAGCTCGCGGGCGTCGTCGCAGGCTTCCCAGCGCAGGTCGTCCCGCCACCAGGCGCAAACCGCGGCCCCGATGACGACACCAATTACCAGGCCGACGCCGTAGTCGGGCACGAGACCGGTGAAGGTCGCGAAATGCATGAGCGTGTCGCCGACGGGCACGACAAACGAACCGGCTTCCAGTTGGACCGGATCGAAGGAGTGGCGTGCGGCCAGCCCCGTCGCGAGCCATCCGAACGCGATGGTCAATCCGATCAGGGTCCCGGTGGCGATGCGGCCATAGGCTTTCCAGTAGCTCCGGTTGCCGAAGATCCACCCCAGCAGGGCCAGTGCCACCACGCCCGCGGTGGCGAGGCGCAGGTCCATGCCAAGAAAAGTCGAAACTAACCCCCCCAAAGACTGATCTGGGGAAGGAGAAAGGTCGATGGCCAGGTTGTCGACGGTGACGACACGACCCGGCGCGAGCAGCCCGCGCTGGGCGGCGAGCGCGGAAAGACCGAGCACGATCAGCATGACGAAAGAGCGCAGGCTGCCGCCGCCGGTCTGGACCAGGGCGCCGAAGCCGCATGTCCCCACCAATGCCATGCCGAAGCCAAAGGCAAGTCCGCCAAAAACCGCGCCCGTCAGTCCGAACAGCGGCGAGAGATAGAAGGTCGAGGAGATGTCGACAGCGCCGGTCAGAACGAGCGCCTGTGTGGCGATCAACGCAACGGCGGCGGCAAGAAACCAGGTGCGCACGCCTTCGCTGTCATTGGCATACCAATGGCGCTCCAGCCCCGACATAACGCAGAAATGATAACGCCGCGCCATGAAACCCATGGCGAAGCCCGCCATCAGCCCCGCAGCCGGAAGAAACCAGGGTGACCCCGTCCACTCCATCGCTCACTCCCGCATTCGCCTCCCGCGAATGCGCTCCAGGACGGGATGCTATCACATGGGCGCGGGCGATCAATCCACGGACGGGCGAATGGCGCAACTAGGCGGGCAGACGCTTGCGCCCGCCGGCAATTTTTCGCGGTACCCTGGATTTACTGGACGTCTCGCACTGGCGCGCAGAACAGGCCGTAGAGCGTTTCGATCACCGAGGACACTTCCTCGTCGGCGATCGCATAGTAAATCATGCGCCCGTCGCGCCGGGTCTTGACCAGCCGGTCGAAACGTAGGCGCGCCAGCTGCTGAGAAACGGCCGCCTGCGGCATGTTCATAATTTCCTCGAGCTCGGAAACCGACTTCTCGCCTTCTGCCAGCAGGCAAAGAATGAGTAGCCGGCTTTCGTGGCTCAGGGCCTTGAGCAGTTCGCTCGCCTTGCGCGCCTGCTGCAACAGTATCTCGAACTCTGCCGGTTCGGATGGTCTAAGTTTCGGAAGCGCCATGTCTTTTTCCTTCCCCTCGACAGCGCGCTTGGGACCACGCCGTCTTCGTCAACGCACTTATATCATAAATTGCTGTTACGTCAGCCATCACCTGCCGCCGGCAGCTTCGCCAGCAATTCACCGGCCAGGAACCAAAAAAATTCGTCGCCCGGATACCCCCTAAACCGCCCGATTTCAACGCCTTTATCGATCAGAACGAAGGTTGGGGTCATGCGCTCACGCCCGACAAATTCGAGGTCGGCGGGCCATTTCTCGGTAATGTCGACGCGGCGCAGTGGCGCGCGCCTGCCTTCGGCGGTGTTCGGCCATGCCGGCCCGATCTCCGCGTCGAAACGGGCGCACCACACGCAACCCGGCTGTTCCAGCATCACCAGTTCAGCCGCCATTGCGGAAGTCGTCGGATATCCAAGCGCGATAATCGCTGCCGCAAGCAGGGTCACGGATCGCATCACGGAAACTTTCCTTGCTGGGCGTTATTCTCCGTTGCAACATATAGCATAATCCGCATACATTCCACTCCCAATTGAGATGACTGGCTGCGGCAATTTCGCGGTTCACGGGAGGAAACGCATGCTGGACGTGGGATTTGCAGGGGCGCTGATAGCTGGCCTGCTTTCGTTTGTCTCGCCCTGCGTGCTGCCAATCGTTCCCCCCTACCTGGCCTGGCTGGCGGGCGTGAGTTTCGAGGAGCTTCAGTCCGATACGGTCAATGTCGCGCGGGCGCGCCGGATCGTGACGGCCGCAATCGCATTTGTGCTCGGCTTCACGACGGTCTTTGTCGCACTTGGCGCAACCGCGAGTGTCATCGGCAAGACCGTCGCGCAATATTTCGACACGCTGTCGATCATCGCGGGCATCATCATCATTATCATGGGTTTGCATTTTCTCGGCGTGTTCCGCATCGCGCTGCTCTATCGCGAAGCCCGGGTACAGGTCGATCGTCGGCCGGCAGGTATTCTCGGCGCCTATGTGATCGGGCTCGCCTTCGCGTTTGGCTGGACGCCCTGCGTCGGTCCGGTGCTCGCGGCCATTCTGTTCGTTGCCGGCTCGTCGGACACAATCTGGCGCGGGGCGGGACTGCTGGCCGTCTACTCGATCGGCATCGGGCTGCCATTCATACTCGCCGCCGTGTTTGCCAGCCGTTTCCTCGGCGCGCTGCAGCGCTTCAAGAAACACATGCACAAGGTTGAGATGGCGATGGGCGGGCTGCTCGTCGTCACCGGCGTCCTGTTCATAACCGGGCAGATGTCGCGCGTTTCGCAATGGCTGCTCGAAACGTTTCCGGCCTTCCAGACAATCGGTTAGGAGAAGACATCATGGTTCGTTTCATCGCTGCCGCTTTCACCGTCCTGTTCCTCGCCCATTCCGCCAGCGCCTTCACCCTTGGCGAAGACGGCCTGCACAAGGAGGACTGGTTCAGCCTCACCTTCAAGGATATCGCCGAGGACATTGCCACCGCGAAAGAGGGCGGCAAGCGCCTGGCCATCATGGTCGAACAGCGGGGCTGCATCTACTGCAAGGAAGTGCACGAGAACATCCTGTCGATCCCGGAGGTGCGCGACTACATCAAGGAGCGCTTCATGGTCGTTCAGTACAACCTCCACGGTTCGGAGGAAGTGACGGACACGGACGGAGAGGTTCTGACCGAGAAGCAGGCCGGGCGCAAATGGCGCCTCTTGTTCACGCCCACCATCCTGTTCATGCCCGAGGACCCGCCGCAAGACATGAGCGCCGCGGAAGCGGCGGTCGCGGTCATGCCCGGCGCGTTCAAGAAGAACACGTTTCTCGAGATGTTCGTCTGGGTCAACGACAAGGGCTACGAGGGCGAAGAGGGGTTTCAGGATTACTACAATCGGCGCTGGCGCGAACGTCAGGCCGCCAAGAAGAATGCCTCCGACTAATCGGCTAAACCGTGCGTGGCAGCGCGGGCCGGACATCGTCGCGGGACGAAACCGCAGGCGTAATTTAATACATGCAAAAAATTATATTTGTGCATTGAACTTGTCGGAACGGCTGTTTAGGATGCATGCGGAGAGAGAAGGCGGCGGCGCGAACCGCCGCCATTTAGGTGGAGGAGATACGGCCCGATGAGATTGGGAATAGTTATCGCAACCCTGGCAATGACCACGGGCCTCGCGACGGCGGCCATGGCGGCCGAAGTCGCTCCGGGCGATGTCGCATTTACCGACGACGGCGTCGCAATGTCCCTGACCGGGGTGCCGGGAGACCCGGCCGAAGGGGGCAACATCTTCAAGAACAAGAAACTGGGCAATTGTCTCGCCTGCCACGCCAATTCGGCGATGTCGAAAGAACAGTTTCACGGCAATGTGGGGCCGTCGCTCGATGGCGTCGCCAGCCGGTATTCGACCGAACAGCTGCGCCAGATCGTGACCAATTCGAAATCGGTGTTTACCGAAGACACGGTGATGCCCGGTTTCTATTCGCTCGAGGTTGGCAAGAACGTGAGGGAGGATCTGGTTGGCAAGACGATCCTGACGGCCCAGCAGGTCGAGGACGTCGTCGCTTATCTCGGCACGCTGAAGAACTAATCAGGCGACAAGGAGCTTGAAACGCATGAAACTCAACAGACGACAGGCACTTGGCCTTGCAAGCGGCGCTGCGGCGTTTGCGGTAACCGGTTTCCGTGCCGCGCCGGCATTCGCCACGCCGGAAGATGCGGAAAAGGTGATGATGGAATTTGCCGGCGGCAAGACGCCTGAAACCGGCAAGATTACGCTGACCGCGCCGGAAATCGCGGAAAACGGCAACACGGTGCCGATTTCGGTTTCCGTCGAGAGCGCAATGGATGGTGACGACATGGTCGATTCGATCATGGTGCTCGCCGATGCCAATCCGTCTCCCGACGTGGCGACGTTTCATTTCACCGCGCTTTCGGGCGCGGCGGCCGCGACGACGCGCATGCGGCTGGCCAAAACCCAGAACGTGATCGCGGTCGCCAGGATGAAGGACGGCTCGGTCTACATGGACAAGAAACAGGTCAAGGTGACCATCGGCGGCTGCGGCGGCTGACGGCGAGGGAAGGAAGCAGATAAATGGCGAAGTCCAAACCACGCGTGAAGGTTCCCAAGTCGGCGGCGGCAGGGGAAGTCATCACCATCAAGACATTGATCAGCCACAACATGGAATCGGGCCAGCGCAAGGATAAGCAGGGCAACCCGATCCCGCGCAAGATCATCAACAAGTTCACTTGCGCGTTCAACGGCCAGACGGTCTTCGAGTGCGACCTCGACCCGGCGATCTCGGCGAATCCCTATCTGGAATTCAACGCCAAGGTTCCCGAGAGCGGAACCTTCAAGTTCACCTGGGTGGATGATGACGGTTCCGTCTACGAGACGGAAAGCAAGATCGAGATCCAATAATGAACAGCTTCGGTGGGGTGGGGAGATCCCGCCGGTGCCTGTCCTGGGAGGGAATGCCAGTGAGAATGATACTATCAATCGCCGGAGCGGTCGCAGGGCTTGCGCTCGCCGCCGGCGCCATGACGGCTCAAGCCGATCCGGTGGACGATACCCTAACCATCGACGGCACGGAGATGATCTCGCGCACCAAGGCGCCCGAGGGACACCCGTTCGACGAGGTGATGTCGGGCTGGCTGTTCCGTACCGCCGAGACGCGGGCGCTTGAAGTCGATTCCTTCGTCAATCCCGGCATGCTCGAAGTGGAGCAGGGCGAGACGATCTGGAACACGGTCGAAGGCAGTGCCGGCAAATCGTGCGCGTCCTGCCATGGCGACGCCGCCGAGAGCATGAAGGGCGTTGGCGCGCACTACCCGAAATGGGACGCCGAGGCCGGCCGGCCGATCAACATCGAGCTGCAGATCAACAAGTGCCGCAAGAACAACATGGGCGCAGAACCCTATGCGTTCGACAAGGACGGCCAGAAACCGTTGACCGCCTATATCAAGAACCAGTCGCTTGGCGCGCCTGTTTCGATCGACTTGGGTCAGGGTGATCTGCAGAGCTGGTGGGAAAAGGGCAAGGAACTCTACTACACGCGTACCGGGCAGTTGAACCTGTCCTGCGCCTCCTGCCACGAGGTCAACATGGGCAAGATGATACGCGCCGACCATCTCAGCCAGGGGCAGATCAACGGGTTCCCGACCTACCGTCTCAAGCAAGGCCACCTGATTTCAGTGCACAACCGTTTCCGCGGCTGCATCCGCGACACGCGCGCTGAAATGCCGAAAGCCTTTTCCGACGAACTGATGGCGCTCGAGGTCTACGTGACCTGGCGTGGCACCGGCCTGTCGGTCGAAACGCCGGCCGTGCGCCAGTAGCAGGAATCTGGCCGGAGGCGTCCACTCGCCTCTGGCTTGGCAGCAAGGCTGCAATATTCGACAAATTGGGGAGGGGAGGGTCCGGCGGGTTGCCGGATGCGCCTCTCCTTTGCCCGAACCGGAGACCGAACCGATGTTTTCCAGACGCGAATTCCTGATGGCAACCGCCGCGCTTTCCGCCATTGCCGGGCCAGGGCTTGTCGGCGGCTGGTCGCGCGCCGCCGCGCAACAGGCGCTGAGCGAAAACGAATTGCTCGACTTCCGGGACTACGGCAACGTCACGCTCGTCCACATCACCGACATCCACGCCCAGCTCAAGCCGCTCTTTTTTCGCGAGCCGTCCGTCAATCTGGGCGTTGGCCAGGTTGCCGGCCTGCCGCCGCATGTCACGGGCGCGGATTTCCTCAAGCTGTACAACATTGAGCCCGGCACGCCACACGCCTACGCGCTGACGTCCGAGGACTTTTCTGCGCTGGCCATGACCTATGGCAAGATGGGCGGGCTCGACCGCGTCGCCACCATCGTCAAGCGCATTCGCGCCGATCGCGGCGATAATATGCTGCTGCTCGACGGGGGCGACACCTGGCAGGGTTCCTACACCGCCAATAAGACGCTCGGCGCCGACATGGTGGAAGTGATGAACGCGCTCCAGCCCGACGCCATGACCGGACATTGGGAATTCACCTACGGCGCCGATCGCGTGCAGGAACTGGTCGACAGCCTGCCGTTCCCGTTTTTGGGCGGCAACATCTACGATGCCGAGTGGAACGAACCGGCTTTCGAGGCGTGGCGGATGTACGAGAAAGGCGGCGCCAAGGTCGCTGTTATCGGCCAGGCATTCCCCTATACGCCGATCGCCAATCCGCGCTGGATGTTTCCCAACTGGTCGTTCGGGATCCGCGAGGAGGACGTCGTTGCCAATATCGAAGCCGTCCGGGCGGAGGGCGCCGATGTTGTCGTGCTGCTCTCGCACAACGGGTTCGACGTCGACCGCAAGCTGGCATCGCGGGTCGACGGTATCGACGTCATCCTGACTGGCCACACCCATGACGCGCTGCCGGAGCCGGTGGTCGTCAACAATACACTCGTCGTCGCTTCGGGATCGAGCGGGAAATTCGTGTCGCGGATCGACCTCGACGTGCGCGACGGCAGGATGCAGGGCTACAAGTACCGCCTGATCCCGGTCTTTTCCGATGTCATCGCGCCCGATGCGGAGATGACGGCGCTGATCGACAAGGTTCGTGAGCCCTACGAGGCCGAACTGGGCCGCGAACTGGGCCGCACCGAAAACCTGCTCTACCGCCGAGGCAACTTCAACGGCACCTTCGACGACCTGTTCTGCCAGGCGCTGCTGGAGGAACGCGACGCCGAGATCTCCCTGTCTCCCGGTTTCAGATGGGGCAATTCGCTCCTGCCCGGCCAGGCTATTACGGTGGAAGACCTGCACACCGCCTGCGCGATGACCTATCCCGAAGCCTACCGTTCGATGATGACCGGCGAGCTGATCAAAGACATTCTCGAGGACGTTGCCGACAATCTGTTCAATCTCGACCCCTACTACCAGCAGGGTGGCGACATGGTGCGCGTCGGTGGCATGAGCTACACGATCGACATCTCCAAGCCTATGGGTTCGCGCATTTCGGATATGACGGTTCACAAGACCGGCGAAGCCGTCGATCCCGCCAGGGAATATGCGGTCGCCGGCTGGGCCTCGGTCAACGAAGGCACCGAAGGCCCGCCGATCTGGGAGGTCGTCGAAAAATACCTCGTCCGCAATCCGGTTGTCTCGATCGAGCAGAACCGTTCCGTGAAGATCGTTTCCTAGGCATTGCGCCAAAGCGCCGGTTAATTTATAGATACATTTACATCTATAAATGTATAAGAAACAAACGAGGGATAGAATGTCCGCAAAAGCCGAAAAACCGGGCGGGGCCGACAAGGCGTCGCGTCGGAATTTTCTTAAGGCCGGCCTTGCCGGCGGCGCTGCGCTGGCCACAGGCGTCGCCGGTGCGCGCGCGGCCGGGGGCGATCCCGCGATCATCGAGACGCAGGACTGGAACCGCTATCTGGGGGACGGCGTCGACGCCGCGCCCTACGGCAAGCCGTCCGAGCACGAGGGGCACGTCGTGCGCCGTAACGTGCCATGGCTGACCGCCGATCCGGTTTCCTCGATCAATTTCACGCCGCTGCACGAACTCGATGGCATCATCACCCCCAATGGCTTGTGCTTCGAGCGCCATCACGCCGGTGCGGCGATCATCGATCCGGCGGATCACCGCATCATGATCAACGGCCTTGTTGATCAGCCGCTGGTCTTCACCATGGAAGACCTGATGCGTTTTCCGCGCGAGAACCGCGTCTACTTCCTCGAATGCGCCGCCAATAGCGGCATGGAATGGCGCGGCGCCCAGCTCAATGGCTGCCAGTTCACCCATGGCATGGTCCACTGCGTCATGTATACGGGCGTGCGCCTGAGCCATCTGCTGAACGAGGCGGGCGTCAAGCCAGCAGGCAAGTGGGTGCTGGCGGAGGGCGCCGACGCTTCCGCGATGACCCGCTCGATCCCGATCGAGAAGGCGATGGACGACTGCCTCGTTGCGTTCAAGATGAACGGCGAGGCGCTGCGTCCGGAGCAGGGCTACCCCGTCCGCCTGTGCGTTCCCGGTTGGGAAGGCAATATGTGGGTCAAGTGGGTGCGCCGCTTCGAGGTCGGCGACCAGCCTTGGGCGCAACGCGAGGAAACATCGAAATACACCGACCTTTTGCCGGACGGCAAAGCGCGCCACCACACCTTCGTGATGGACGTCAAGTCGGTCATCACCAATCCCAGTCCGCAGGCGCCGATTGTCCATGGCGCGGGCCGCACCGTGATCACCGGCCTCGCCTGGTCCGGCGCCGGTACGATCAAGCGGGTTGACGTCTCGCTTGATGGCGGCCGCAACTGGGAGGCGGCGCGGATCGACGGCCCGAGCCTCTCGAAAGCGCTTCACCGCTTCTACTACGAGTTCGACTGGGACGGATCGGAACTGCTGCTGCAGTCGCGCGCGGTCGACGAAAAGGGTCTTGTCCAGCCGACCAAGAACGAGCTTCGCGCCGCACGTGGCGTCAACTCGATTTATCACAACAATGCGATCCAGACCTGGTACGTGAAGGCCGGAGGGGAGGTGGAAAATGTCGAAGTTTCTTGATGTCCTCCTCCTTGCGGGCGCCCTTGCGGCTTCCGGGTCGCTCGCCCACGCGGACGGAAATCCGGTCGCCGGCGAGCGGTTGTTTGGCAAGTGCCGCGCCTGCCACACGATCGGAGAGGGCGCGCGTCACCGTGCCGGTCCTCAGCTCAACGGCCTGATCGGCCGCGTCGCCGGCACCCAGCCGGATTTCCGCTATTCGCCAGCCATGATCGCCGCCGGCGAGGCGGGCCTGACCTGGAGCCACGAGACGCTGGCGGCCTATATCGTCAATCCAAAGGGGCTGGTGAAGGGCAACGCCATGGCTTTCGGCGGCATCAAGAACAAGAACGATGTCGAGAACCTGATCGCCTATCTCAAGACCTTCAACATCGACGGATCGACCGTGACCCGCGAACAGGCCGTGGTGCGTCCTCCGATTGGCGCGCCGGCGATCGCGGAAGGAGCCCGGTCGACCGGACCGATGAAGATCGGCCGTGTCGCGACCGCCGAGGAGATTGCCGCCTGGGACATAGACGTCAGGCCCGACGGGCACGGCCTGCCCGAAGGCAGCGGCACGGTCGCCGAGGGCGAAGCGCTGTTCACCGACAACTGCGCGGTCTGCCATGGCGATTTCGGCGAGGGCGTCGGACGTTGGCCTGTGCTTGCCGGCGGGCAGGACAGCCTGACGGCGGACCGGCCGGTCAAGACCATCGGATCCTACTGGCCGTATCTTTCGACCGTTTACGACTACGTCCGCCGCGCCATGCCGTTCGGCAATGCGCGCTCGCTGTCGGACGACGACATCTACGCGCTGACCGCCTATCTGCTCTATCTCAATGACGTCGTTGCCGACGAGGAATTCGAGCTGTCGGACAAGAACTTCACCGATATTCATCTCGGCAATGAAGCAAACTTCATCGAGGACAACCGGCTTTCCGAGCCGCACTACGCCCAAAAAGACGTTCCGTGCATGACCGACTGCAAGCCGGGGCCGGTCAAGATCACCGCGCGGGCCCAGGTGCTCGATGTCACGCCCGAAACGGCGGACGACGAAAATGCGGGGGCAGGCTCCGTCGATTGAAAAGCCTGACTTCGCTGGCTGGCGGACAGGATGCCGCGAACATCAGGGGCAGGTCGCGACACCCGCTCCGCCAGCCTTTCCACTTGCAAGCCATGGAGACGGCTGAAAGACTGGAGCCCTGATTTCGCGTCGCTTCGGGGTACCATGTCCAAGATCGTGCTGCACAACTACTTCCGCTCGTCCACCTCATACCGTGTTCGTATCGCGCTCAATATCAAGGGGCTCGATTATGACTACGTCGCCCACCACCTGCGCTTTGGGGGCCACCGCAAGCCCGAATACACGTCGCTCAATCCGCAGGGTCTGGTTCCGGCGCTTGTCTGGGAAGACGGTACGACGATCGCGCAATCGCTGGCGATCCTGGAATTCATCGACGATATGGTGCCCGAGCCTCCGCTTTTACCGGCCGACCCACGCGCCCGCGCCCGTGTGCGCATGCTCGCCCAGATGATTGGCTGCGACATTCACCCGGTCAACAATCTGCGCGTCCTCAACGCGCTGCGCGAACGCTTTGGCGCCGACGACGAGGCGGTCGCGGACTGGTTCCGTCACTGGGTGGACGAGACCTTTGCGCCGATGGAAACCATCCTTGCCCAAGACGGCGGCGCCGGTCTCTTCTGCCATGGCGATACGGTCACCATCGCCGATCTCTGCCTGGTCGCCCAAGTCGCCAACAATGGCCGCTTCAAGGTCGACATGACGCCCTATCCAACCATCAACGCGATTTATGAGCGGTGCATGCAGATCCAGGCTTTCGTGGATGCAGCGCCAATGAACCAGCCCGACGCCGAATAGGACGATCCTGCGGGGCACATGAGGAGGAAGGACTACGGCCATGATGAGCCAGGAACAGAATGACCTGATCACCCGGACCGGGCCCGGTACTGCAGCCGGCAACGTGCTACGTCGCTACTGGCAGCCTGCCGCATTGGCCGAGGAACTTGTCAGTGCGCGACCCGTCGTGCCGGTGACGCTTCTGGGCGAGCGTCTCGTGCTGTTTCGCGACGACCAGGGCGAGTTGGGCCTGATCGGCCGCCACTGCCCGCATCGCGGGGCCGATATGTGCTACGGCCGGCTCGAGGACAACGGCTTGCGCTGCCCGTTCCATGGCTGGCACTTCGATCGCACCGGCCAATGCGTCGAACAGCCTGCCGAGCCGGAAGGCAGCCGTATGCACGAAAACATCCGCACGACCTCCTATCCAGTGGTCGAAAAGAACGGCATCATCTTCGCCTATCTCGGCCCCGGCGAGCCGCCCGCTTTTCCTGCGTTCGACTGCTTTGCCGCGCCCGACAGCCATGTCTTTGCGTTCAA
Source organism: Zhengella sp. (assembly GCA_050304175.1). Taxonomy (GTDB): domain Bacteria; phylum Pseudomonadota; class Alphaproteobacteria; order Rhizobiales; family Rhizobiaceae; genus JAIOIW01. Next base: position 3,686 of record JBNLDE010000048.1, on the reverse strand, counting down.
GGGGCTGTGGGAATGCAATTGGCTGCAGGCGCTGGAGGTCGGCATCGATCCGGCGCACGCCTCGTTCCTGCACCGGTTTCTCGAGGACGAGGATCCGGACAAGGGCTATGGCATGCAGTTCCGCGACCGCGCCGCCGACACCGACATTCCGATGACGCAGCTGCTGCGCGAATATCCGCGCCCGGAAATCCAGGTCGAGGACACGCCGTACGGCCTGCGGGTCATTGCGCTGCGCCGGCTGCTTGACGGCCGCACCCATGTGCGCGTTACCAACCAGGTGTTCCCGACCGCGATCTGCATTCCGATGTCGAATGAAATGACCATCACCCAGTGGCACGTACCCGTCGATGACGGCAATTGTTACTGGTATTCCATGTTCACCAGCTTCGGTAAGCCGGTCGACAAGGCCCTGATGCGCGAGCAGCGGCTGAAGGAGCATCGCCTGCCCGACTACGCGCCGCTCAAGAACCGGGCCAACAATTACGGCTACGATCCGGCCGAACAGAAGGATCGCACCTATACCGGCATGGGTCTCGACATCAATGTCCATGACCAGTGGGCGGTGGAGTCAATGGGCCGCATCCAGGACCGCAGGGAAGAGCATCTCGGCAAGTCCGATGCCGCGATCATCCGCTATCGCCGCGTGCTCCGTTCGGCCATAGAGGCGGCCGGCAAGGGCGACGACGCGGCGCTGCCGATGGCGGTTGATGCCGCCGGTGCAGCCGCGATCACCGGCCCGGTCGCGGTCGATGCGCTCGCCGCTTCCGGTCAGGACTGGACCGATACCTATGTGGCGGCCGACCGGGCCAGGCGTGTTGCCTGCTCCTGGGCCAACGCCAGCTGACGCCCGGAGCTACGCAGATGGATCGGGCGAGCGAAGCGTCGATGCTGAAATCGGGACTGGTCGGCCGCGCGAATTTGCTCGACGACCATCAGTTCGAACGCGCCGCCGAGATCGTCCGCATGGTCGAGGCCGATGGCCTGGAGACTGTTCGCCTGTGCTTTGTCGACCAACATGGCATCCTGCGTGGCAAGGCGATCGTGGCGTCGGCCCTGGCCTCCGCCTTCCGCAACGGCGTCGCCATGACGTCGACGTTGATCCTGAAGGACACCTCCAACCGCACCGTGTTCGACGTCTGGGGCGCGGACGCCGGTTTCGGTCCGGGCGTGCTCACCGGCGCCGGCGACATTCTCATGGTGCCCGACCCGGACCGGTTCCACGTCCTGCCGTGGTCGCCGCACTCCGCGCTTCTTCTGTGCGACATTCATATGGCCGACGGAGGCCCGCTGCCGGTCTCGACACGGGCGATCCTGCGCAATGCCGTGGCAAAGCTCGGGACGGCCGGCCTCGATGCGCTGTTCGGCCTGGAGCTCGAGTTCCACGTCTACCGGGTCACCAATCCAAGGCTCGACCACGCCGATGGCGGCATGCCGGCGACACCGCCGGAGACCGCGCTGCTTGCCCACGGCTACCAGTACCTGACCGAAAGCCGCTATGGCGCGCTGGAGCCGGTAATGGACGATATCCGCCGCGCCGCCCAGGCGCTCGGCCTGCCCGTGCGTTCCATGGAGGTCGAGTTCGGGCCGGGCCAGCTCGAGTTCACTTTCGATCCCGCCGGTCCGCTCGCCCAGGCCGATGCCACGGTTCTGTTTCGTTACGCGGCCAGGGAAGTCTGCCGCCGCAACGGGCTCCACGCCACGTTCATGACGCGCCCCCGGGTCGATAACGCGGTTGGCAGCGGCTGGCACATCCATCAATCTCTCGTCGGAATTGACGATCGTGCCAACCGGTTCATGTCCGGCGCCGATGGCGCGCCGTCGCCGCAGGCCGGCGGCTGGATTGCGGGCCTGCTCGACCACGCGGTCGAAACCTGCCTGCTGACCACGCCCACGGTCAACGGTTACCGGCGCTACCAGCCGCATATGCTGGCGCCCGACAGGGTGCAATGGGCCTACGACAACAAGGGCGCGATGATCCGCGCGCTGATGCGCCAGGGCGACCCGGCGAGCCGCATCGAGAACCGGACACCTGAATCCGCTGCCAATCCCCACCTCGTTTTCGCCGCGCAAATTCTCACCGGGCTCGACGGCATTGCCCGTGGCCTCAAGGCCCCGCCGCCGGCCGACACGCCCTACGAGGGCGATGGGCCGGCGCTGCCGCGCAATCTCGGCGACGCCATAGCCGCGTTTTCTGAAAGCGCATTCTGGCGGGGCGAACTCGGGGACGGCTTTGTCGACTATTTCGCGCACATCAAGAGCGCGGAGTGGAATCGCTATCTCTCGGCGGTGTCCGAATGGGAGCACCGCGAGTATTTCTCACTGTTTTGACCGCAGGAAACCAGACCATGTACGCCAATCCGTTTTCGCTCGAGGGCAAGATCGCCATCATCACCGGGTCGAGCCGCGGCATCGGGCTGGCCACCGCCGAGTGCATGGCGGGCCTGGGCGCGAAGGTGGTCATCTCAAGCCGCAAGGCCGATGCCTGCGAGGAGGCCGCCTCGCTGATCCGCAATGCCGGCGGGGAGGCGCTGGTCGTTCCCTGCAACATCTCCCACAAGGACCAGGTCGAAGCGCTGATTGCCGAGACCGAGCGCCACTGGGGCGCGCCCGACATCCTGGTCTGCAATGCCGCCGTCAATCCCGCCTACGGCCCGCTTGCCGACCTCACCGACGAGGCGTTCGACAAGATCATGGGCTCCAACGTGAAATCCAACTTGTGGCTGTGCAACAGGGTGATCCCCGGCATGAAGGCCAAGGGCGGCGGGTCGATCGTCATCATCTCCTCGATCGGCGGCCTGCGCGGTAATCCGGTGATCGGCGCATATGGCATCTCCAAGGCGGCCGACTTCGCCCTGGCCCGCAACCTCGCCGTCGAGCATGGCCCGGACAAGGTGCGCGTCAATTGCGTCGCGCCGGGCCTGGTCAAGACCGATTTTGCCCGCGCGTTGTGGGAGGACGAGAAGCTTCTAAAGATCCGCAACGCCCAGACGCCGCTGCGGCGCATCGGCGACCCGACCGAGATCGGCCCGGTCGCCGCCTTCCTTGCCTCCGACGCGGCAAGCTTCATCACCGGCCAGGTGATCGTCGCCGACGGCGGGGTGACGATCGCCTGACGTCAGCCTTTCGCAGCCGTCCGGATGAAGTCGGCGGCCCGTTCGGCGATCATGATCGTCGGCGCATTGGTGTTGCCGCCAATCACCGACGGCATCACCGAGGCATCGGCAACGCGCAGCCCCGCCAGCCCGCGCACGCGAAGTTGCGGGTCGACCACGGCCTTGTCGTCGGTTCCCATCCTGCAGGTGCCGACCGGGTGATAGACGGTGTCCGCGCGTGAGCGGATCTGCTTCTCCCACTCCGCGTCGCTCATGCCGTCGCGGGTGTAGAGCTCCTTGCCGCGCCAGGTGTCGAGCGCCGGCGCCATCATGATATCGCGCGTCAGCTTGGCGCCGCGGACCAGCGTTGCCAAGTCCTCGGCATCGGCCAGGAAAGCCGGGTCGATCAGCGGCGCCGCCGTCGGGTCTGCCGAGGCGAGCGCGACGGTTCCCCGCGAGCGCGGCCGCAACACGCAGACGTGGCAGGAATAGCCGTAGCCCAGATGCAGCTTGCGCGCGTGGTCGTCGACGATGGCGGCGACGAAATGGAGCTGGATGTCGGGGCGCTCGAGATCGGGGCTCGTCTTCAGGAAC
>JBNLDE010000047.1:0-4937 GCA_050304175.1 Zhengella sp. | reverse complement strand
GATCCGCGAAAAGCTGCCCGAGGATTTCCAGACGGCGGAATATCTGCGCGAGCACGGCATGGTCGACATGGTGGTGCCGCGCGGCGAAATGAAGTCCACCATCGCGCGGATCCTGAAAATGCTGGTCGGCGCGCCGGCCCGCGTACCGGAGTAAGAACAGCCGGAGCAGGCCGCCCTTCCCAAGCCTCCCGCGGAAGCGGAAGCCCACGCGGGCGCCTGACACCCCTTTCCCCGCCCGACGAACGGGCGTATCCGAATTCAGGCGCCGGCAGTCCGACACGCCGGCGCAACAGGACCGTTCCCATGGTCGACCAGAACATCTCCAACGCCGCCCACGAGATCGAAGCGCTGATGGCGCTGCATCCCAAGGGCTTCGACCTTTCGCTCGACCGCATCACGCGGCTGCTCGAACGATTGGGCAATCCGCAGGACCATCTGCCGCCGGTGATCCATATCGCCGGCACCAACGGCAAGGGGTCGGCATCGGCCTTTGCCCGCGCCGCGCTCGAGGCGGCGGGGCTGTCGGTGCATGTCCACACCTCGCCGCATCTGGTCAACTGGCACGAGCGCTTCCGCATCGGCCACCCGGACGGCGGCCGGCTGGTCGAGGACGACGTGCTGGCCGACGCGATCCGGCGCGTGGCGGCGGCCAATGGCGGCGAGAAGATCACCGTGTTCGAAATCCTGACCGCCGTCACCTTCGTGCTGTTTGCCGAACACAGGGCGGACGCCGCGATCGTCGAGGTGGGGCTCGGCGGCCGGTTCGACGCGACCAATGTCATCAGGGATCCCGCCGTATCGGTGATCATGCCGATCTCGGTCGACCACGAGGCGTGGCTCGGCGACAGGGTGGAACTGATCGCGGTCGAGAAGGCCGGCATCCTCAAACCCGGGCACCCGGCGGTGATCGGCTGGCAGGAATACGAGGCCGCGCGCGACGTGCTGGTCGAAACGGCCGAGCGGCTCGGCTGCCCGCACATCGTCTACGGGCAGGACTATTTCGCCTATGAGGAGAACGGCCGGCTTGTCTACCAGGACGGCGACGTCCTGTTCGACCTGACCCTGCCGCGGCTGCCCGGACGCCATCAATACGCCAATGCGGCGGCCGCGATCGCCGCGGTGCGCATGGCGGGCTTCGATATCGGCCACCGCGCCGCCGACACCGCGATGCAGACGGTCGAATGGCCCGCGCGCATGCAGCGCCTGACCGAGGGCCGGCTGATCGAGCTGGGTCCGCAGGGGGCCGAGATCTGGCTCGATGGCGGGCACAATCCCGGCGCGGGCATGGTCATCGCCGAGGAACTGGCGGCGCGCGAGGAACGCGACGAGCGGCCCCTGTTCCTGATCGCCGGGATGATCGACACCAAGGACCAGACCAGCTATTTCGGCGCCTTCCACGGCCTTGTGCGCCATGTCTACGCGGTCCCGGTGAACGACAGCGACGCGGGCGTCCCCAACGAGGTGCTGGCGGCCCGGGCCCGCGAGGCCGGCCTTTCGGCCGAGCCGGTCAACTCGGTCGCCAGCGCGCTGCAACTGCTGCGCGACACCTGGAAAGAGGGCGACAAGCCGCCGCGCATCCTGATCTGCGGCTCGCTCTACCTCGCCGGCCAGGTGCTGCGCGAAAACGGCACCGTGCCGGCGTAAGCCCTAAAAGCCGGACTATTTAGCGGCGGGCAACGCTGCCAGCTCGCCCGGCGGCAAGGCGCATTCGGCCAGCATCGTGCGATCGAGCTCGCGCAGAAAGGCCTCGCGCGCGGCCTTGAGCCTGACCTTGAGCCGGCAATTGCGGGTGACCACGCACATGCCCCCGTCGGCCCTGAAGCACTCCACAAGCGCCGACTGCGATTCCAGCAGCCGCACGATGTCGCCCAGGCTGATCTGGTCGGCCGGTTGCGTCAGGCGGAACCCGCCGCCCACGCCCCGTTGGGTGGCGACGATGCCCGCCTCCGCCAGCTTGCGGACGATCTTGACCAGATGATTGCGCGAAATGCCGAATGCGGCGGCCATGTCGTCGGTGGTGAACACGCGGTCCGGCTCCGCGGCAAGCCGCATCAGCGCGCGCAGACCGTAATCGGTAAATGAAGTCAGACGCATCGCCGCACTCCTGCTCCGGCGCTGGCATTGCACCGTTTTGCGTGCTAAAGAGATATTTAGAATACCTATTTGAGGGCATGATGACAACAGCCGACCGACGGGCCGCGAAGGTAGCCGACATCATCGCGCAAACCGGTATCGACGAAGACCTGATCGAGCGCGTGGTGCGGACCTTTTACGGGAAGGTACGCGGCGACGATCTGCTGGGCCCGGTGTTCGAGACGCGAATCGCCGACTGGGAACCCCACCTGGAGCGCATGTGCGCGTTCTGGTCCTCGGTCGCGCTGATGAGCGGGCGGTATCATGGCCAGCCGATGGACAAGCATCTGCCCCTGCCTGTCGATGGCCGGCATTTCGACCGCTGGCTTGAGCTTTTCGAACAGACCGCGCGCGAGATCTGCGATCCGCCCGCGGCGGCGCATTTCATCGACCGCGCGCGGCAGATCGCGGGAAGCCTCGAACTCGGAATCGCCGGAGGCGCCGGCGTCATGCTGGCAAAGGGGCAACGCCTGCGGCGTCCCGATAGCGAGATATTTCTTCCCGGGCGTTCCGCCGTCGAGACGGGGCGACAACCATGACCGCAAATGGCGACGAGGACGACGGTGGAACGTTCGCGTCGCCGCCCTGCTTCATGCATGAGGTCGATCCAGCCTATATGGGGCTCGCGCCGGCGGCCGATTCGAGGCAGCGCACCGACGTGACACGCTGGCGCAAGGCCGAACGCGAGCGGCTGATCGCGGCGCGCCTCGCGATCCCGCCCGATACCCGGCGCGATCATGCCGACCGGATTGCCGAAAACCTCGCAATCGCCATCGGCGACATGGCGGGGCTGACGGTAAGCCTGTACTGGCCGTTTCGCGGCGAGCCGGACCTGCGCGGCTTCCTGGAACAGGTGGTCGCCCGCGACGGCCGGACGGCGCTGCCGGTCGTCATCGATAAAGGCCGGCCGCTGGTCTTCCGCGCCTGGGCGCCGGGCGACCCGCTGGAGCGCGGGGTGTGGAACATCCCGGTGCCGCCCGAAGGCAGCGAGGCGGTTGCTCCCGACGTGGTCATCGCGCCGGTGGTCGGTTTCGATTCCGAATGCTACCGGCTCGGCTATGGCGGCGGATTTTTCGACCGGACCCTGGCGGCGACGGACAGGAAGCCGCGCATCCTGGGCGTCGGCTACGAACAGGCGAAGATACCGACCATCTATCCGCAGCCGCACGACATCGCCATGGACGCGGTGGTGACCGAACTTGGCGTAAACGCCCGGCCGGCGGGACCGGCCTGACAGCTGGAAGGGACAAGAGGAGCGCAAGGCATGAGAGTACACCCCGACGTCCTGAGGTCCGAAATCATCGACGGCCGGACCGTCACGCGCGACGAAGCCGGCTACCTGGTGGATCCCGAGACATGGGACGACGCCGTCGCGCAACGCCTGGCCGAGGAGGAAGGCATCGAACTGACCGACGCGCACTGGGCGATCATCAGGTTCATGCGATCCTATCTCGATCAGCACGGCATCATGGCCGATGCGCGGTTCGTGTTCCGCTTCCTGGCGGAGACGAACGGCTCGGACACCGCGGCGGGCCGCAGGCGGTTTTTCGAGCTGTTCCCCTACGGCTACGTCAAGCAGGCCTGCAAGATCGCCGGCATGCGTCAGCCCCGCGCCTGGAGCACGGGCTAGGCCCGGGCGCATCCGGAAAACCGGTCGAGGTCGCACGGCGGCAACTCGCGCCACAGCCAGGCGACCTGGTCTTTCCGCGTCATGGACAACCGCTGAACGGCCTTTCATGGGACACGCGGCGACCAAGTCGTTTGACGGACCAGAGCGAATTTGGTCGCAGCCATCGTCAGCGGACTGCACTCGGAGCCCCGCTGACAGCGCCGTGAGTCGGGGCCGCTGCCTTTTCCGTTCACTCGCGGGGCGGGATGTTCAGCGCCTTCTGGCTGGCGGGGCGCGCGAGGCATCGGTCGAGCCAGGCCGTGATATTGTCCATCTTGTCGAGGCCGACAAGTTCGGCCGCCTCGTAGAACGCGTCGACCGTGCGGACCCAGGCGAAAGTGGCGATATCGGCAATCGTGTAGTCGGCCCCCATGATCCAGTCGCGGCCCTCGAGCCTGCCGTCGAGCACTTCCAGCAGGCGTTTCGTCTCATTGACGTAACGCTCCAGCGGCCGCTTGTCCTCGATGTCCTTGCCGGCGAACTTGTTGAAGAAGCCGAGCTGGCCGAACATCGGGCCGATGCCGCCCATCTGGAACATCACCCACTGGATCGTCTCGTAACGGGTCGCCGGATCGGACGACAGAAACTTGCCGGACTTGTCGGCAAGGTAGATCAGGATCGCGCCGGATTCGAACAGCGCCAGCGGCTTGCCGCCGGGACCGTCCGGATCGACGATCGCCGGGATCTTTCCGTTGGGATTGATCGCCAGGAACTCCGGCGTCTTCTGGTCGTTCTTCATGATTGAAATCGTGTGCGCCTCGTAGGGCAGCCCCGTCTCCTCCAGCATCGCCGACACCTTGATGCCGTTGGGCGTCGGGAAGGAATAGAGCTGGATACGGTCCGGATGGGTGGCGGGCCAGCGCGTATTGATGGCGTAATCGGCAATACCGGTCATGAAATATCCCCTGCGTGATTCATCGCCGCAACGTAAGCACACCGTCAGAGCATACAAGAGCCAAGCAACTTCAGTTCCGCCGACACTCCGTCACCGGAACGGTTTCGCCGCATTGCCGCCATTGCCGCACACGCGCTATCGTCGCAACGCACAGGCATTTTCGAGGAGGCAGTTCATGGCAACGGTGCGCCTGATCTCTGACGGCGAGGCAAGCGCGGACGTCGCGGCGGTGTTCGCCGA
>JBNLDE010000046.1:0-51927 GCA_050304175.1 Zhengella sp. | reverse complement strand
ATCGGCGCCGACGGCCTGGTCCACTTCGAGGTGGCGACGGGAACCCAGTCGACGGATAACGGGTCTTCATCGGACAACGCGGCCCGCGCCGCCTGGAGTTTCAACTATTCGGTTGCGACCGGGCTGAACGGGGCCGACGGCGATCTGTCGAGTTTCAAGTTCGTGCTCAAATTCGACACCGACATCACCGAAGGAACCGATTACCGCGTCTTCGTGGGCCAGTATTACGACGACGGCAGCGGATCCAACCTGATCTGGTTCGACCAGAAGACAGGCCTGCCGGTCATCGGCGACGATGACGGCAACGCCTATGTCAGCCAGAACAGCGAAAACATCGCGTTCGATTTCCTTTACGACTACATCGACGGCGATCCGCAGACGCACCCCGACCGGCCCTGGTGGTCCCAGTTCACGTCGGGTCACCACAGCCACGGCCACTGCGCCGACCCGATCGATCCGTATGCCTTTGGCCAGGCGCAGTTCGACATCGAGTTGCAGGCCTATGACGGCCACGACCTGCTGGCGACCAACCATGTCGTCGTGGACGTGATCGACCCCTTGCTCGTCTGACGGGATCCCGCGGCGCGACTCCGGCCGGGCCGGCTTCCGCTTTGGCCATGTCGCATGCGCGGCCGTCACGCCGCGGTTATACGCGCTGGAGTGCTGGCTGTTCTGACGGGTCCTGGTCGACGAGCAGGCCGCTGAGCCAGGCGACGAACTTTTCCAACGCCGGGCGCATCGCCCGGTTCTCCGGCCAGACCAGATAGTACTTGCCCGATGTGCGCATGGGCCGGTCCCAGGCGGCGACCAACCGGCCACTGCCGATCTCGGGGCGCGCCAGATAGGATGGCAGCAAGGCGACGCCGAATTCGTGGCTCGCCGCCTGCGCCATGGTCGAGAACTGGTCGAACAGCATCCCGTGCAGTCCCGTGGCCTTGCATCCATGGACCGCGAACCATTCTTCCCAGGCGGCAGGCCGCGTTTCCAGATGCAGGAGCGGCAGGCGCAAAAGCTCCTCGGGTGCGGTGAGCGGCGACGGCAGCAAACCGGGCGCGCAGACCGCCAGGACATGTTCTTCGGCAATCTCCAGGTACTGCACGCTGCGCCAGTCGCGCAGGCCGTAATGGATCGCCGCGTCGAAATTCTCGCGGTCGAAATCGAACGGCGCCAGCCGGGTGGACAGGTTGACCGTGATTTCCGAATGGGCTTCCGCGAACTGGCGTAGCCGCGGCGCCAGCCAGTGCATCCCGAACGCCGGCAGGATGGCAAGGTCGAGACCGCCGCCGGTCGGGTTTGCCTTCAGCTTGAGCGACGCCCGCGACAGGTCGTGCAGGCAGGTGCGGACCGACTTGCAATATTCCTGCGCGGCCGGGGTGAGCCGCAGGCGAACGCCGTCGCGCATCACCAGTTGCAGCCCGATCTGGCCTTCCAGCACCTTGAGCTGCCGGCTGATCGCGCTATGGGTGAGCGCAAGCTCGTCGGCGGCGGCGGTGGCGCTGCCGAGGCGGTCGACCGCCTCCAGGGCCAGAAGGGAGCTGATCGAGGGCAGAAAGCGGCGTGGCGCGATCATGTGAGTTTTACTCCAGAATCTGGGAACAAATTTCGATGGTTTTATCGCGTTTTTTGTCCCCATATACAAAGAATGCGATAATTCGGGTTTTGCAACTGTGATGTATGCGAACAATCTCGACAAGTTGTGTGGTGCTGGCCGGTTGAGCGCGCCGCACGCCTGCCGGCGCCCCACGGGAGCGTGCGGCTGAGATGGATCGCGCGGATATCGTTCACGAAAATTTCCTCAAGCGCGTCGCCTCCGGCGACCTGCCGCCCGGCCGCGAACCCTCCGGCCCCCTGTCGCCGACCGGGGCGGTGTCGGTCTTCAGGGCCGCCTGCCTGTCGCGCGCGCTCGATCGGCAGAGCCGGGCGATGCAGAAGGCGGGGCAGGGCTACTACACGATCGGTTCGTCCGGCCACGAGGGCATGGCCGCCGTGGCGGCGGCCCTGCGCCCGACCGACATGGCGTTCCTGCATTACCGCGATGCAGCCTTCCAGATCGCGCGCAGCGAACAGGTGCCGGGCCAGACGATTGCCTGGGACATGCTGCTGTCCTTTGCCTGCTCGTCGGAAGACCCGATATCCGGCGGGCGCCACAAGGTGCTGGGCTCGAAGGCCCTGAACATTCCGCCGCAGACCTCGACCATCGCCAGCCATCTGCCGAAGGCCGTCGGGGCGGCCTATTCGATTGGCCTTGCCCGCCGCCGCCCGCCCGAACACCGCGCGCTGGCCGACGACGCGATCGTCATGTGTTCCTTCGGCGATGCTTCCGCCAACCATTCCACCGCGCAGGGCGCGTTCAACGCCGCGCAATGGACCTCCTATCAGTCGGTACCGATGCCGTTGCTTTTCGTCTGCGAGGACAACGGCATCGGGATATCGACGAAGACGCCGCAGGGATGGATCGCGGCAAATTTCGCGCAGCGCCCGGGATTGAAGTACTTCTTCTGCGACGGGCTGGATATCTTCGAGACGTACCAAGTGGCGCGGGAAGCGGCCGAATATGTCCGCCGACGGCGCAAGCCGGCCTTTCTCCATGTCCGCACCGTCCGGCTCTACGGCCATGCCGGCGCCGACGTCGCCACCAGCTATCTGAGCAAGAGCGAGGTCGAGACCGACGAGGCCAACGATCCGCTACTCCATTCCGTACGCTTGCTGGCTCGGGCGGACGCCCTTCAACCGGCGGATGCCATGGCGATCTACGAGCAGACCTGCGACCGCGTCGCGCGCATTGCCGCCGCGGTCGTGACGCGGCCGCGGCTCAAGACCGCCGCCGATGTGATGGCAAGCATCGTCCCGCCCAAACGCGCCTCCAAACCGGGCAACGGACCCTCCGCTGAGGACCGCAAGGCTGTTTTCGGCGGCGACGAAAATGCCATGGCGGAACCGCAGATCATGTCGCGTCTGGTCAACTGGGCGCTCACCGACCTCATGCTCGAACATGGCGAGATCACGCTCATGGGCGAGGATGTTGGCCGCAAGGGCGGGGTCTACGGCGTCACCCAGAAGATCATGCAGCGCTTCGGTCGCGACAGGGTGATCGACACGCTGCTCGACGAACAATCGATCCTCGGCCTCGCCATCGGGCTTGCCCATAACGGTTTCCTGCCCATCCCGGAAATCCAGTTCCTCGCCTATCTCCACAATGCCGAGGACCAGTTGCGCGGCGAGGCGGCGACATTGCCGTTCTTCTCCACCGGCCAGTACGCGAACCCGATGGTCGTGCGGATCGCCGGGCTCGGCTACCAGAAGGGGTTCGGCGGTCATTTCCACAATGACAATTCCGTCGCCGTGCTGCGCGACATTCCGGGATTGATCCTGGCGTGCCCGTCCAACGGCGCCGATGCCGCCCGGCTGTTACGCGAGTGCGTGAGGCTGGCGCGCGAGGAACAGCGTCTCGTCGTCTTCCTCGAACCGATCGCGCTCTACCCGATGCGCGACCTGCACGAGGCCGGCGACGGCGGCTGGATGACGCGCTATCCCGATCCGTCGGACCGCATCCCGTTCGGCGAGGTCGGCATCCATGGCGACGGGACGGACCTTGCCATCGTGACCTTCGCCAATGGCTGCTACCTGTCGCGCCAGGCGCAAAAGCGGCTGACCGAGGACGGGATCGACGCGCGGGTGATCGACCTTCGCTGGCTTTCGCCGCTTCCCGAAAAGGCGCTTATCGAGGCCGTCGCGGGATGCCGCAGGATCCTGATCGTTGATGAGACCCGCCGCACCGGCGGCGTTGCGGAAGCGCTGATGACCTTGTTCGACGAGAACGGAGCGGCGCCGCATGCGCGGCTGAGCGCCGAAGATAGCTTCATCGCGACCGGCCCCGCCTACGCCGCGACCATGCCATCCGCCGATGGCATCGTCGAGGCCGCCCGCAAACTGGTGGAGGGTGGCGCATGAAAAGAGCCGTCGTCATCTGCCCGGGCCGCGGCACCTACAACAAGACCGAACTCGGCTATCTCGCCCGCCATTTCCCGGATGCCGCCCTTCTTGAGCGTTTTGACGCCATGCGCCGCGACCGGGGCCAGGAGACGCTGAGCGAACTGGATGGCGCGGAACGCTACTCGAATGCCAGGCACAGCCGGGGCGACAATGCGTCGGCGCTGATCTATGCCGCCACGCTCGGCGACTTCCTGTCGCTCGACCGGGACACGGTCGAGATCGTGGCCGTCACCGGCAATTCCATGGGCTGGTATTCGGCCCTTGCCTGCGCGGGCGCGCTCGAACCCCAAGCAGGGTTCGAGGTCGCCAATACGATGGGGACCCTGATGCAGGAGGCGCTGATCGGCGGCCAGTTGATCTACCCCTTCATGGACGAGGACTGGCAGCCCAACCCCGCGCGCAAGCGGGAACTTCTGGCGCTCGTCGCGGAGATCGACGCGTCGGGCCGCCCGCTGGGTCTGTCGATCGACCTCGGCGGCATGCTCGTGCTCGCCGGAGACGAGGCGGGCCTCGCCGCCTTCGAGGCCGCCGTCGAGCCGCGGCAGGACCGGTTCCCGATGCGGCTCGGCAATCACGCCGCCTTTCACACGGCGCTCCAGGCGCCGGTCGCTGAAAGAGGGCGCGCGCGGCTGGCTCCGGATTTGTTCGGACAACCCCGCCTGCCGATGATCGACGGACGCGGCGCGATCTGGTGGCCCCATTCCTCCGATACGGGTGCGCTTTGGGACTACACGCTCGGCGCCCAGGTGACCCAAACCTACGATTTCTCGCGCGCCATTGCGGTTGCAGCCCGGGAGTTTGCGCCCGATTTTTTCATTGTGACCGGTCCCGGCAACACGCTGGGCGGCGCAGTGGCGCAATCGCTCATTCTTGCCGACTGGCAGGGCATGGCGAGCAAGGACGATTTTGCAAACAAACAACGGCAGGCGCCGGTTCTGGTCTCGATGGGACTGGACGAGCAGCGCCGTCCGGTAACGAAAGGTGCATGAAATGACCCATGACGAAGTCCTGAAAGCGGCCGGACTGACGGCCACCGAACTCACCGGCGGCCGGCTTCCGGTTCATTCCCCCATCGACGGGGCCGAGGTGGCCCGGATTGCCGAAACCGCTGCGGCCGATATGCCGGCAATCATTGAAAGGTCCCGGCAGGCGTTTCACGCCTGGCGCCAGGTTCCGGCGCCGCGCCGCGGCGAACTGGTCCGGCTTCTCGGCGAGGAATTGCGCGCCGCCAAGGACCAACTCGGCGCGGTTGTGACGCTCGAAGCCGGAAAGATTACCTCGGAGGGCCTCGGCGAGGTCCAGGAAATGATCGACATCTGCGATTTCGCCGTCGGCCAGTCGCGCCAGCTGCACGGCCTGACAATCGCCTCCGAGCGGCCCGGGCACCGCATGGCCGAGACCTGGCATCCGCTGGGTCCGTGCGGCGTGATCACGGCGTTCAATTTCCCGGTAGCGGTATGGTCCTGGAACACCGCCCTGGCTTTGGTTTGCGGCGATCCGGTGATCTGGAAACCGTCGGAAAAGACACCGCTCACCGCCATGGCGACGATGAAGATCATGCAACGGGCGCTGGAGCGTTTCGGCGACGCGCCGGACGGGCTTGTCCAAATGGTCATCGGCGGGCCGGAGATTGGCGAGGCGCTCGTTGCTTCGAGGGACGTGCCGATCCTCTCGGCCACGGGCTCGACCCGCATGGGCGGTGTGGTCGGTCCCAAGGTCACGGCCCGGTGGGGCCGGCCGATCCTCGAATTGGGCGGCAACAACGCGATGATCGTCGCGCCGTCCGCCGACATCGACATGGCCGTGCGCGCCATCGTCTTCTCGGCGGTCGGCACGGCCGGCCAGCGCTGCACCTCGTTGCGTCGCCTGATTGTCCACAATTCGATCAAGGACGACCTCGTGGGCAAGCTCGCAAAAGCCTATTCGAGCCTTCCGGTCGGCGATCCCCGCGAGACTTCTACGCTGGTCGGTCCCCTGATCGACCGTGCGGCGCTCGAGCGGATGTTGCAGGCGCTCGAGGCCGCCGGCAAGGAGGGCGGGAAGATCCACGGCGGGCGAGCCGTCACGGCCGGCGTTCCGCAGGGCGGCGCCTATGTCGAGCCGGCCATCGTCGAGATGCCGGATCAGACCGAAACGGTGCGCACCGAGACCTTCGCGCCGATCCTCTATGTCATGGGCTACGAGACGCTTGACGAGGCGATCGCGATGCAAAACGGTGTGCCGCAGGGGCTGTCGTCCTGCATCTTCACGCTCAATCTGCGCGAAGCCGAAACCTTCCTGTCGGCGACCGGCTCGGATTGCGGGATCGCTAATGTGAACATCGGGCCCTCGGGCGCGGAAATCGGCGGTGCGTTTGGCGGCGAAAAGGAAACCGGCGGCGGCCGGGAAAGCGGCTCGGATGCCTGGAAGGGTTACATGCGGCGCCAGACCAGTACGGTGAACTACTCGGCCGCGCTGCCGCTCGCCCAGGGAGTGAAGTTTGACATCTGATCCGGCCGGCAACCTTTGGGACGCGAGTTGCGCCGAAACGATCGAGACCGGTCCGCTTGAAGGAACGCGCGACGTCGATCTGGCCATTATTGGCGGCGGGTTCACCGGGTGCTCCGCGGCGCTGGAGGCGGCGCAAACTGGCGCCAGCGTGTGCCTGCTGGAAGCCGACAGGATCGGCCAGGGCGGGTCGGGCCGCAATGTCGGCCTCGTCAATGCCGGGCTCTGGCTGCCGCCTGAGGAAATCATCGGGGTTCTCGGCGAGGACAGTGGCCGTGAATTGCTGTCGGTTCTCGGCGAAGCGCCGGCGACGGTGTTCCGGCTGATCGAGAAACACGGGATCGATTGCGAAGCAACGCGCAACGGCACATTGCATTGTGCGCATTCCCGGGCCGGGGTCGCCGATCTGGAAAACCGGTTCCGCCAGCAGAATGAACTGGGCGCCCCGGTCAGGCTGCTCGACGCGCGCGAGACGGTGCAGCGGACCGGGTCGCCGACCTTCCACGGCGCCCTGTACGATCCGCGCGCCGGAACGGTGCAACCGAAATCCTATTGCCGGGGCCTGGCGCGCGCCGCAGCGGAGGCCGGTGCCCTGATCTGCCAGGATACGCCTGCGGTCTCGGTTACGTTCGAGAACGATGCCTGGGGAATTGCCACGCCGAACGGGGCGGTGCGGGCCCGCGCCCTGCTTCTGGCGACCAATGCATACCATTCGGGCGTCGCCGGCGTGACGGAACCCGGATTCGTCAAGGTTGGCTTCCTTCAGGTCGCCACCGCGCCGCTGAGCAAGGCGCAATTGGCGGGTATTCTGCCCGGCGGCGAGGGCTGTTGGGATACGGCCACGGTGATGTCCTCGTTCAGGCTGGACCGGTCCGGTCGGCTGATCGTCGGCGGTATTGGCAATCTCGATGGACCGGGCGCCGCCGTCCACCGCGCCTGGGCGCGGCGAAAGATCAGGCAGGTTTTCCCGGATATCGGCCCGCAGGAAATCGAGTATGCCTGGCATGGACAAATCGCCATGACGGGCGATCATGTGCCCAAAATCCTCTCCCTCGGTCCGCGGGGCTATGCCTGTTTCGGCTATTCCGGCCGCGGGATCGGCCCGGGCACGGTATTCGGCACCGCCGCCGCGCGAGCGTTGTTGCGCGATGATCCGGGCCGGTTGCCGCTGCGGCCCGTGCCGCGTCACGACGAGCGCTTCGCCCAGGCGCGCGCGACCTATTACGAGTTCGGCGCAATCGCGGCCCACGCCGTGGCGGCGCGGCTTTAGCCGGTCTTTCCGGCGGCAAGCCCAGACCGCCGGGAGGGCAGTCCGCGGACCTGGTCTCGACACGACGGGGCAAAGTGCGTTGAAATAGATCAATGCGACCGTCACACTGATCGCTAGAATGCCGTCCGATAGCCGTAACGCGGAGGCACCTGAACAGATGAGCACCAGGCTTCGGGATTTCACCCCGGCAGTCGATCTGACTGCCGCGAGCCTCAGGGGGCCGGTGCGAAGGCAAAAACCGGTCTACGTCACGTTGACGCCGCCCTGCAGCAATGCCTGTCCCGCCGGCGAGGACATCCGCGAGTGGCTGTCGGCCGCGCAGGCCGGCCGTTACCGCGAAGCGTGGGAGATCCTGGTTGCTCAGAACCCGTTGCCCGCGGTGCACGGCCGGGTTTGCTACCACCCGTGCGAAAGCGGCTGCAATCGCGGCGAGGTTGACGCTCCCGTCAGCATTCACGCCGTCGAACGGTTCCTGGGCGACCTGGCCGACCAGGAGGGCTGGACCCACAAACCGGTCCGCGAAAAAACCGGCAGGAAAGTGCTGGTGATCGGCGCCGGCCCGTCGGGATTGTCCGCCGCCTACCACCTTGCGCGGCTCGGCCATGAGGTCGAGATCCGCGAGGCCGGGCCGGTCGCTGGCGGCATGATGCATTTCGGCATCCCCGCCTACCGGATGCCGCGTGACGTCCTGGCCAGGGAGGTCGCACGGATCGAAGCGCTCGGCGTCAGGATCGTCACCGGCCACAAGGTGAGCGACCTGGTGGCCGAGATGGAGCAGGACGGGTTCGACGCCGCATTCGTCGCCATCGGCGCCGGCCTCGGCAAGCATGTCGATATCCCGTCGCGCGACGCGGCACGGGTGCTCGATGCCGTCAGCCTGCTGCACGGGGCGAGTGAGGGGAAACCGCCGTTGCTGGGCCGGCGGGTCGTCGTCTATGGCGGCGGCAACACCGCCATGGATGCGGCGCGCACCGCCCGCCGCCTCGGCGCCAGCGAGACGGTGATCGTGTATCGCCGCGACCGCGCCCATATGCCTGCGCATGAATTCGAGGCCGACGAGGCGCTGGCGGAAGGCGTCAAGATCAGGTGGCTGACGACCATCTCCGAGATTTCCGGCTCCGACCTGACGGTGGAACGCATGGAAATCGACGCCAACGGAAAACCCCGGCCGACCGGCGAGTTCGACACGCTTTCCGCCGACGCGGTGGTGCTGGCGCTGGGACAGTCTTCCGAAAGCAGCTTCCTGCGCAATGTCCCCGGCATCGCGTTTACGCCGGACGGGGCGGTCGAGGTCGGGCCGGACATGATGACCGGAGCGCCCGGCATTTTCGCCGGCGGCGATCTCGTGCCGGGCGAACAGTCGGTCACGATCTCGGTCGGGCACGGCAAACGCGCCGCGCGCAACATCGACGCCTGGCTGGCCAGTGTCCGCTACCGGAGCCCGGAGCAGCCTGGTCTGGTCACATTCGGCATGCTGAACCTGCCGGTCTATTCGGATGCCGATCCGCGTGCCCAAAAGGAGCTGGCCGCGGAAAGCAGGCTCGAGGGATTTTCCGAGATCGTCGCCGGCCTGAGCGAGGTTGAGGCGCGCTACGAGGCCCAGCGCTGCTATTCCTGCTGCGATTGCTACGAATGCGACAACTGCTTCGCCGCGTGCCCCGAGCAGGCCATCGTCAAGCTAGGGCCAGGCCGGCGCTACAAGTTCGACTACGACAAATGCACCGGATGCGCGGTCTGTTTCGAGCAGTGTCCGTGCCATGCCATCGACATGATCCCGGAGGCTGCGTCCCATGGCTGAGGTAACGGGCACCACCGCGACCATGGACGGCAACACTGCCGTCGCCCATGTCGCCTACCGGGTCAACGAGGTGTGCGCGATCTATCCGATCACACCGTCCTCGCCGATGGCCGAACTCGCCGACGAATGGACATCGGCGGGGATTACCAACATCTGGGGCAACATCCCGGTCGTCCAGGAAATGCAGAGCGAAGGCGGCGCGGCCGGAGCGGTGCACGGCTCGTTGCAGGCCGGGGCGTTGACGACGACGTTCACGGCCTCGCAGGGCCTGATGCTGATGATCCCCAACATGTTCAAAATCGCCGGTGAACTGACACCGGCGGTTTTCCACGTTGCCGCGCGTTCCGTGGCGACGCAGGCGCTGTCCATCTTCGGCGATCATTCCGACGTGATGGCGGTGAGGCCGACCGGTTTTGCCATGCTCGCCTCCAATTCGGTGCAGGAAGCTCATGACATGGCCCTGATTGCGCACGCGGCAACGCTGGCGGCCCGCATCCCCTTCGTTCATTTCTTCGACGGTTTCAGAACGTCTCACGAGGTCAACACGCTGACGCTTGTCAGCGACGCCGATGTCCGCGCGATGATCGACGACGACCTCGTGCGCGCCCATCGGGCACGGGCGCTCAATCCGGAACATCCGTTCGTGCGCGGCACCGCGCCAAACCCCGATGTGTTCTTCCAGGGGCGCGAGGCCGTAAACCGCTATTACGCCGAGGCGCCCGGCGTGGTCGCCGATGCCATGAACCGGTTCGGTGAACTGACCGGCCGCCACTACCGGCCGTTCGACTATTTTGGTGCGCCTGACGCGCAGCGCGTGGTCTTCGCCATGGGATCGGGGGCGGAAGTCGTCCGCGAAACCGTTGCCGATCTCGTCGCGCGCGGCGAGAAGGTTGGCTGCGTCTCGGTCAGGCTGTACCGGCCTTTCTCCGCCGAGCATCTGCTGGCCGTCCTGCCGCAAAGTTGCGCGGCGATCGCCACGCTCGACCGCACAAAGGAACCGGGCGCGACCGGCGAACCGCTATATCTCGACGTCGTGGCGGCGATGGCGGATGCCGTCGCCGGTGGCCGCCGCACCGCCATGCCGCGGATCATCGGCGGGCGCTACGGCCTGTCCTCGAAGGACTTCGATCCCGCACAGGCAAAGGCGGTTTTCGACGAGCTGGCGAAAAGCGGGATGAAGAACGGTTTCACCGTCGGCATCGACGACGATGTCACGCACACCAGCCTTGAGGTCGACAAGGGCTACGCCATCGAAGCGCCGGAGGTGGTGCGCGCGGTTTTCTACGGGCTTGGCGCGGACGGAACGGTCGGGGCCAACAAGAACAGCGTCAAGATCATCGCGGAAGACGCCAGCCACTACGCGCAGGGCTATTTCGTGTACGACTCCCACAAATCGGGCGCGCAAACTGTCTCGCACCTGCGGTTCGGCCCGGCGCCGATCAGGGCACCATACCTGATCGGCTCGGCGAATTTCGTCGCCTGCCATCAGTTTCATTTCCTGATGAAGACCGACGTGTTGCGCCTCGCCGTACCCGGCGCCACCTTCCTGCTCAACAGCCCGTATGGTCCCGACGAGATCTGGGACCATCTCCCGCGCCCGGTGCAGCAGCAGATTATCGGCAAGAAGCTCAAGTTCCATGTGATCGATGCGACCAGGGCGGCCCGCGAAGTCGGGCTTGGATCGCGCACTAACACGATCCTGCAGACGTGCTTCTTCGCCCTATCCGGCGTGCTGCCGCGCGACGAGGCGATCGAGCGCGTGAAGCGTAGCATCGCCAAGACCTATGCCCGCAAGGGCAAGCGAGTCGTCGAGCAGAACTACGCCGCCGTGGACGGCGCGCTGGAACGGCTATACGAAGTCAAGGTTCCGGCCTCGGTGACCAGCGACATCGAGCGCCCGCCGATCGTCCCCGATACCGCGCCGGATTTTGTTCGCCGCGTGACCGCCCGGATGATGGAAGGGCTGGGCGACGACATTCCGGTCAGCGCCATGCCCGCCGACGGCACGTTCCCGTCCGGTACCGCTGCCTGGGAGAAACGGAATATCGCCGAAGAGGTTCCGGTCTGGCGCGAGGATCTCTGCATCCAGTGCGGACAATGCGGGTTCGTTTGCCCACACAGCGTCATCCGGGCGAAATACTATGACGAGGCGCTGCTTGCCGGCGCACCGGACGGATTCAGGTCGGCGCCGGTCAATTCGCGCGGCTATCCCGGCGCGCGCTTCTCGCTGCTGTTTCATGTCGCCGATTGCACCGGCTGCGGATTGTGCGTCGAGGCGTGCCCCGCGCAAAGCCCGCTGGAGCCCGGTGTCAAAGCGATCAACCTTCACGACAAGGCCGACCGGGTCGAAAACGAACAGAAGAACATCGATTTCTTCGAGACCCTGCCCGTCAATAACCGGGCGCATGTCGATTTCGCCAATGTCCGCGGCGTCCAGTTCCTCGAGCCGTTGTTCGAGTTTTCCGGCGCCTGTGCGGGATGCGGCGAAACTCCCTATGTCAAACTTCTTTCGCAGTTGTTTGGCGACCGGCTGATGGTCGCGAATGCCACCGGGTGTTCCTCGATCTATGGCGGCAACTTGCCGGTGACGCCGTGGTCGAAGAACCAAGAGGGCAGGGGGCCGGCCTGGTCGAATTCGCTGTTCGAGGATAATGCCGAATTCGGTTTGGGGTTCCGGCTCGCCGCGGACAAGCATCTTGATCTGGCGCGGTCGCTGCTTCGGCAACTGGCGGGCGAAGTCGGCGCCGATCTTGTGACGGCCATTCTGGAGGCGCCGCAAATCCGTGAATCGGAGATTAGGTCGCAGCGCGAACGGGTCGCGGAACTAAAGGCCAGGCTGCTGTCTTTGAAGGACAACGACCTGGCCGTGCATCTTCTATCGGTGATCGATCACCTGGTCCGGCGCAGCATCTGGATCGTCGGCGGCGACGGCTGGGCCTACGACATCGGCTATGGCGGTCTCGACCATGTCCTTGCAAGCGGGCGCAACGTCAACGTGCTGGTGATGGACACGGAGGTCTATTCCAACACCGGCGGACAGGCTTCGAAGGCGACTCCCCTGGGCGCCATCGCCAAGTTCGCTGCGGCCGGCAAGCGCACGGCGCGCAAGGACCTGGCGCTGCAGGCAATCGCCTATGGCAATGTCTATGTCGCGCAGGTCGCCATGGGCGCCAATCCGCAGCAGACGTTGCAGGCTTTCCGCGAGGCGGAGGCCTATGACGGGCCTTCGCTCATTTTGGCCTACAGCCACTGCATCGCGCACGGTTTCGATCTGCGCAAGGGATTGAGCCAGCAGGACAAGGCAGTAGCCAGCGGATACTGGCCGCTTCTGCGTTACGATCCTGTGTTGCGAGAGGTCGGCGAAGCCCCGTTCCGGCTGGATTCGCCGCGTCCGACGCTTCCGTTCAAGGACTATGCCTACAACGAATTGCGCTACAGCGCGCTGGCGGCGAGCCGGCCGGAGGAGGCTGCGGCACTGCTGGCGCAAGCCCAGGCCGCGATCCTCGACAAGTACCACACCTACGAGGAGTTCTCGCAGATGGACGCCGGTCCGGATTCCTCGCGGGTGCTTGGCGCCGCTGGCAAATTGTGAGGGAGGCGGGCATGGACCTGACCACCAAATATCTCGGCCTGACGCTGAAAAGCCCGCTGGTGGCGAGCGCCAGTCCGCTCAACTCGCATCTCGACAATCTCAAGGCGCTGGAGGGATTCGGCGCCGGAGCCGTCGTGCTGCCTTCGGTGTTCGAAGAACAGATCATGCGTGAGCAGGAAATCCTCGACGCGCTGATCGACCACGGCAGCGAGAGCTACGGCGAGGCGCTGAGCTATTTTCCGGCCCAGGCGACCTATGGATTTGACACCTCGCAGCATCTGATCCTGGTCGAGAAGGCGGCCAATGCCCTCGACATCCCGGTTATCGCCAGCCTGAACGGCGTGACGGTCAGCGGCTGGGTAGACTACGCCTGCGACTTCGAAAACGCCGGCGCCGCGGCCATCGAGCTCAATATCTTCTACGTTCCCTCCGACCCGACGCTGAGCGGCGCGGATGTCGAAAAGCGCTACCTGGATATTGTCGGGGCGGTCACCTCCGCAGTGAGCATTCCGGTCGCGGTCAAGATCGGACCCTATTTCAGTTCGCCCGGCCACATGGCAGCCCGACTCGTCGACGCCGGCGCGAAGGGCCTCGTCCTGTTCAACCGTTTCTACGAGCCCGACATCGATCCGGTGAATCTCTCGATCAAAACGAACCTGGAACTCTCCCAATCCTACGAAATGCGTCTTCCACTGTTGTGGATCGGCGTGCTGGCCGGGCGGATCGAGGCATCGATCGCGGCGACGACCGGCGTGCAAACCGCCGAAGACGTGGTGAAGTACCTGCTGGCCGGCGCGGATGTGGTGATGATGACTTCGACCCTGCTGCGCCACGGGATCGGCCACATGCAGGTACTTTCCGACGGGCTGCGGGAGTGGCTGGCGTCGCGGGGGCTGGAATCGCCGGACGCCATACGCGGCAAACTCAGCCACAGCCGGATCGACGATCCGGAGACCTATGAACGCGCCAATTACATCAAGGTGTTGCAGGGCTTCGACGCCGGGTGAACCTGCCGGCGCGGAGCCATGGCCCGGCGTGGATCGGCCGCGAGGTTCCGGTTATTCGGGTTCCGGTCCGCCTAGGGTTTTGAATGTCGCCTCCATGCGGGCGCTGTCGGCTTGCAATCCCGTGAAAAGCTCAAAAGCCCGCACCGCCTGAAACACCGCCATCCCCGAGCCGGACAGCACGCGGCAACCGGTTTTCCGGGCGCGCCGCAAAAGTTCGGTTTCGAGCGGGAAATAGATGATGTCGGCGATCCATACATGCGGTTCGATCATGACCGCCGGAACGGGGCACCCCGGGTGGGATGCCATGCCCACCGGCGTCGCATTGACGATGCCGTCGGGTTTTTCGTCGCGTGCGGCCTCGACACTGGCAAAGGCGACGGCGCGTCCGGCGCCGTAGGCGGCGCAGATCGCCTGCGCGAGGTGCTCGGCCCTTGCCGCATCGCTGTCGGCGACAAGGAGTTTGCCGGCGCCGCACCGGATCAGCGCATGGGACACCGCGGCCCCCGCGCCGCCCGCACCGGCCAAAAGAACCTTTTCGCGCGCGGCCCCGGCCATGTTGCGCCGGAAGCTTTCGGCGAATCCCCACATGTCGGTGTTGTGCCCGGCACGTTTCCCGTCGCGGAACACCACGGTGTTGACGGCGCCGACGGCCGCGGCCGACTCCGACAATTCGTCGAGATGGTCGATCACATCGACCTTGTAGGGATATGTCACGTTGACCCCGGCGAAACAGGACATTTCGGCCTCCCGCAGGATGTCCGCAATCGCGACGCCCGGCTCCATAAGCGCGGTGTCGAACAGGCGGTAAACGTAGTGCAGGCCCTGGGCCGTCCCCTCGGCTTCGTGCATCGCCGGCGAGCGTGAGAGCTGGATCCCGCGCCCGATCAGTCCGGTCAGGACGGTATTTTGGGAATTCGAACCGGTACCTTCCTGCGCCGGTTTTATGGTCTTGATGCTCACTGTTCTTCCGGCCCTGCAGGTCGATCGGAACCGTGATCTTATTGTACCAACGAGTTAATTTGTAGACCGTATTTTAGAGAATCGCTAATATTGGTAGCGAAAAATGTCGCCTCGGGGTACGAAACGGTATGGAGACGATCGATTCAACAAGTGAGTTGACATCGAACAGGCGCGTGCGCTGGAAGCAGGATCCGGAGGGTGTACGTGCCAATATCCTTGCGGTTGCGCTCGGGGAGTTCGCCGAAAAGGGCCTGTCGGGCGCGCGGATGGATGACATCGCCGCGAAGACGCGAACGTCGAAGCGGATGATCTATTACTATTTCGGCGACAAGGACGGACTCTACCGCAAGGTGCTGGAAGAGGCCTACCGCGAGGTTCGGTCCGGCGAGGAGAGACTTCACCTGGGCGACCTGGCGCCGGCCGACGCCCTGCGGCGGTTGGCCGAATTCACATTCGACCACCATTGGCGCAATCCAGATTTCATCCGCCTGGTGATGATCGAAAACATCCATCACGGCCTGTATCTCAGGCACTTCGAGCTGATCACCCAATTGAACCGGGCGGCGATCTCGACGGTCGAGGCGATCTACGGCAAGGGAGTCGACGAAGGCGTGTTCCGCGCCGGGCTCTCGCCGCTGGCGATCCATTGGCAGATCTCTGCGCTGAGCTTCTTCAACGTCTCCAACCGGGGCACCTTTTCGATTCTGTTCGGCGACGAGCTGTTTTCGGAAAAGGGGCAGGCGGCGTTGCGCGCGCAGGTTTCCGAATCCGTGCTGCGCTTCGTTTCGAAGGGCTCGTAAAGTCCGGGCGCCTCCGGTTCAATGCGATCGCACCCACCAGTCCGAATCCGACGTCCAGTAGACTTCGCTGCCGTTCTTCCGTTCGGCCTTGATCACCGGCATGACCTCCATCCGGGTGCAATTGCCGAAATCGGGTTCGCAGCGATACTTGCTGATCGACTGCTCGGTGACGTGCCAATAGGTGCCGGTGCCCGTGCAGGCGAAACTTCCCTTCATCGGAATCGACGTGCCGCCACCGCCATAGATCCGGTTGTATCCGGTTAGCCCGCCGTCCGACGCGACAGAGGAGTCGGCGCAGACGCTGGGCGAATCCGCCCTTGCCGACGGCTTGTCCGCAGTCTGTTCTTGCGTGGTGGAAGCGGCGGCGCACCGGTACAAGGTGATGTCGTCCCCGCTCGACTGGTCGTGAAAGACCATGCGGTCGGCGCGGCGTTCGGTAATCGTCGCCGCCTGCGGTTTGCCGTCGACAACCGTGGTCAGCGTATCGCCGTCGAGCCGCCATGTTCCCATCACCTGGGATTCGCCCTTCGGGCCGATCACGATGAATTCGCCGTTCTCCGCGAACCGGTATCTCGAACTGAGCAGCGCCTGTTCTATTCCTTCCGCGATCCCCTCGGCGATCGCTTCGCCGATCGTGCCCGGCGTTTCTCCGGTGCTTTTCCTGGGCGGCGGCGCGGTGCCGGTGCAGGCGGCCGCTGCGAATGCCCAGATTCCGGCGATTTCGGATCCGGTCGCGACCGGTCCGGCGCCGCTCGCGTCGGGCTCGGTCCTGGCCTGGCCGACAAGGCCCTCGGCCTTGGCGATCGCGGCGTCGATCCTGGGGCCGTAGCGATCGCATTTCGTGTTGGCCTTGGCCTGGTTCAGCTTGACCAGTGCCGCTTCGTAGTCCTTGTCCCGGTAGAGCCTGTCGGCTTCGCTGAACAACGCCTTTGTTTTCGCCTCTCTCGCCGCCGCCGCGCTGATCTTTCCTTTCGCCGCGTCGATTTGTGCCTGGTAGCGCGTGCAGCGTGTGTTGGCGGCCGCCTCATCAAGGCTTCTGCGCGCCGCGTCATAGTCGCAGGAGCGGAAGGATTGGTCCGCCTTGCCGAACCGGTCCTTGGTTATCTCCTCACGCGCAACGGCTTCGTCGTAGCGCTGGCTGAAGGGCTTCCGCGCCTTGTCGGTATCGATTGCCCTGATCAGGCCGTCGGCTTCGTCGAACATGCAACCGGCGATCGCCTGCTCGATCCTGTCGCGTTCGGCGTCCGTCACCGCGTATTCGCCATAGACGGTCAGCGTCACGGTCTGGCCGCCCCGCACAAGCGCGCCTGGACCGGGCGCCTGGGCAGCGACCGTGTTTTCGAGCGTGCCGGAGGGCGCCGCGCCGCCTACCTCGACCTCGACTTTTAGCTTCTTGCCGGCGAGCGCCTGCCTGGCCGCTTCGACGGGCTGCCCTGTGACATCGGCGAGTTCGAAGGTCGGCGGCGCCTTGTGGCGGCCGCGGCACTTGTCGATCGGTTCGCCGGCTATCCGTGCCAGAACGAATTCCTTCAGCGTGCAGTGGTTCAGCGACGGCAGGTCGGGATAGTGCGTCCAAAGATACATGTCGTATTCGAGGCCGCCGGTGTCGTCGGGCTTGGCATTGATCGTGATCGTGCCGGTCGGCGTCGAGCCATAGAGCTGCGCCCAGTTGGAGTATTTCAGATTGTAGCCGGGTTCGGCGTTTTCCACCGGCTCCGCGACTGCGATCCACTCGCGCACGAGCGGGAGAACCGTGTCGAGGCCCGGTTCTGCGCCCGACGGTCCGGCTACATTTTCGCCCGGTGTGCCATCGCCTGTTCCCGGAATGACGAAGTTCGGGTTCAGATCGCCGACCGACATGCCGACGGCGCTGTTGGTGCCTGCCTCGCCGCCGGCCGCGGTCTCTTCGCCCTCGATGATCTGGATCGTGACCGGCCCCGGTTGCAAGGCGGTGTCCAGGCTGACCGTAATGACGGTGCCTTCCACGCCGGTGACGGCGGCGACGCCCGAGGCAAGCGAAGTCCCGAACAGGTCGTTCTGCGCGACCGTCAGTCGGGCGTTCAGGCCCGGCACCGTCTCGCTTGCGACGAGTATCCGCGCGGTGCCGGAACCGGCGGATATCACCACGCCCGTCGTACCTTGCGCCATCGCCGGCAGGCTGACGAGCATGAACACGACAAAGAAAAGGCGCAGGACAGGTTTCATCCGCAAGCCGCCTTCTTCAGCTGCCCGAACGACGGCCCCTTGCCGTCATCCAGCTTCCACGTGTCTTCCAGAACGCTGGGACTTATCTCCGGTCCAGGTCCCAGGACGAATTCCACCTTTGGGCCGCTCGCCCAGAAGGTCGGCGTCTTCGCCAGCCCCGGAATGGCCGGGATCTGGGCTTCGCACGGATCGCCGGTATAACTCTCCAGGACGCCCTGGAGGATCGACCGCAGGTAAGCTTCCGTCGGCGGCTCCTTGAGCGTGACCAGAACGTCGTGGTGGCCCTTCGTGAAATAGCTGCCGCCCGCCCAGTGCGGAACGAAACCGCTGCCGGTCACCCGGTAGACTACCTGTAGCCTTCCGGAGGAGGGCGAGCGGCCGCACTCGGGCTTCTGCAATTGCCTGGAAAGCGCAAGCAGGAGATCGTTGCGGCTGCCGACGCCTTTGAGCGTGTGGCAGGGAAGGTCGGCGAGCAGCGCGTGAGCCTTCCACAGCGTGTCGGTGGCTTTGGTCTGGTCGCATTCGGCAACCTGCGCGCCGAGCTTGCCGATCACCCCGTCAAGCTCTTCCAGCGCGATCGAGAAGGCGTAGATGTCGGAGACAATCTGTTTTTCCCGCTCGCTGGTCAGGCAAATCTGCATGTTCTGGTAGGATCCGAAGCTCTCGGCGACCGCAACGTTGAGCCGCTCCAAGAGGCTCTTGGCGCCGGAGGCGGAGCAGGCCTGACCGGAGCCCATCGTCAGGCGCGCCCAGGACAGGAAATCCGACCATTTGCGGTAGGGATTGCCGACCTCGGCGCGAATGCCTCCGATGAAGGAATTGGCCATCGGGATGGAACATCCCATGCCCAGCAGCCGGGCCTTCAGATCGGTAATGCGGTGGTTCATTTCCTCGACCGGATTGTCGGAAAGCGGGCTGATCAAGGCGTTCGGCGCCGCAAGAGGGCCGCACTTGCGGATATTGGCACGAGCCAGGGCCTCAAGCGCTTTGGCCTCCTTCAGCAGCGGCGCAAGCTCCTGCACCCGCGTCTTGTATTTCTTCTGGAACTCGGCCTCCTTCTGCAGGAATTCATCATAGGCCGTGAGCGCCCGCTCGTAGCGGCGCTGATGGCTTAGCCAATCCTTGAAATTGGTCGCATGTGTCGGTCGGTCCCCATACCGGTCGAACCCCATCAACTCCCATTCCTTCTGGAAATCCTTCATCCCGTTGAAATTGAGCGAACCAGCCGTGATCTGGCAGTAGGTCAGGTGCCGGTAGTGCTCCATCGAGATCCGCTCGTCGGCAACAGCGGCCTTGAGCGAGGCCCGTCGCGTGGCCCAGACGATCTGCGCGTCCGACAGGCTGCATTGCCGCAGTAATTCGTCAGTGCCGCCGAGCGGCCGGTCGGGGTCCCACCAGTTTTGCAGGTCCTCCATCGTCTGGGTCGGATTCATGACGGCATTGGCAACCGCCGCGGTAATGCTGGTTTTCACCTTGTCCGTCGAAACCGATTTCGCGTAGCCCTCGGGATCGGCGGCGATCTTGTCGGCCTCAATCAGCCAGTCGCCTATGCTGATCGACGAACTGTCGCCGTCATTGCCGCTTGCGTCGATCGCCAGGAATTCGGGAATGACGCCGGGACCGCCCGTGGCGAGATTGGCGGCGAGTTTCGCCAGTTTCTGGTACTCGTCATAGGTCGCCTTGACGCTGTCGACGACGCCCATTGCGGTGCGTTGCTCCGGCTCCGACAGGTTGCTCGACTTCACGATGCTTTTCGCCATGCAGGCTACAGACCCCTGCAGGGCGCCGGTGATGCGGTCAATGGGTTTGGAGAAATCAAGCTGCTCGGTAAGCTTGCTCAGGCAGTCGGCGGCGCCCGACATGACACCGGGGCCGATCTTTGTGTCAGTGAATACCTCGCACTTCTTCAGCGTTTCGGCGACCGACGGCGAAATGCATTGTTCGACCAGCGCCGACGGGAACTTCCAGAAAACATCCAGCATCGATGGACAGAAACCGCCGACTTTCGGCGGCGGCCCGAGGTCATCGCGCAGATTTTCCGGCGCCTCGGCCGCACTGGCCATATCCGTATTAAGCTGCTCGACAGTGAGGTAGTCGTAGGGAATGCCGAAGGGACCTGCCTGTACCGGCGCCGCCAGCAGGAGAAGCATGACGGCCGCTTTCGACCAGACCCCGAGTGCGGCCGGAACAAATCCCCACCTGCCAGTCGGGCGTCCCGGCAACCGGTTTCGCAGCCAATGTTTCGATTCTGACAACATGGAGCGCGCCTCTGTTTCGACGGGCCGGTCGCATTAGTCCAGCGTTCCGAGCCCTTCTGTTTCATCCGGTGCCGTATCCTCGGTGGTGGCGGGTTGCTTCGGTTCCGGTTCCGCCTTCTTCGGTACCTCATCTTTCACGACGGGTTCCCCGGCAGCGGGCGCCTTCGCAAGGAATTCGGCGCCCACCCATCCGCAGACATTGGCGCCGCAGACTTCGGCCCAGGCACCGCTTCCGCTGCCGCCCCGGCGCTGTTTGACTTCCACCTCCGTGCCTTCAAACAGCACGCCGGTGCGCAGCGAATTCACGTCCGGACGCGGGAAGACATTCAGTTCGGGGATGTTGACGATCAGCTTCTCGCCGGCGCCGGCTGCGTCCTTGCTCCCGGTCTCCTGTTCAGCCGGCTTGGAAGCAACCGCGGGTTCGGGTTTCACATATTTCCCGACAGTGACGGAAAGCGCGCGTTCCTTCCAGTTGCGCAGGACCTTGGCGGCGACGCGTTTGCCGGGTTCCGTCATGCCCACTGTTGCCGAAAACTCGGTAACCGAAGACACGCCGCGCCCGTCCCATTCGATGATCAGGTCACCGGTCTCCAGGCCTCCGGCTTCGGCCGGGCTGTTCTTGACGACGTTGCTGATGAGGATACCCTGAATCTTGTCTGCGCCCATCTTGGCGGCGAGATCCGCCGGAATGCTCTCGATCGCGACGCCGATCCAGCCTTTGCGTTTCGACTCGTCAAAGAAGTCCTTGATAATCTTGTCGGTCCTGGGATCCGCCTTTTTCTGGGGTTTGGGTTCGTTCTTTCGTGCTGCCAGATCCCGTATCGCCCTGTTCGTGGCGGGGCCGAAAGCGCCGTCGATCGAGCCGCGATAGACACCGGCATCCCTGAGCCGCCGCTGCAAGGCGCGGCGGAACTCGACCCGCCAAGCCCTGGCGTTGGTCGTCATCTCCTTGATGGCGAACGCGTAATCGTCGCGGATCGCGTCGAACATGTAGTCGGCGGCTTTGGCGTAGTCAGACTTTACGCCCCACCCGTTATTGTAGGCTTGGGCGAGGCTGTAATAGGCGTCTTTCGCTCCGGCGTCGGCAGCTTTGCGAAACCAGCGCAGCGCTTCGTTGTGGTCTGCCTTGACGCCAAGGCCGTCGCGATAGAACACGCCGATATTGAACATGCCCATCGAATGACCGCCCTCGGCAGCCTTGCGGTACCAGTAGAGCGCTTCGCCCAGGTCCTTCCGGAACCCGTAGCCATGCTCGTACATGTAACCGATGGACACCATGGCGGCGGTCGAGCCGCCATCGGCGGCCGTTTGGTAGAGTTCAGCCGCCTTGACATAGTCGCCGTTCTGATAGGCCGCATAGGCATCCTCGAACGGGCCGGCGACTGCGGGCGGGGCCGGGTGGAGGAGCAGGAGGACGGCAATTGCCACATATCTGAAGCGCATCTGGAAGCACTCCATTCGTCATCACCGTTAATTTTCGCACAGAACGAGAAAAATGTATTGATGTAACGCAATATGAGCTGTTTGCGTTGCAAATGAACCGACGCGCCCCCAGCTCCCGGTCGGGCCAGCTTCCCGTTTTGACGGAACATCGAATACAAGCCATCGGGGCTGGAAACCGGAACCGCATGTTTGCCAACACGAGACCATACGCATGAACGACCAAACGACATCACCGCGCGCCTTCATTATCGGCCATCCGGTGGCCCACTCGCGATCACCGATGCTGCACGGTTACTGGCTCGAGCGCTACGGCATCGCCGGCAGCTATGAGCGGGTCGACGTGCCCCCGGAGAAAGTGGAAGAGTTCTTCGATACATTTCGCGATGCCGGCTGGGTCGGTGGCAACGTGACGGTGCCGCACAAGACGGCCGTCATCCCCTATCTCGACCGGATTGAGCAGGCGGCGCAGGCCATGGGTGCGGTCAACACGATCTGGTGGGACAAAGGCGTGCTCGTCGGCGGCAATACCGACGCATTCGGCTTCATCGGCAATATCGACGAACTGGTTCCCGGTTGGGACGAACATGCGAGACGGGCCATCGTGCTGGGCGCGGGCGGCGCCGCGCGGGCGGCGGTCTACGGGCTTCGCGGTCGCGGTCTGGACGTGTCGCTTTGCAACCGAACGGTTGCCAAGGCGGAAACGCTCGCCGCTCATTTCGGCGACGGGGTTTCGGCCCATGGCTTCGACGCGCTGCCCGCGCTGATGCGAGACGCCGACCTGCTGGTCAACACGACCTCGCTGGGCATGGCCGGGCAGCCGCAGCTCGAGATCGACCTGGCGCCGCTGAAGACCGACGCAATCGTCTACGACGCGATCTACGTCCCGCTGGAAACCGGGCTCCTGAAAGCCGCCAGGGCGCGCGGACACCGCACCGTCGACGGCCTGGGCATGTTGCTGCACCAGGCGGTGGATGGCTTTGCTCACTGGTTCGGGCGGGTGCCGGAAGTCACGGCGGAACTCAGAACCCTCCTGGTCGAAGACATTCGCGCAAAGACGCCGGGCGCCTGAGCCCGGAAGCGCCCTTGTTGGTGCCGCCCGATGCAAGTCGCGATGGCTCTGATCTGCCGCCGGCGGGAAGGGCAACAAGACCAACCTTCAGAAATGCAACCAACCGCGCGCCGGCTGGCGCGCGGTTGGCAAGCAGCACGACAATTCCGGGTCAGGAATGCTCGGCGTTGATCTGGTCGCTGATGTAGCTCGCCAGGGCGTAGACCGTTTCCGACGGGTTGTAGCCGATCGATGTCGGCAAAAGGCTCGCGTCCACCACGTAAAGGTTCTTCACGTCATGGGTTTCGCCCTTCGGACCGACCACAGTTGATTTCGGGTCCGCCCCCATGCGGCAGGTGCCTTGCGGGTGGAACGAGACATAGGGGTAGCGCGACTTCTCGTTCCTGAGCTCTTCGATCACGGCGTCGACCTGGCTCTCGCTCTCGATCACCTTGGACAGGGTGGTCGGGACGTGAACCTTCTTCGCTCCCGACGCCAGCAGGATGCGGGCATTTGTCTTCAGGCCCGCTTTCATCGCCTCGAAATCTTCGTCGTCCACGGTGTAGTTGATCGACTTGATGCCGTCCTTGTAGGCGACTTCGCCGACGTTCTTGTCATGAATCAGCGTGATCAGCCGGATCGTGTTGCGGTATTTCTCCATGAACTGGACGTAGGGCTTGCCCGTCCCCGGGTTCTGGCTCGATCCGGCGAAGACAGGCTGTTCGAGCGCATTCAGCAGAAGGTAGCCGCCGTCGTCGGGAAGCGTGTACTTGTCCATGTAGAGCGAATGGGTCGCGCCATGGAAATCGTTGACGTCCTCTTCGAATTCGGCCGTTAGCGAGATGGTCGGGTGACAGGCGAAGTTCTTTCCGACCTGACCCGATGAATTGGCCAGGTCACCGCTCCTCATCAGAAGGATCGGGGTCTGGATCGGACCCGCCGCCAGAACCACGATCGGTGCGTCGACCTGCATGTCGGCCTTCTTCTGCCCGGTATTCGGATCAACCACTTCCGCCTTGATGCCGGTGGCCTTTCCGTCCTTGGACAACACCTCGACCGCGCGGGTGTCGGCGTAGATCTCCGCGCCATGCGCCTGTGCCCAGGGCAAGTAGGTGACCAGCATCGACTGCTTGCGTTCCGGCTTGCACCCGGCAAAGCAGAATCCGGTCAGGGCGCAGTCCTTGACGTTGCGTTTGGCAATACCGGGCGGCAGGTCCAGCCTCTCCAGGCCCTGCTTGATCAGTTCGGCTCCGGGGCTGGTTTCTTCCGCGGTGTTGGGCTTGATCCAGATGTTCTTCTCGACCTTTTCGAAATAGGGCGTCAGCACTTCGGTCGTCAGATTGGTCAGGCCGAACTCCTTGCCCCAGAGCTTCAGGTAATAGTCCGGCGTGCGGAAGCACAGCGCCGCATTGACGACCGTCGACCCGCCGACGCAGGCGCCTTGCAGGATGGTGATGTCGCCCTGCGAATTCGCCTGCCCGCCATGATCGGCATACATGGTGCCGAGCGTCACCGCGTGCATCTCGGTCAGCTGTTCGGATGGCACATATCGGCCGGCCTCGAGGACCACGACCTTCTTGCCCGATTTGGCCAGTTCGTAGGCCGCCACGGCGCCGCCAGCGCCCGATCCGACCACGACGGCATCCGCCTGAAGGCTGATATTGCTTTCTTCGACATCGGCAGCTTGCGTCACCTGCAGGCCACGGACCGCCACTTGAGTGTGTTTTGTCATCTTTCTGTTCCCTCCCTCGATCAAGCCCGCGGCAGCGGCGCGTTGCCGGCGTATTCAAGGCCCCATTTTTCGAACACCGGACCGTCAAAGCCGGTCGGTTCCCAGGCCGGCGGAATCGCCCAGTAGGCGGTCACGACCAGGAACTTGAGCGCGGTGAACAGGCCGCGTGCCGGCGGCTGGTCGGACATGGCCAACGCATCGCAGAACGTGACGGCCTCGGCGTCGGACAACTCGGTGAACGGCTTGCCGAAAGCCTCTTTCGGCGCCTCGTTGAAATAGGCCACGCCGCCCTTGACCACATTGAGCACGTGCGGCGGCATTCCGGCGAGAAACCCGCCGTCGACGGTCTGCAGGACCGGCAGCTTCTGCGGCGGGACCAGTGTGCTGCCCTCGGTCGGCAGCAGGACTTCCATCAGGCGGTGGAACACCGCATACTCGCTTTCCGACATGTGGCCGATGCCTTCCGGCACCCCGGCAACCGCCTTCCCGGGCGCGACAAGTCCCGATGCACCAGCGGCAACGAGACCGGCGGCAATGGCGCTCAGCTTGAGAAATCCGCGGC
The DNA here is from genome assembly GCA_050304175.1 of Zhengella sp. Lineage (GTDB taxonomy): Bacteria > Pseudomonadota > Alphaproteobacteria > Rhizobiales > Rhizobiaceae > JAIOIW01. Next base: position 26,772 of record JBNLDE010000046.1, on the reverse strand, counting down.
GATCCATCCCCTGTATGTCTTCTGCGACCTCCAGGATGCGTTCATCCAGTTGTGGCATTTCCGTCTCCTCCTTCACCAAAGTGTGTTTGTTGTTGTGGTTTCATGCGGTTCCCGGCGATACCTCCCGTGTCGTCAGGAATCCTCTGACTTCCTCGTTGAACCATTCGCTTTGTTCGGCTTGCGAAAGGTGGCCGGATCCGTCGCAAACGGCGACACGGCAATCCGGCATCCGTTGCCTCAGGATTTCGGCGTGGCGCACGGATACGAACTTGTCCTGCTTGCCCCAGATGACCAGCGTCGGACAGGAAATGGCCGGCAGCCAGGATTGCAGGTCGGCGACCCGGTTCGGTTCGAACCCGCGCAGGCGGACGAAGCCGCGCAGCATCTTCAGGAACGCCGCCTGGGCGCCGGGCAACCTTGCCAGGCAAAGCCGGTCCCCGATCATGGCGTCGGTGACTTTCGACCGGTCGTGATAGGCCGCGTTGAGCAGGGTGCGCATGCCGAAGCGGCTGGGCCTGGTCAGCACCTCGCCGAGCCCCCTCACCGTCGCCAGCCGGAAGTTGATGATCGTATCCAGCTCCATTCCGGCCGGGGCGGACAGGACGAGCGACAGCACGCGCTCGGGCGCCGTGTGGGCGCATTTCAGCGCCAAATGGCCGCCCATCGAAAAGCCGGCGAGGTGGGCGGCTTCGATGTTCATGGCCGACATGAACTCGAGCACGAAGGCGCTCAGTGATTCCAGCGAATAGTCGTAATCCGCCGGTTTGTCGGAATGCCCGCAGCCGACAAGATCAAGCGCGAAAACGCGATGCCTCTGGGCGAGCGCTGCGATGTTGGCTTCCCAATCCTCGACCGACGAGGCGATACCGTGAATCAGAACGACGGCGGGGCCGGTCTCGCCAGCCTGCCAGTACCGGGTCCTGATGCCTGATATCTCGGTATATCTGTCCCCGCACTTCAATCTGATATCGCCTCCCTGCTGCTGTTCGTCGCGGTCGCGACATTGCGCCGAACCGGCAATCCGGCAGCCCGGAACCACTGTTCCGGGCTGCCGGACCGACTTAGAACGGGTATGCGCGCGGGGTTGTCTGCGTTGAAATCCACTGTTGGTCGGTGAACACCTCGATGGCACCCGAACCGCCCCACTTGCCAACCCAGCCCGACGCCTTCATGCCGCCGAATGGGCAGTGCGGCTCGTCATGGACGGGCGAGTCGTTGATATGGACCATGCCGGCATGGATAAGCGGTGCGATCGCCTGGCCGCGCATGGTATCGCCGGTAACGATGCCGGCTGACAGGCCGTAGGGCGTGTCATTGGCGATCGCGATGGCGTCCTCTTCGGTCTCCGCCGGAATGACCAGCGCCACCGGACCGAAGATTTCCTCGGCGTAGATCGCCATCTCGGGCGTCACACCGGTCACGACAGTCGGCTGGTAGAAGGGACCCTGCTTGCGGCCGCCGGTATGGATCGTCGCGCCAGCCTCGGCGGCGCCGGTAACGAGGCGGTCGATCCGCTCAAGCTGACGGTCGTTGATGATCGGCCCGATCACGCACATCTGGTCGCCCGGCTCGATCGGCTTGAAATTCTCGACCTTGGCGACGAGCTTCTCGAGGAACTCGTCGTAGAGCTTGCGCGCCACGATGATCTTGTCGGCCGACATGCAGATCTGGCCTTGGTGTAAAAAGGCGCCGAAGAAGGCGACATTGACCGCGTAATCGACATCTGCATCGTCCAGCACCACGATCGGGTTCTTGCCGCCCATCTCCAGGATCACGCGCTTGAGCTGTCCGGCGCACGCCTTGGCGACCTCCCGGCCTACGGCGGTCGAACCGGTGAAGCTGATGCGCGCGACGCGCAGATCGTTGATCAGCTTGTCGCCGAGTGCTGCGACGTTTTCCCGGCTGCAGGTCACGACATTGACCGTTCCCGCCGGGAAGCCAGCCTCCGCGAACAAGTCGGCGATCATCAGGCCGCCGGTCAGGGGCGAATCCTCCGATGGCTTGATGACGGCCGTATTGCCGAGCGCCAACGCGTAGATGAAGCCGCGCAACGACAGGTAGAGCGGGAAGTTCCAGGGAGAGATGACGCCGACGACGCCGGCCGGCTTACGCTGTGTGGTGTTGACCTTGCCCGGAACATTGGACGGCATGAATTCACCCATTGAACGGGTCGTGAGACCTGCCGCCTCGCGCAATGCCAGCGGCACAAGGCTGCATTCGAACATGGCCTTGCCGAAGCCGGACCCGGTCTCCTGGATCAGGGCGTCGCAGAATTCCTGCTGCCGGCCGACAAAGATTTCAGCGGCCTTGTAGAAGAATTCCGCCCGTGCCGCAGGCGGCAGTGCAGCCCAGGCAGGTTGCGCCGCGTGGGCGGCCGCAATTGCCGAATCCATGTCGGCAACGGTGCCGTCAGGAATCGAGGCCATCGGCTGGCGGGTGGTCGGGTTGAGATCGTCGAACACCGCGCTGCCTGCCGACGGGCGCCATTCGCCTGCAATGTAAAGCTGGTGCGAGCTGTCTTCAGGCCCCGTCTCCGCAACCTTGGACTCTTTTCTGCCGATACCGAACATGTATTCCTCCCTCATGTTGTTGGAGAGAAACATGCCCGGTCAATCGGCATCAGGCTGATACGCGCCTGTCATTCTGTTGCATGAAATTCTCAAACTGGCGCATGACCGGCGGCTGCGCGTTGCGGCGCAGGTAATCGCCCGGGGTTTCGCCGGTCACCTGCTTGAACACCCGCACGAAGTGGCCGACGCTCTGGAAGCCGACCTCGAAAGCGACCTCCGTCACCGTTGCCTGGTTCGTGGCGAGCAGATCGCGGGCCCGGTGGATGCGCGCCTGGTTGGCAAATCGCGACGGGGTGGTGCCGTATTTGGCCCTGAAATGGCGGAAGAAGGTAGCGCTGCTCATCCCGGCGATTTGCGCCAGTTGTTCGGGGTCGGCCCGGCTCTCCGGATTGTCCATGATGTGGCGGGCGGCGGCGTCGAGGCCCGTGTCGGGCACGTTCGCTTTGCTTTCGATGAGCATCCGCTTGGACTGCGACTGCAGCAGACGGACGACGAGCTCGCTCAGATTGGCGTCGATCAGCACGTCACGGTATTCGGAGTCTCCATCCCGGTAGAGCTCCATCAGTCGGTCGAGTTGCCGGTCGATCGCCGCATCGCCCCTGTAGCGCGCGAACCCGTTCCAGTTGAGAAAGACTTCCTTGCGATTGCCCGACTTGCGGCGGGCGTGGTTGATGCGCTCGACGATGTCGTCGACCTTCTCCCGCTCGATCTCGATGCACATGCAGGCGGTCGGATTGTCCAGGTCGGCAAACGGAAACTCGATCTCCAGGAGCTTGCCGGGCGGCACCATCATGGATTCGCCGGGTTCGAAATGAAACGGCGCCGAATGATCGACCCGCATGATCTTGTGACCGGTGATCATGCGGCAGACGATGGGATTTGCGAATCTGAGGCTGACGCCGACCTGCTGGTTTGTCACATAAGTCGAGGCCTCCGACGCAGCACTATATTGCATCGTCCGGTACTCGATCAGCTTCTCGATTTCTCTCCCCATTCAACTATGTTGCACAATGTTGCACAATTCGTCAAATGGACGCGGTTCCGGTTGTCTGGGTTCAGCCGCCCGACGCGATAAATGTTCTCCATGAGCCATAGGACGAGACATCGCGTGCGTTCTTCACCGCCTCGGCCTCGACAACGAAACCCTTCGCGGTCGTGCCGTCGCCGAGCCTGAGCGTGCCGATGCCGAGCGGCGCCGGTATAGAGTCGACGAACGCGCCAAACGCCGCCTCGCTTAGGGCCCAGATCTCGGCCTCGATGGTTGCGCCCGCGCCGTTGGCGACCCGCAACAGGCCGGGTTTGGGCGGCGTCGTGCCGGGCAGGGCAAAGAGGTGGTAATCCGGCGTGGTCGAAACCGCCCTGATGAAAGTGCCGCCGTTCGAAATCAGTTCGTGGTTGAGCGGCATGCCCGACATATGCGCGCCGACCACGGCAAGCCCTACATGGCCAGGCGGCAGGGCGGTGTCCGTGTCGCGCCGCGCGCCGGTTTCGAGCATATCGGCGATGCCGGCGAGACGAGCGTCCGTTCCGGCCTTGCCGATCAATGTCAGCGAGGACGGAAAGCCGTCAGCGCGCGTGCCGACCGGAACCGAGATGGCCGCGAGGTCGAGCAGGTTCACGAAATTGGTGTAGGTGCCGAGGTTGGAATTGAGCCGGACCGGATCGGCCTGCACCTCTTCGACCGTATACATGGTTGGGATCGACGGTACTGCGAGGCAGTCGAGCGAACCGAGCACCGGTTCGACCGCGCGCCGCATGTCAGCAAGCTTGTAGAGCGCATCGAAAGTAGCCACCGCATCGTATTTGCGCGCGTTGGAAATGATTTCGCGCGTCACCGGGTACAGCGCCTCTGGCTCGTTTTCGATCAGCGTCTTGACGGCGTGGTAGCGCTCGGCCACCCAGGGGCCCTCATAGAGCAGCCTGGCCACCGCGTAGAAAGGTTCGAAATCGATCTCGGTGACGGACGCGCCGAAACCGGCAAGTTTTTCCAGATCCGCCTCGAAGGCGGCCTCGGCCTGGGCATCGCCGAAAAACGGTCTTTGGTCCTTGCGTGGCACGCCGACCCTGAATTTGGGCGGCACCGGCGCGAGCCCTGCAGCGGGCAGGTCGCGCGACAGGAAATCGGTCGCGTCGTAGCCCTGCGCGACAGCAGCGACTTCGGCAGCGTCGCCTGCGTTCGCCGCGAAAATCGAAATGGTGTCGAGCGTGCGGCAGGCGGGCACCATGCCGGTTGCCGACAGCAGGCCGAGGCTCGGTTTCAGCCCGGCAATGCCGTTGAGCGCGGCCGGCACGTGGCCCGAACCTGCCGTGTCCGTGCCAAGCGAGAAGGCGGCGATGCCCGCGCCAACAGCGACCGCGGAGCCGGAACTCGAGCCGCCGGGCACCAGATCGCCGCGCATCGAATTGCGCGGCACGCCATAAGGCGAGCGGACACCGACGAGGCCCGTGGCGAACTGGTCGAGATTGGCCTTGCCGATGCAGATTGCGCCGGCCGCCTCGAGCCGCGCCACGGCGAAGGCCGATTGTTCCGCCAGGTAGGCGAAGGCCGGGCAGGCGGCCGTGGTTTCCAAACCCGCGACGTCGATATTGTCCTTCACCACGAAGGGCAGTCCGTAGAGCGGTTTGCCGCCGGGACCGGACGCCATCAGGGTCTCGGCTTCCGTGACCGCGACACCTTCCGGCCTCATCGAGATGAACAGGGCAGGGTCGTCATAGCCCCTGGCTGCGGCATAGGCTGTTCCGACCGCCTCGGCCGGGCTCATGGAGCGCCAGAAGGCGAAGGGGTTTGTTTTTGGGTTCACCGGAATTGTCCTTGCGCAGCAAACAGGCGGATTTTTGCAGATTGCATCCAATGTGGAACCGTCGAGACTACGCGTGCGCGGTTATCCGTTCAACGGCCCCGCCTTCGAAATGTGCTGGGAAAACAGAAAGATAATTGCGCTCTCGCGTTCCGGGTCTGTCGTATCGGCGATAGCCCTGCCTGCCGCAAGGCAGCAAGGGATTTGCCAGTCCGCGTATTCATGCCCGCGCGGCTGTGCCGAAACAAAGCCTATCGTGGGACAAGGGCAGGGCACGCGGCCTCGCTTCCCTCGCCTGCTCGATGATGAACGCGCTTTGCGTGTCCGTGACCTTCGACGCCTTCATCGTCTTCCATTCCCAGCCCGGCCAGAAACCGGGCGGGTTCCATCCTCCGCTTTCCCAACATCACGGCGGACCATTTCAATGGGGGAGTTCATGCAAGCGCCTATGGCGACATCATAGATTGCGCCCTGGACCGAAAAGAGCCTAGAATTTGCAGAAAATGGGAGAAAATCGTGTCGCATCAGGCACAAACCGAAGGCGTTGCAAGTCGGGAACGCAGGAGATTCCTGCAACTGCTCTCAGCGGGCGCGATCGCCGCGGCGGCGCCTGTTGCAGCGCGCGGGGAGGAATACGGACCCTTGCGGTTTGGCCTCACCCCCGTCTTTCTCAGCAACGACCTTGAGCTCCTGGATATGCTCCAAAGCTATCTGGAGGGGGCTACGGGACATCCCGTCGAATTGATCACGCGGCGCACCTACCAGGAAGTCACGGCCCTCCTGGTCTCGGGTCAACTCGAGGCCGCCTGGATATGCGGCTATCCGTTCGTGAAATTCCGCAACAGCCTTGAACTTGTAGCCGTTCCCGAGTGGAATGGCAGGCCACTTTACCGGTCCTACGTGATCGTCGGCGCCGAACGGGAAGCAGAGAACTTCCTCGATCTCAAGGGCAATATCCATGCCTTCTCCGATCCGGATTCCAACTCAGGATTTCTGGTAACCAGAACCCTGATGTTCGAACTCGGCATTGCCCCGGAGACGTTCTTCCGCAAGACCCTTTTCACCTATGGCCACCGCAATGTCATCCGCGCCGTGGCTTCGGACCTCGCCCAGTCGGGCAGCGTCGACGGCTATGTCTGGGAAGTCATGCGCGAGCTCGAACCGGACCTCGTGAACCGGACCCGGATTCTAAGGAAGTCCGAATTGCTTGGTTTCCCGCCTGTTGCAACCAGCAAGGCGTTGGCGGCGACGCCGGCCATCGCATCGCTGAAATCGGCATTGCTTTCGATGCGGGACTCCGAACAGGGCAGGAAGGTGCTGGATGCGCTCCGTTTGACCGGTTTTGTCGATGCGCCCGCCTCTACATTTGACGGCATCGCCGCCAAGGTTGACGAACTGCGGGGCATCCTGTGAAGGCCATCAATCGCCTGATGCACCTGCCGACGATCTGGCGCATCCCGATCGCTGTTGCCTTCCTCATGCTGGCAGTTTCAGCGGTGATCACCGAACGTGTGCTCGACCGGCTCGGGATTTTGCAGGAAACCTATCTCGGGAGCCTCGCAGACTCGTATATCGATGGCGTTACCGCATCGATTTCACCATCGGTCATGCGCCAGGATAGCTGGGAGATTTTCGACACTCTGGAGCGGATGCGGCCCGACAAGTCGGACATCTCGCCCGTGGAAACGGTCATTACAACCAAGGAAAACATCGTTCTTGCGGCAAGCGACCCGTCGATGAGGCAGACACTTACACCGGTCGATCCGGCCTTTCTCGCGCGCTTTCCCGCTACGGGGATCAATCTCGACCGCGATGCCGGCCTCGGTTACGAGATGCGGGACATCGTGTACCAGGACCAGACGATCGGAAAGATCCTGGCGGTATTTGATGCCGCACCGCTTCTCCATGAACGGCGCGAGGTTCTGGCAACGCTGCTGTTGACAAACGGCGTGCTGACGGGGTTGCTGGTCCTGATCGGATTCCTGACGGTCAGGCGCATGATCCAGCCGTTTCAGCTTCTCGAAAGCCACATGCTTGAAGCGGCCGAGGGTCGACCAACGGAAATCGCCGAACCCCGCCACAATCGCTCGAACCGCGAAGTGCGCCAGGTGTTTCGTGCCTTCAATACGCTTCTGCATTCTGAATCGGAGCGTCAGCAACTGACCCGCCAACTCGCGGAAGAAGAGAAGCTTGCAAGCCTTGGCCGCCTCGCATCCGGCATGGCGCACGAAATCAACAACCCGCTCGGCGGACTGTTGAACGCCGTCGACACGTTGCGAAAACACGGTAGCAGGGCCGACGTGCGCAAGGCATCGCTGGACCTGTTGCAACGGGGCCTGCAGGGCATCGGCGAAGTCGTCCATGCGGCACTCGCCACTTATCGGCCAGAGCGGCTAAAGCGCCCGCTGTCGGTTCACGATTTCGAGGACCTGAAGCTGCTGTTGGCTCCTGAACTGCGCAAAAGGCGGCAGACCTTCGAAATGGAATGCACACAACTGGACGATGAGGCATGCAAGTGCCCGTCCGGCCCGGTTCGGCAGGCTCTGCTCAACCTGCTCCTGAATGCCTCGGCCGCCACCCCGGACGGAGGCACGGTCCGCTTGGTTGCCGGGCGTACCAATGATCGTATTTCGATCTCCGTGGAGGATCAGGGCACAGGCATGCCGCAACAATCGAAGGATATCCTGACGGCAGCCGTTGCAGGCAAGCCTCCCAGCGTTAACGACGGGCTTGGCTTGTGGGTCGTCCGCCAGATCGCCGAGGAGTTGGGGGCGGTTCTGACCGTCGCGGATTCCGGCCAGAACAGGACGATCGTCACGATGCAGATAACGGATAGGGGCAGGGAGCCGATCAACGATGCGGCATGAACCAATCAGCATCGGGCTGATCGAGGATGATCCGATCATGGGCGGGTCGATCATTCAACGCCTGGAAATAGAGGGATATGTTGTCGACTGGTGGAAGACGGGCGCGCAGGCAATCGGCTCCCCGAAATTGCGCAAGGCCGACCTCATTGTGTGCGACATTCGTCTGCCCGACATGAGCGGCGAGGAAATTTTCCGGAGCGCGCAGGCAACAAGCAGCCCGCCGCCCTTCATCTTCATCACGGGGTTCGGGGAGATCGACCAAGCCGTTCGCCTGATGCGGCTCGGCGCCGTCGACTATCTTGCGAAGCCCTTCGGGTTCGACGAATTTCTGCTTAGGCTTCGCCAGAACGCGAAAACGAACCGCAAGGAGAGCGAAGCGCCATCGGCGACGCTCGGCGCGTCGCCGCAGATGCAGAAGGCCGAGGCCACACTCGACAGCTACGCGCCGAATGATCTGCCGGTCCTCATCACGGGCGAAACAGGCGTTGGCAAGGAGGTGACCGCCCGGCTTCTTCACAAGCGTTCTAACTTCGGTTCCGGTCCGTTCATGGCGGTGAATTGCGCTGCCATCCCGGCCGACCTTCTGGAAAGCGAGATTTTCGGACATGAGCGGGGCGCTTTTACCGGCGCCGACCGGCAACACCTCGGCTACGCGGAACGTACAAAGCGGGGGACGCTCTTTCTGGACGAGATCGACGATATGCCGCTGGCGCTGCAGGCCAAGATATTGAGGCTTGTCGAGGAGAAGAGTTTCTATCGCATTGGCGGCGAAAAGCCGGTTGCCTTCGAAGGGCGGATCATCGCCGCCACCCACAAGGATCTTCTGGAGGCCGGCAGGACAAACGCGTTTCGGGAGGATCTCTACTACCGGTTGGCCGTTTTGCCACTGGAGTTGCCGCCGTTGAGGAAGCGTCCCGAAGACATCGTCCGCTTCATGGACATGTTCCTGAAGGAGGCCAGCGAACGGCAGAATAGGCATTTTAAGGGCTATGCGAGCAGAACCGAGGAATTGGCTCTGGATCATCCGTGGAGAGGGAATGTCCGCGAACTGCGCAATCGCGTCGAGCGAGCGGTCGCGGTGGCCCAAGGAGACTGCATCACGCCGCACGACATGTTTCCCGACCGGGCCGAACAGGAGGCTTCCGGGGAAGGCTTTACCCCGCTCGCTGGTGTACGTGAAGATGCAGAGCGGCGCCATATTGAAAGGGCGCTCGAAACGGCCGGCGGCCAAATCGCCGAGGCGGCGCGCCTTCTTGGCATCTCCCGAACCACGCTTTGGGAAAAAATGACGCGGCTCGACATTCGCCAGCAGCGTTCGGAATCATGAACCTTCGGCGCCGCACAATGTTCGGATTTCCGAACGTAACAGTGGTATTTCCCGGTCTGCTCAGATCATCTCATTGATTTAATGGAATATTTCCGCATGGCATGAGACTTGCGACGTCTTTCCGGCAGTTAACACTTTCGGGAGGAAAGAATGTCTCGATGCAGCAAGATGGTCGATATCGGCCGGCGCCAGTTTCTAAGAGGCGGCGCAATGGCGGCGGCCGGAGCGGCCACCGCCACCGTTCTGCCGGCGCAACCGGCAAAGGCAGCGCCCGCGAACGCGATTGTCGACTATCCGTCGAACAAGCTCGGGAACGTCGCCGATCTCATGGTCAACGAACCGATGGATATCGAATATCCCGACGAAAACAGCCCGGGTGTGCTGCTGAAACTTGGCCAGCCGGTCGAGGACGGCGTTGGACCCGACAGCGACATCGTCGCGTTCTCGGTGCTCTGTCCGCACAAGGGATGGCTGTTGGCCTACGACGGCACGGACAGGACTTTCAATTGCCCCGGCCATTTCTCCCGCTTCGATGTCGAAGCCGGTGGCCAGCAGATTTGGGGCCATGCCACCCAAAACCTCCCGCAGTTCACGTTACGCGTGGATGACAAGGGCGACATCTATGCCGAAGGCGCGAGCGACCTGATCTTCGGCCGTCCGACCAACGTGCTCTAACGGAAGGATTTAGACATGGCTTACAAGAGACAGATAGACCGTCTGCCCATCCCCCCGAAGGAGGCCACGGTCCACAACGTGACGTGCCACTACTGCATCGTCGGCTGCGGCTACAAGGCCTATACCTGGCCGCGCAACAAGCAGGGCACCTTGACGGAAAACGCGCTCGGCATCGACTTGAGCGAACAGCAGCCCGCCGACGGCACCTGGATCGCGCCGTCGATGTACAACGTCGTCCGGCAGAACGGAAAGGATGTTCACCTCGTGGTGATGCCCGATCACGAATGCGTGGTCAATTCCGGTTTGGGGTCGATCCGCGGTGCGCGCATGGCGGAAAACCGGCCATCCTATGTCACCGGCACGCAGCAGCAGCGCATCGGCGATCCCATGGTCTGGCGCAACGGCGTGTGGCAGCCGACATCCTGGGACGACGCACTCGACCTGGTGGCACGTGTCACGGCACGGGTGGTAACCCAGGGGACGGAAGACGATCTCGTGGTGTCGATGTTCGACCATGGCGGTTCGGCCGGCGGTTACGAAAACACCTGGGCGACCGGCAAGCTCTATTTCGAGAGCATGAAGGTCAAGAACTGCCGAATCCACAACCGTCCGGCCTACAATTCGGAAGTCCATTCGACCCGGGACATGGGCGTGGGCGAGTTGAACTATGCCTACAAGGATTATGAACTCACCGACACGATCTTCATGATCGGTGCGAACTCGCTGGAAACCCAGACCAACCTGTTCCTGAACCACATGGTTCCCGGCCTGCGCAATGGCGCAAAATTCATCATGGTCGATCCGCGCCGCACGGTCACGGTAAACGCCGCCGAGCAGGCAGCCGGCAAGGAAAATGTACTGCATCTGCCGATCAACGAGGGCACCGACATGGTGCTGTTCAACGCCTTGCTCACCCACATCGTGGACAATGGCTGGGTCGACAGCGATTTCATCGCCAACTCGACCTTCCAGGGCGGCGAGGCGCAGCCGCTGGACGACGCGCACCCGGCCGGCCTTGGCAGTCTCGACTACGCGCTCGAAAGTTGCCGGACATCCGCCGCCGATGCGGCAGCTATCTGCGGCGTGGCGGAAGCCGACATCGTCAAGGCGGCCGAATGGATCGCCAAGCCGAAGGACGATGGATCACGGCGCAAATGCGTTACCGCCTACGAGAAAGGCATTATCTGGGGCAATGACAACTACCGTACCATCGGCGCGCTTGTGAACATCGCTCTGGCAACCGGTAACATCGGCCGCGAAGGCGGCGGCGTGTGCCGTCTCGGCGGTCACCAGGAAGGCTACTACCGCCCGTCGGACGCCCATGTCGGCCGCCCGGCCGAGTATATCGATCAACTGCTGATCCGCGGTGGCGGCAAGGTGCACCATGTCTGGGCGTGCGACCACTACAAGACCACGCTCAACGCCTCGCAATACAAGCGTGTCCACAAGCGCAGGGCCGACATGGTGAAAGAAGCCATGGATGCCGCTGCCGGCGGCTCGCGAGAGCAATTGGTCGAAGCGATCGTCTCCGCGGTCAATGCGGGCGGGCTGTTCGTGGTCGATGTCGACATCATTCACAGCCAGATCGGCCACAACGCCCATGTGATCCTGCCGGCCTGCGAGGCCAACGAGATGAACCTCACCTCGATGAACGGCGAGCGGCGCATGCGCCTTTCGGAACGCTACATGGATCCCTACGGCAACTCGAGGCCCGATTGCCTGATCGCGGCGGGCATTGCCCAGAACATGGAGCGTGTGCTTCGCGAGGCGGGCAATGATGCCTATGCCGATCAGTTCAAGGGCTATGATTGGCAGACCGAGGAAGACGCTTTCATGGACGGCTACAACAAGGGCAATCCGGAAGTGACCTACGAGCGGCTTCGCGCCATGGGCAACAACGGCGTCCAGGAACCTGTTATCGGCTTCGACAACGGTCAGCTCGTGGGTACCGAGAGGCTCTATGCCGACGGCAAGTTTGACCGCCATGGCCGCGACGACAAGAAGGCGCTGTTCTGCGCCGCCAAATGGCGCGGTTGGCAAGCGGCCGGCAAGGCGCGCGAGAAGGAACAGCACAAGTTCTGGATCAACAATGTGCGCGCCAACATCTTCTGGCAGAACCAGTTCCTCGATCAGGAGAACGACTTCATCCAGGACCGCTTCCCCTATCCGTTCATCGAGATGAACGCGGAGGACATGGCGGAACTGGGCGCCAATGCCGGTGATCTCATCGAGATCAGCAACGAAAACGGCGCGACACAGGGCATGGCATACCCGACCGACACGGCCAGGCGTGGCCAGGTGGCGATGGTCTTCGGCTCTCCCGCCGGCAGCCAGGGCAATGTCGTCAACCCCGGAGTGAACGAACTGGTGCTACCGGACTACAAGCACACATGGGGAAACATCCGCAAGATCGCGAATGCGACTCCGCAGGCGAAGGCTGTGTCCTTCAAGTCGAAGGAATACAAGGCCGTCTGACCTGCCGGATGCGCCCGCCGCGATACGCGCGGCGGGCCTTTTTCATGGAGTGCATGATGATTGTTCAGCGCCCGAAGCCGCGGGGCTTTTCCGACATTTGTTCCGCCGGCAAGACTGGTGAGGTGCTGCCTGTTGATGTTGCCGCGCAAAAGGCGTATCGCGCGGCGTCACCCGTCGCGTCGACCGAAACGCTTCCTCTTCTTGAAGCCAACGAACGCGTGCTTGCATCGGCCATCTCGTCCCCGGTCAACATACCGCCCTTCGACAATTCGGCCATGGATGGCTACGCGGTTTCGGTCCGGTCGTTTGCCGGCACCGGGCCCTGGGTGTTGCCGGTTTTGCAACGCATCGTCGCCGGCTCCCGGCTCCACCGCGCGCTCGAGCCCGGTGCGGCCGCGCGCATTATGACCGGCGCGCGGGTTCCGCAAGGCGCGGATGCCGTCATCATGCAGGAGTATTGTGAGAGGATCGGCGACGAGATCGTCGTTCGCGACCCTCCGGTTATTGGAAAACATATCCGTCGCGCCGGCGAGGATGTTGCAACTGGCTGTGAGATCGTTGCGTCGGGAGAGCTGCTGACGCCCCGGCACATCGCGGTGCTCGCCGCCGCCGGTGTCGCGAGCGTCGATGTCAGGGGCAAGGTCCGGATCGGCCTGATCTCCACCGGCAGCGAACTGGCGGAGCCCGGTCAACCGCTGCGAGCGGGACAGATCTTCAACTCGAACCGCTATTTTCTGCGGTCACGCCTCCAAAGACCATGGATCCAGACGATCGACTACGGGATCGTCGACGATAACGCGGTGCGCATCCGCGAGATGGTGGCCCGCGCCGCGCGCGAATGCGACATCCTGGTCACGACCGGCGGCGTTTCAGCTGGTGAGGAAGACCACATGCTGGACGTTCTCGAGCGTGAAGCGGCGGACCTGGAAGTTCTCAAGGTCGCCATGAGACCGGGCAAACCGGTCACCGTGGGCAAGTTGGGGCAATCCCTGTTCGTCGGCTTGCCGGGCAATCCCTACGCGGCGGCGATCACCTTCATGAAGATCGCCTGGCCAGCCATCCGCGTGTCTGCGGGATTGAAGCCGTTCGAAGACAGTTCGATCGAGGCCGTGTCCGGCTTCGCGCTCGAGCGCAAGACCGGGCGAACGGAATACGCGCCGGTCACATGGACCCGCCATGACGAATTCGGTCGGCCGATCGTGGAACAGCTCGGGCGCGGCTCGTCGGCAAGCCTGCACCCGTTCGCGCACGCGCGCGCCATTGCGGTCTTGCCACCGGACATGGCCCGGATCAGACTGGGAGACCGACTTGAACTGGAGCCCGTCGATTATTGACAGACATCATCGAAAGGATCTGCGCCCGGCGGTCCGTTTCGCCAAAATACCTTGCGGCGCCCGGGCCGGATCCTGACCAGATCCGGGAGATGGTGCGCGCCGCCTGCGCCGGACCCGACCATGGCCGGCTGGCGCCCGCGCGTTTCGTCTACATTCCAGACGACCGGCGCGATGAATTGGCCAGCACGTTCGTTGCCGCCGCCATCGAGGCGAATGAGGGCGCGGGCGAAGACTACCTGGCGAGCACGCGCGAACGTGCGCTGAACGGGCCCTGCCTGATCGCGCTGATTGCCACCATCGCGGACGACAACCCGCAGGTTCCGCCTCACGAGCAATGGATCGCGGTCGGCGGTGCGCTGCAGAACCTGTTGCTGGCGGCCGAGGCACAGGGATTCCGCGGTAAGACGGTCAGCGGTGCCCGCGTCCGGAGCAACGCCCTGCGGCGCGCATTCGCCTTGTCGGACACCGAACACCTCGTCGCGTTCGTGGCGCTCGGCACCTTCAAGGGTGAGCCGAAGCAATTGCCCAGACGTTCTCCCGACGAGGTCCTCTCGGTGTTCTCGCCACCGGTTGTGGGAAACCCTTGATCGTCGCCACCAAGCCAGGCCAGCTTTGGTTTGGTGATCGGCAAAATGTCTTGAAACTCGCCGTGCCGAAGGTCAGCCCGGTCCAGACCATCATGTAGCGCGCCACGTCCTCGGTCCAAACCGGCGGAGCGGAGAAGGCATAGCGGGCTATGACCTGGATCATCACGGTCAGGAACATGAGTGCCAGTGTCAGCGCCGCAGCACGGCGTACTATCGCATGCAAGGCGGCATCCAGGCTCAGGATCAGGCGTTTCATTGCAGCGTCCTCATTGGCGCGGGCCGCCCCTTGGAGGCGACCCCCGGGGAATCAGCGGGTCTTGGCCGAAAGATCGGTCCATACTTTCACATCGTCCTCCGGCATCAGGCCGGAATGATAGACCGGCTCCGACCGTGCGCGAAACGTGGCGCGTTCCTCGGGTGACAGCCGCTGGACGGTGACCCCCTTCGACTCCAGCGGTCCAAAGAAGGGCCCAGATCACGCTGGACCCGCGTGCGACTCATCTCCGATATGCATGAATTCCCGGAATGCCGAAACAGCCTTGTTTTGCTCAACGTTGGCCGCCCATGCGAGTCCGACATCCATGGTCGGAATACGGTCGGCCAACGAGGTGACTTCGACACGGCGGCCGTCAAGCGACCAGGGCCGGTAGACCATGTCGGACAGGATCGTGATGCCCATACCGTTAGCGACCATGGAGCGCACCGCTTCGACTGAAGAGGTGCGAAATATCGTCTTGGGGCGGTAACTGGTGCGGTTCCAGTAGCGCTGCGCCGTATTGGACGCCTCGTCGACCGTGAGCATAATATAAGGTTCGCTGGCGACATCGGAGAGGCTTACGGACGGCTGTTCGAGCAGGGGGTGTTGCGATGACAGCCATAACCGGCGTCGTGACTGCAGCAGTGTTTCGTAAGCCAAGCCTTCCTGGTCCAGGATGTTCGATGTCAGCATCACCGCGAGATCGAAAGTCCCCGATACCAGGCCATCCTCGATGGCGCTTCTTGGCGCCTCGGTCAGTTGCAGCGCGACGCTCGGAAAGGCACGTGCGAAGCGTTCTATGAAGGGCGGGAGGAAATAGCCCGCGACCGTGTAGGTCATCGCCAGCCGCAAAGTACCGCTGACATCGTCGCGCAGGCGGCGAGGCGAGCGCACGGCCTCGTCAACCGCCGCCATGATGCGCCGGGCATGGTCGAGGAAAATATTGCCTTCATAGGTCAGCGCCACGCCGCCCGCATGGCGGTTGAACAACGGCGCGCCGACTATTTCCTCCAGATGCTTGACCGCCGTCGTGACTGCCGACTGCGAGACGTTGAGCTCCATCGCCGCGCGGGAGACCTGACCCATATTGGCGACCGCAATGAAGTAGCGGATCTGTCGAATGGATGGCTCATTCATTTTTCAGATATTCCTTATTTCTTTTTTGTATACCACATTGCAAGATTTCGCGGCATTATTGCATCGCAGCACCCACTTTCCTCGCGTCCCTTTCGTTCTCAATCTCTAAAAGATCTAGTCCTCCGGGCGATCTGGTGCCACTCCTGTGTAGCGATGCCTAAAATCTAGGCGTGCAACTATTTTGCACATGCAAAATCAAAAAAACAGAATAATTTTCCGTGATATTCGTATTTTACATTTCCCTTGCCTCGTTCTTTCATCTTCTGACCGTCCTTCCGGCGGCGGTCGGCGAAGCGGGCCACGACGGTCCGCAGACATCTGGAGGCACAAACATGAAACACTTGCTCACTGCATTGAGTGCATCGGCGGCAGTCGCGCTCGCCATGTCCGGCAGCGCAACGGCCAAGGAGTGGTATCCCTATCCGGTGGAAGTCTGGGATCCGCCCTTCGACATGGCGAGCCCGCGCACATCCACGGATTACACGCCGCTCGAAAAAGCGGAAAAGAAATGGGACCTCTGCGTGTCCTTCCCGCACATGAAGGACGCTTACTGGCTCGGCGTCGACTACGGCATCACCGAAGAAGCCAAGCGCGAGGGCGTGAAGGTCAACGTGGTGGAAGCCGGCGGCTACACCGAACTCAACAACCAGATTTCGCAAATCGAGGACTGCGTTTCGGCTGGTGCAGACGCGGTCATCATCGGCGCGATCTCCTATGACGGTTTGAACAACCTCGTCGCGGAACTTGCCAGCAAGAACATCCCGGTGATCGACGTCATCAACGGCATGTCGTCCGACAAGATTTCGGCCAAATCGCTGGTCTCTTTTGGCGAAATGGGCGCGAAGGCCGGCGAGTATCTTGCCAGCCTGCATCCGGCGGACGGCAAACCTGCCAAGGTTGCCTGGTTCCCGGGTCCGGCAGGTGCTGGTTGGGTGGAAGCCGGAAACAACGGATTCCAAGGCGCAATCAAAGGCAGTGCCATTGAATTGGTTGACACCAAGTATGGCGATACCGGCAAGGAAGTACAAGCAAAGTTGGTCGAGGACACGCTCGAGGCATATCCGGATCTCGCCTATATCGTCGGGACCGCGGTGACGGCTGAGGCGGCGGTACCGATCCTGCGTTCGCGCGGCCTGACCGACCAGGTCAAGATTGTTTCCTACTACTACACGCCTGGCGTGGATCAGGGCATTGCCCGCGGCCAGATCCTCGCCGCGCCGACTGATTCCACCGCTGTCCAGGGCCGCATTGCGGTCGACCAAGCCGTGCGCATTCTGGAAGGCAAGGACTATCTGAAACATGTCGGCCCGGCGCTCCATGTCGTGACACAGGAAAATCACAGCGACTTCGATCCTTCCTCGACACTGGCACCGGCCGGCTTCCGCCCGGTCTTCTCGGTCGATTAACGGAAGCGGCAGTCGGGCCATGTCAAATTCAATCGCAAACAGGCAAGAAGGGATGCAGCCGGCGGCGGCATCTCCCCTGCTGCAGACGATAGCCGTCACCAAGGACTATCCCGGTGTCAGGGCATTGGATGCTGTGAATTTTGACCTTTATCCCGGCGAAGTGCACGTGCTGTTCGGGGAGAACGGCGCAGGCAAGTCCACCCTCATCTCCATTCTGGCCGGCGCCAATCAGCCGAGCGCCGGCCGGATCCTCTTTCGCGGCGAGCCCGTGACGCTACACTCGGTGCACGACGCGCGCGGCTACGGCATCTCGGCGGTCTTCCAGGAATTCTCCTTGATCCCGCAGATGACGGTCGAGGAAAACCTGTTTCTCGGCGCAGAACACACCCGTGCCGGTTTCACCGATCGCCCCCGCATCCGCCGTGAGGCGCTGGAAATCCTGAACGAACTGGGGTTCGCGCTGAAGCCCGAGCAACGCGTCGATCAACTGACGCGCGCCGAACAGCAGATGGTCGAGATCGCCAAGGCGTTCCGCTCCGACCTGTCCGTCCTCATTCTCGATGAGCCGACGGCCTCACTGACAAATCACGAGACCGATCACCTGTTCGAACTGATCGGGCAATTGACAGAACGCGGGGTCGGCATCGTCTACATCACCCACCGCATGGCCGAGATCCGGCGCATCGGCGACCGCATCACCGTACTGCGCGACGGCCGCTACATCGACACGGTCGATGCGAAAACCGCGTCCGAGGACGATCTCGTCCGCCTGATGACCGGCCGGGTAGTCGGTAGCATCTTTCCGGCGCTCAATCTTGGCGAGCCCGGCGAGCCCGTCCTCGATGTACGAAACCTGACAACTTCTGGCGAGACCGTCGTCGACGCTTCCATGACTGTGCGCGCCGGCGAGATCGTCGGCATGGCGGGGCTTGTTGGGTCCGGAAAGTCGGAACTGATGCAGGCCTGCTTTGGTGCAGGGTCGATTACCTCCGGCACCGTAGCGCTCAAGGGGCGCGACATTACCGGCAACAATCCGCGGCGCAACATCCGCGCCGGCTTTCTTTACCTGCCGGCTGACCGGCGTAACGAAGGGCTGATGATGATGCGTTCGGTGCGCGAGAATGTTGCCCTTGCTTCACTCGATATCGCGCCGTTCTCGAACGGTTTCATTCTCGATCGTTCAGGCGAGGCGCAAGCCGTGATGGCGCTTGCGGAACGTCTGAACCTGTCGCCGCCTCGCATCGAGCGCGCCGTCGATCATTTCTCAGGCGGCAACCAGCAAAAGGCGATGCTCGCCCGCAGCCTGACACGTGCCTACGATCTGATTGTGTTCGACGAACCGACGGTCGGCGTAGATGTCGGCACGCGCGCGTCGATCTACGAATTCATCGTGGGGTTGGCAAAGAGCGGCACCGCTATCGTGCTGATTTCCTCGGATCTGCCCGAAATCCTTCACCTGACCACGCGCGCCTACGTGTTCTATCGCGGTCGCATCCAGGCCGAACTGCAGGCCGACCAACTCACGGAGGAAAATGTGCTTGCCCATTTCTTCGAAAGGGAGGCTGCGTAATGGCCGGTAATACCCTGTCCGGGCAGCCGTCCCGCAGCACCTCGAATGTCGTCAAGCGGCTTTTCGTCAAGCTCGGTATCCTGCCATTCCTGCTCGTGATTGCCGTTGTCGTGTTCACACTGATGTCCGACAATTTCCTGACACCGCGCAACCTGATGAACGTGCTGCGCCAGTCGGTCTATCTGATGATCGTTTCACTGGGCCAGATGATGGCGCTCCTGACAGGTGGGTTCGACCTTTCGGTCGGCACAATCCTGGCACTGTCCTCGGTCGTCGGCGCGATGGCGATGGCCGCTTTCTATGCCGCGTTTCCCGACATGGCAGGGTTTGCAATTGCGCTCGGATGTCTGGCGGGTGTTATCGCCGGGGTCTCGATCGGCGTGGCGAACGGTATCGGCGTCGCTTTCTTCAACGTCTCGCCTTTCATGATGACGCTCGGAATGGCATCCGTCGGGTTCGGCATCGCGCTCTTTCTCACGGGCGGCGTTCCGGTCTACGGCATGCCGGTTGCATTCGGAGACCTATTCGGCTTCGGCATGTTGTTCGGTATCGCAGCACCCGTATATGTCGCGGTGCTGCTGGCGGTGGGGCTCTACGCTTTTCTCTATTGGACGCCGCAAGGCCGCTATTTCTATGCCGTCGGCGGCAATCTGAAGGCGGCATCGCTATCGGGCATCAATACGACCGGCACGTTGTTCTTTACCTATGTGCTTTGCGCCTTCTTTTCTGCTGTCGCCGGAATGTTGCTGACCGCCCGGCTCGACACGGGCGAGGCCAATATCGGTGCATCAATGCCGCTCGAATCCATCGCCGCCTGCGTCATCGCCGGCGTCAGCCTGCGCGGCGGCGTGGGCCGGTTGGAGAATGTAGTGCTCGGCGCGCTATTCATCGGTCTCGTACAGAACGGCATGAATCTGGCGCGCATCGAATCCTACCTGCAGACCGTGGTGCTTGGCGCCCTTCTGATCCTCGCGGTGATCGCGGATCAGATCCGTCTGCGTTACGTCGCATCGCTTAAAGATTGAGGAGGACGAGTTTCATGCCTGTGGAATTGAACTGCGACATGGGTGAGAGCTTCGGGCTCTACAAGATGGGCGATGACGAGGGGATCATGCCGTTCATATCGCAGGCAAACGTCGCCTGTGGTTTTCATGGTTCCGACCCGAACCATATGCGCCGTACGGTGGAGCTTGCACAGAAATACGGCGTCAAGGTTGGCGCCCATTTTTCCCTGCCGGACCTGCCGGGCTTCGGCCGTCGCGAAATGAAGATCGACCGCGACGAGATGGCGAATATCATCATCTACCAGATCGGTGCGCTGAAAGGCTTCCTCGATGCCGCCGGTGTGACCCTTTCTCATCTTAAGCCCCACGGCGCGCTGTACGGCATGGCCGCGCGAATAGAGCACATCGCTCACGCGGTCGCCGATGCCGCCGAGGTCTACCAGGTTCCGGTGCTCGGTATCGCAAACACGCTGCACGAGAAAATATACGGCGAGCGTGGCGTCGGCTTCCAGGCTGAGTTTTTCGCCGATCTCGAATATGACGACAATGGCGGGCTGATCATCACCCGCGAACACAACGCGGTCGATCCTTCCTTAGCGGCAGAACGCGCGGTTGCCGCTGTGCGCGACGGAAAGATCGCCTCGATCAACGGCAAGCCGTTGCAGGTGCGCGCAGAAACGATCTGCATCCATTCCGACACCCCGAACGCCGTCGAAATCGCCAAGGCGGTGCAGAAGGCTATCGGCGAGTTCGAAGCCGCCTGAGGCGGACGCCCAATCACGAAGGAGAGACATCCGATGGCAAAGCACGAGGTCAAATCCCCGATCCCGGGAACCTTCTACCGCAAACCCGCACCCGATCAGCCGGCCTTCAAGGAAGTCGGCGACACGGTCGCGAAAGGCGACACGATCGGCCTCGTGGAGGTGATGAAGACCTTTCACGAAGTGAAGGCGGATGCCGACGGAACGATCTCCGGATTTCCTATCGGAGATGCCGAGCCGGTCATGGCCGGCCAGACGATCGCCGAACTGGACTGAGGACGAACGTGGACAAGGGCAATATCAAGAAGCTGCTGATCGCCAATCGAGGCGAAATCGCGGTCCGCATTATCCGGGCCGCGCGCGATCTCGGCATCGCCACGGTGCAGGTGCACAGCGAGGCCGACAGGGACAGCCGCGCGGTGCGCATGGCCGACGAGGCGGTCAATATCGGCCCGCCGCAGGCCGCGAAATCCTATCTCGATGTCGGAGCCATCCTGAAGGCTGCCAAGGAAAGTGGCGCCGATGCGATCCATCCGGGCTACGGCTTCCTCGCTGAGAACGCTGCCTTTGCGGATGCGGTCGCGAATGCCGGGCTGATCTTCGTCGGTCCGAGCGGCGACACGATCCGACTGATGGGCGACAAGGCGGCAGCGCGCGCTGAGGCGAAAAAGGCAAACGTGCCGACCGTGCCGGGCAGCGACGGCGTCATCGAGGACATGGAGGCGGCCGCTCATCTTGCCGCGCATATCGGGTTTCCGGTGATGATCAAGGCGGCTGCGGGCGGTGGCGGGCGCGGTATCCGCATCGCCCGTGATGCGGGCGAGTTCCATGCGCTTGCGCCGCAGGCCTCGTCGGAAGCAAAGGCCGCCTTCGGCGACGGCGGGATCTATATCGAGAAGGTCATCGAGCGGGCCCGCCATATCGAGGTGCAGGTGCTCGGCGACGGCGAGGATGCCGTCCATTTCTTCGAACGCGAATGCTCACTGCAGCGCCGCCGCCAGAAGGTCTGGGAAGAGGCGCCTTCAGCTGTTCTGAGCGAGGATGTGCGCGAGCAATTGTGCCGTTCGGCCGTCGCGCTGGCAAAGGCGGTCAATTACAAGGGCGCTGGCACGATCGAGTATCTGTACGACGACGTCACGGGCGAGTTCTATTTCATCGAAATGAATACCCGCATTCAGGTGGAGCATCCGGTCACGGAGATGATCTGCGGCGCCGATCTGGTTGCCGAAATGATCGCCATTGCCGGCGGCGGCAAGCTGCGCGTCGGCCAGGATGCAATCAGTCGCGCCGGCCATGCCATCGAAGTGCGTCTGAACGCCGAAGACCCGGCAAACAATTTCATGCCGTTTCCCGGCATCGTCGGCGAGTTGCTGGCGCCGGACGGGCCGGGCGTCCGCTTCGACCATATGCTTTATCCGGGCTACGTGGTGCCTCCCTTCTACGACTCGCTGCTCGGCAAACTTATTGTCTGGGCGGAAGACCGCGACAAGGCGCTGATGCGCCTTAAGCGCGCGCTCGGAGAGCTGCAGATCGAAGGCCTGCCGACAACAGCGCCGCTGTTCCAGGCGCTTCTCGAAAGCGACGACGTTCGCGCCGGCGCGGTCCACACCCGCTGGCTAGAGCCGTGGCTCGAAGACAATCTCGATCTCATCAGGAAAAAAAAGGAGGCTCAGGCACATGGGTAGCCGATACACATTCGGAGGCGATGAGCACATCTTCGTCGAAGTCGAAGAGGCGATGTCGCTTGAAGCGTTCTTCGTCAGCCTGTCGATGACGAATGCCGTGCGAGAAGCCAACATCAAGGGCGTCACCGAAATCTGCCCGGCCAACGCCTCGTTCCAGATCAAGTTCGATCCCGACGTGATCCACCCGAACGACATGATGGCGGAGTTGAAGCGGCTGGAGGAGACGGCGGAAAGCGCCGAGCCGGTGCTCGACACCCGTATCATCGAGATCCCGGTCTACTACCAGGATCCATGGACCCATGAGACGCTGATGCGCTTCCGCGAACGCCATCAGGACCCGAACGCCTCCGATATCGAATATGCCGCGCGCATCAACGGTTATGACAGCGTCAAGAGGTTCATCGAGGCGCATTCGGGTGCGCCGTGGTTCGTCTCGATGGTCGGCTTCGTCTCCGGCCTGCCGTTCCTCTACCAGATGGTCGATCGGCCGCGGCAGATCGAGGTGCCGAAATATCTACGCCCGCGCACCGACACGCCGCGACTGACGGTCGGTTACGGCGGCTGCTTCTCCTGTATCTATTCGGTGCGCGGCGCCGGCGGCTACCAGATGTTCGGCATCACGCCCATGCCGATCTACGACCCGGAACAGAAGGTCTCCTATCTCCAGGACTTCATGGTCTTCTTCAAGCCGGGCGATATCGTCAAATGGAAGCCGATCAACCGCGAGGAATATGACGCGGCTGTCGCCGAGGTGCAGGCGGGCACTTTCGCGCCCCGGATCAAGAATGTCCGCTTCTCGCTCGACGAGTACAACGCCGATATCGACGGCACCAACGCCAAGCTGATGGAGGCTCTCCATGCCGATTAACGTCATCTCCGCCGGCATCGCCACCACGATCCAGGACATGGGGCGGCCGGGTTACTATCACCTCGGCATTCCGATGGGCGGCGCGATGGATCGCCTAGCCCTCCGAACGGCCAATCTGCTGGTCGGCAATGACGAAGGCGCGGCCGGGCTCGAGTCTGTCTTTGTCGGTCCGGAACTGGAGTTCACCGAAGACGCCATGGTCGCGGTCTGCGGCGCCGAACTGCCGCCCAAGGTCGATGGTGAGCCGCGCGACACCTGGACCGCCTTCCCGGTGAAGGCAGGGCAGGTGCTTTCTTTCGACTTCCTGAAGGGCGGCGCGCGTGCCTATATCGCGATCTCGGGCGGAATCAACACGCCGCCCAAGCTTGGCAGCCGTTCCACCTACGCCATCGGTGCGCTCGGCGGCATTGACGGCCGAGCCGTTCAGCCGGGCGACACGCTGCCGCTCGGCAAGGGGGCGAAATCGGTCAAGGAGGGTTTGAGCGTCCCGCAGACCCTGCGCCGCGGTCCGGGTAATCCGGCGGAACTGCGCGTCTTGCCAGGCCTCTACTGGCACCGCATCACCGAACAGGCGCAGAAAGACTTCTTCGACGACACCTGGAAGGTGGCGAACGAGGCGGATCGCATGGGTTACCGGTTCCAGGGCGGACGCAAACTCGAATTCGTCGAGCGCGAGCAGCCGTTCGGCGCCGGCGCCGATCCGTCCAACATCACCGACGCCTGTTACCCATACGGCTCTGTGCAGGTGCCGAGCGGCACGGAGCCGATCGTGCTGCATCGCGACGCGGTATCGGGCGGCGGCTACTTCATGATCGGCACGGTGATTTCCGCTGACATGGACCTGATCGGCCAGTTGCAGCCGCATACGCCGACCCGCTTCGTGAAGGTCGACATGGATGCGGCGCTTGCCGCACGCCATGACCGCGCGAAGGCCATGACCGCTATCCGCGAAGCTCTTTCCTGATCGCGAAAGGACACGTCACAATGACCACACTTGCAACCACGCCCCCGACACTTCTGAACGCCGTTCTCGGCGGTAGGCGCAACGCGCTTCAGCCGGTCCTGCTCGCAGTCGCCGGAACGGCGCTTCTCTGGGCCTCCGCCAAGGTGCAGATCCCGTTCTTTCCCGTACCGATGACCATGCAGACCTTCGTGGTTCTGTTCCTCGGCTTCGCGCTCGGCGCTCGCCTCGGTGCTGCAACCGTGCTGCTTTATCTCGCGGAAGGCGCACTCGGCCTCCCGGTCTTCGCCGGTACGCCGGAAAAGGGCATCGGCCTTGCCTACATGATGGGCGCCACGGGTGGCTACCTCGCGGGCTTTGTCGTCGCGGCCTTCGTGACCGGATGGTTCGCGGAACGCGGCTTCGACCGGCGTCTCGTCCCCGCGGCGTTCGCGGCGCTTGCCGGTCTCGTCGCGGTCTATGCCCTTGGACTTGGCTGGCTCGGCACGCTGATCGGCTGGGACAAGCCGGTGCTCGAGTTCGGTCTCTACCCGTTCCTCCCGGCGGAAGCTCTGAAGCTCGTCTTACTGGCGGTAATCCTGCCGCTCGCATGGCGCGGCGTCTCGAAGCCCTGAACCCGTCATGTGCGGCGACGTAAAACCGGGCATAGCGCGCGGGACCGTTCTCATCGAGAATGCCCGCCCGCGCGTGACCGATTGGCGCTTCGCCGCACGCGGCGACAATACCGGCTGGCATCGCCATGAGCATGATTACGTGGTAGTGCCGCTTTTCGACGGAGCGCTTGAGCTGCACGAACCGGGTGGCACGAAACGCCTCGCCGATCTTCATGACGGAGTGCCCTATTTCCGGGAGACCGGTGTGGAGCACGATGTCATCAATGCCAATGATTTCGGGTGCGCCTTCATCGAGGTCGAATGCCTCGACCGATGACGATGGCTCGCCCTTTCACCGATTTCACAAAGCGGGTTCCGCAGGGCCCGGGGAGTTACGCATGCTGAACAAGACAGTGGAAGAACGCCGCAAAGGCGCGATCGCCCGCGGGGTGGGTGTCCAGACGCAGATTTTCGCCGATCGGGCGGAGAACGCCGAGATCTGGGACGTCGAGGGCCGCCGCTATATCGACTTCGCCTCCGGCATCGCGGTTCTGAACACCGGCCATCGCCATCCGAAGGTGATGAAGGCCGTGCACGACCAACTCGACCGCTTCACGCACACCTGCCACCAGGTCGTGCCCTACGAGAACTATGTGGCGCTGGCCGAGCGGCTGAACAAAATCATACCGGGTCCGAGCGAGAAGAAGACCATCTTCGTCACCACCGGCGCCGAGGCGCTGGAGAACGCGGTGAAGATTGCGCGCGCATCGACCGGCCGCAACGCCATCGTCGCCTTTTCCGGGGGGTTCCACGGCCGTACCTTCATGGGCATGGCAATGACCGGCAAGGTGTTCCCGTACAAGGCTGGCTTCGGCGCCATGCCGGGCGACGTCTACCACGCGCCGTTCCCCGTCGAGCTGCACGGCGTCAGCGAGGACGAATCCATCGCCGCGCTTGAGCGCCTGTTCAAGGCCGATGTCGATCCGGCGCGTGTCGCCGCCATCGTGATCGAACCGGTTCAGGGCGAGGGCGGTTTCTACGTCACGCCGAAGGGCTTCATGCAGCGGCTTCGCGAAGTTTGCGACAAGCACGGTATCCTGCTGATCGTCGACGAGGTGCAGACGGGTTTCGCGCGCACCGGCACCATGCTCGCCATTGAGCAATACGGCATCGAGCCCGACCTCGTAACGATGGCCAAAAGCCTCGCCGGCGGATTTCCGCTCGCCGCCGTCACCGGCAAGGCGGGTGTCATGGACGCGCCGTCGCCGGGTGGCCTTGGCGGCACCTATGGCGGTAATCCGCTCGGTATCGCGGCCGCTCATGCCGTGCTCGACGTGATCGAGGAGGAACAGCTTTGCGATCGCGCCAACCGGCTCGGCGCGCGGCTGAAGCAAAGGCTGGAAGGCATGCGCGGCGACGTGCCCGAAATCAGCGACATTCGCGGCCCGGGCTTCATGAACGCGGTCGAGTTCAAGGATGCAGCGTCCGGCGAACCCAATCCGGGCTTCGCCAATCGCGTCCGCGAGATCGCGCTGTCGAAGGGAATGATCCTGCTGACCTGCGGCATCCACGCCAACGTGATCCGCTTCCTGTCGCCGATCACCATCCAGGACGAAGTCTTCTCCGAAGCGCTCGATATTCTCGAGGCATCCATCCGGGAGGCGCGGGCATGACGGCGGCTATCGAAAGCTCACTTCTCTCTCGTCTCAGCGATCCCGGCCTGCTGCGTCCGTCGGGGCGCATCGGCGGCGATTGGGTCGATGCCGTTGCAAGCGGCGCGGTGTTCGAGGTCGACAATCCGTCGACCGGCGCGATCATTGCCCGTCTGCCCGACATGGGCGCGGAAGAGACGAAGCGGGCAATCGACGCCGCCTACGCCGCCCAGAAGGAATGGGCCG
>JBNLDE010000045.1:0-8791 GCA_050304175.1 Zhengella sp. | reverse complement strand
AGGCCGGACGAGCGGGAAGAACCACCTTCGATACCCTCATCCGTCTTGGTGCTGACGCGCCAATCCACCTTCTCACAGAGGGGAGAAGGGAGGGTGCTCGGTATCGTCGCCACGCCCGGGTTTTGCCCCGTCTGGCCATTTTCAAAGTTCGCTCCCCCGATCGCGTAAGGGAGTAGGGAAGACGGCGATCCACGTCACGCTCGTCTAACAAACTATATGCGATCCGGGGATCGCCGCCCGGCGATTTCTGTCCGCGTCCGTTCCGCTTCCAGGAAGCTGGATCTGCAAGGCTCTTGCGAACCTCGCGCGTCGGGGGCCAGCCAAGGTTTTCCCCGTCTCCCCTGCTCCCCTTTAAAGTGCAACCGTCCGGCACGCACGGGTCGTAATGCCCGCAGGGGAACCCTTGAACGCGGCCTCCCCGGCCACGGCTCACGAGACCGCAACGGAGGCACCGGTTCCTCCCCGCAATCCCGCCGTCGCGACGAAGCGATCCCGCGGAAGGAACTGCCGACAAGCATAAGGGGGCGAGTTGGGGGTGTGGATAAAATTGCAAAAAGAATTTAGTGCGGACGGGGAGCCGGCCCGGGCAACAGGGGACGGGCAGGACACGAGGAACAGCGATGCAGAAGGCACAAGGACAGGCGCGGGCGCAGCAGGCCGGGACCGGCATCGCGCTGATGGCCGCCGGCGTCGCCTGCCTGACCGTCAGCGATGCCATCGGCAAGGCGCTGACCGCCGGCTACCTGCCGATCCAGATCCTGTTCATCCGCTACCTTGTCGCCCTGCCCATCGCCGTCCTGATCGCGTGGCGGATGGGCGGTGCGGCGGCGCTGCGCTCGCACAAGCCCGCCATCCATCTTGCGCGTGGTGCGGTCCTGCTCGTGGCGGCGACGCTGTTCTTCACTGGCCTGAGCAAGCTCGGCCTGGCGGAGGCCACGGCGCTGATCTTCGCTGCGCCGGTCTTCATCACCGCGCTGTCGGCGCTGGTCCTGAAGGAGCATGTCGGCTGGCGGCGCTGGTCGGCGGTGCTAGTCGGCTTTGCCGGCGTGCTGGTTATCGTGCGGCCGGGCAGCGCGGCATTCCAGGCGGCGTCGCTCTATCCGGTGGCGACGGCTTTCTTCTATGCGGTGCTGATGATCGCCGCGCGCTGGGTCGATCCGCGCGAGTCGGTCTGGACGCTGATGCTCTACATGACCGGGGCCGGCGCGCTGCTCAGCTCGCCTGTCATGCCCTTCGTCTGGACGCCGCTACGCCTGGAGGACTGGTGGCTGTTCGCCGGTATCGCGCTGTTCGGTACCGCCGGCATCACCATGATGACGCAGGCCTTCCGTTTCGCCCCGGCGGCCGTGGTCGCGCCGTTCGACTATACCGCGCTGATCTGGGCGACGCTGATAGGCTGGCTGATCTGGAACGAGATCCCCGACCTGATGACCTGGGCCGGCGCGGCCATCATCATCGCCTCGGGCGTCTTCATCGTCTGGCGCGAGAACAAGATGGGGTGATTATCTCCCCCGCAAGGGGGGAAACAAGGGCGGGCGCAAGCAAGTCAGCTTCTGGAGATGAAGGCGGCCGCCATCAGGCCGATGCCGAGGCCGCCCAGCAGGCTGCCCACGAACGCCACGGCGGACGTCTGCAGGAGAAACAGTCCGACGCCGAGACCCAACAGAAGGCCACCGCCGACGGCCCATGTGCTCTTGTCTTGCATACCGGTTCTCCCTGTCGCTGGACGTCGTTTCACCAAGGCGAGACGGTCAATCTAGCGCAGGCTACGCCGGTTTTCAAAATGCACTATCGCCGCAGAGGGCAGCCGGGCCGCAAGGGGCATGGGGGGATCACGCGCCCTCGCTGAGCAGCCTTTCCAGCACCTCGACCGGCTGCGCGCCGGTCAGCGCGCGGCGGCCGTCGATGACCATGGTCGGCACGCCGGATACGCCCATCGCCCGCCACTTGGCCTCGGCTTCGCGGACTTCGTCGGCACAGGCTTCGCTCTCCAGCACCTGCCGGGCGCGCGCCGGATCGAGCCCGGCTTCCGCCGCCAGGGCGACCAGGATGTCGGGATCGGACGGGTTGCGGCCCTCGCCGTGATAGGTGCGCAGCAGCGCGAGCTTGAGCTTCCGCTGCGCGCCTTTCGGGCCTTCCGCGCCGGCAAGCGCGATCAACCGGTGGGCGTCGAACGTGTTCCAGATGTGCTCGCGCGGCCCGAACGAGAAGCCGACGGTCTCGCCGCGCTCGCGCAGCATCGCGCTGGCGGCTTCGAGCTGGGCGGCTGGGATGCCGACCTTCTGCGTCAGATAGGTGTCGAGCGCCATGCCTTGCGCCGGCATGTCCGGATTGAGCTGGAACGGCTGGAAGCGGATTTCCAGGTCCTCGGGCACGCCCGTGCGCTCCAGCGCGCGTTCCAGCGCGTTCACGCCCAGCGCGCACCACGGGCAGGAAACGTCGGAAACGATGTCGATCTGCATGGCGTGTGGTCCCGTTTGTCGTCACGACGGGACATAGGGCGGGGAGGGCGGTGTGCGCAAGAAGGCACGGAAAAGTAACCAGGGGAGGGTTATCTCCCCCCTTGCGGGGGAGAAAGCAATTTCAGCATCTTAGCGAAGCTAAGTGCTAGAAATTGCAAGAGAGGAGCTAGTGTGGCCGTCCCGCTGCTTCCAGGATCGCCTTGCAAACGCCATCGATATTGCCGATTACGGCGTCATTCCAGAACCGCAATGTCTTGAATCCGGCTCGCTCGAAATGGGCATCCCGGCTCCGGTCTCCCGCGTTCTCGGCATACTGGCCGCCATCCACTTTGACAATATCATCGTATAGGCTTCGGCATGAATAATGTATAATATAAAAGCGTTCCGGATGGAGCTTAATTTCTCTAATAAAATCTCTGCTGTTTGAAATACTCATTATTTATTTCCCAGCCATGAGGCCGGCGCCTATTTACGGAACCGGCCGGCGGATTTAGCCAAGCAGGGCGACGTGATTCCTCAGCTACACCCGCTTGTGCTCCCGCAGGTGTCGCATTTCAGGCAGGTGCCGTTGCGCACCATGGTGTAGTTGGAGCATTCCGAGCACATGTCGCCGGTATAGCCCTGCATGACCGCCTTGGCGCGGCGGTCGGCCTCGACCTTTTTCGCCTCCGCCTTGATGTCGGCGGCTTCTGTCGCGGCCTCGTCGGAGAACAGCGTTTCCTCGATCTCGACCTCGGCGGTGAACTCCTTGGCCCGCTCCTCGTAGTCGCGCTTGAAGGCGGTGACCTCCTCGCGCAGCTCGAGCACGTTGGTGGCGACGGCCGCGCCGGAGGACATCGCGCGCACCGGCGCGGTGGCGGTCGGCGCTTTAAGCGGGGCCGGGCCCGGATTGCCGCCGGCCGATCCCTTGGGGGTTTCGGTGCCGGTGACCACCTTCAGCGAGGCGCCGCGCGTCAGGCCCTTGGAGACCGGCTGCGCCTTGCCTTCCGAAATGCCCTTGCCAAGCGCGGTGTTGGAGAAGTCCGACGTGTCGACATGGGCGAGGTCGTGGCGGCCGAGATAGGAGATCGCCAGTTCGCGGAACACGTAGTCGAGGATCGACGTGGCGTTCTTGATCGCGTCGTTGCCCTGGACCATGCCGGCCGGCTCGAACTTGGTGAAGGTGAAGGCCTCGACATATTCGTCGAGCGGCACGCCGTATTGCAGGCCGAGCGAGATGGCGATGGCGAAATTGTTCATCATCGCGCGGAAGGCAGCGCCCTCCTTGTGCATGTCGATGAAGATCTCGCCGATGCGCCCGTCGTCGAATTCGCCGGTGCGCAGATAGACCTTGTGGCCGCCGACGACCGCCTTCTGGGTGTAGCCCTTGCGACGGTCCGGCATCTTCTCGCGCTCGCGCACGACGCGCTCGACGATGCGTTCGACGATCTTCTCCGCTGCCGCGGCGGCCTGGGCCGGGGCGGTGGCCGCCACCAGTTCCTCGATCACCTCGTCCTCATCCTCGTCCTCGTCGGCGAGAAGCTGGGCATTGAGCGGCTGCGACAGCTTGGAGCCGTCGCGGTAGAGCGCGTTGGCCTTCAGCGCCAGCTTCCACGACAGCATGTAGGCATTGTTGCAGTCGGCCACCGTGGCGTCGTTCGGCATGTTGATCGTCTTGGAGATCGCACCGGAGATGAACGGCTGCGCCGCCGCCATCATGCGGATGTGGCTCTCCACCGACAGGAAGCGCTTGCCGATGCGGCCGCACGGATTGGCGCAGTCGAACACCGGGTAATGCTCTTTCTTCAGGTGCGGAGCGCCTTCCAGGGTCATGGCGCCGCAGACATGCACGTTCGCGGCCTCGATATCGGTCTTCGAGAAGCCGAGCGCCGCCAGCATGTCGAACGACATGTCGGAAAGCTGCTCGTCGGTGAAGCCGAGCGTTTCCCTGCAGAAGTCCTCGCCGAGCGAGAACCTGTTGAAGGCGAACTTGATGTCGAACGCCGCCTTCAGGCCGCCTTCGAGCTCGGCGATCTTCTCGTCGGTGAAGCCCTTGGCCTTCAGGCTCTCATTGTTGATGCCCGGTGCACCGGCCAGCGACCCGTGGCCGACGGCATAGGCCTCGATCTCGGCGATCTGGTCGTTGGTGTAGCCGAGCGTGCGCAGGGCTTCCGGAACCGCGCGGTTGATGATCTTGAAATAGCCGCCGCCGGCGAGCTTCTTGAACTTCACCAGCGCAAAGTCCGGCTCGATGCCCGTCGTGTCGCAGTCCATCACCAGGCCGATCGTCCCGGTCGGCGCGATCACCGTCGATTGGGCATTGCGGTAGCCGTGCTTCTCGCCGAGCTCGTAGGCGCGGTCCCAGGCCGCCTTGGCCCGGTCCACCAGGTTGCCGTCCGGGCAGGATTTGATGTCGAGCGGCACCGGCGCGATGCTGAGCCCCTCGTATCCGTCGCCATAGCCATGCGCGGCGCGGGCATGGTTGCGGATCACCCGGAGCATGTCGGCCGAATTCTCCTCGTAGCGCGGGAAGGGGCCAAGCTCGCCGGCCATCTCCGCCGAGGTGGCATAGGCCACGCCGGTCATGACCGCCGTGATGGCGCCGCATATCGCCCGGCCTTCGGGCGAATCGTAGGGAATGCCCGAGGTCATCAGCAGGCCGCCGATATTGGCGTAGCCGAGGCCGAGCGTGCGGAACTTGTAGGACAGTTCCGCGATTTCCTTCGACGGGAACTGCGCCATCAGCACCGAGATTTCCAGAACGATGGTCCACAGACGAACGGCATGTTCGTAATTGTCGATGTCGAAGGAACTGTCCTTGTTCCGGAACTGCATCAGGTTCAGGGACGCCAGGTTACAGGCCGTGTCGTCCAGGAACATGTATTCCGAGCACGGGTTGGACGCGCGGATTTCGCCATCGGCCAGGCAGGTGTGCCAGTCGTTGATGGTGGTGTGATACTGCAGACCCGGGTCAGCGGACGCCCATGCGGCGTAGCCGATCTGCTCCCAAAGTTCCTTCGCCTTGACGGTTTTCAGAACGCCGCCGGTTTTGCGGGCGGTCAGATCCCATTCACTGTCTTCGACAACTGAATTGAGGAAGCCATCGGTGACGCGCACGGAGTTGTTGGAGTTCTGGCCGGCAACGGTCAGATAGGCTTCAGAATCCCAGTCCGTGTTGTAGATCGGGAATTCGATCTTGTTGAAACCCTGTTTGGCGAACTGGATGACGCGCTGGATGTAGTTCTCCGGAACCATCATCTTTTTCGCGGCGCGGATCTCGCGCTTCAGGGCCGGGTTCTTGGCCGGGTCGAAGCAGTCGCCGTTGTCCGCCTCGCAGTTGACGCAGGCGCGCATGATTGCGGAAAGGTGCTTCTGGCAGATCTTGGAGCCGGTAACGAGCGCGGCAACCTTCTGTTCTTCGCGGACCTTCCAGTTGATGTATTCCGCGATGTCCGGATGATCGACATCGACCACGACCATCTTGGCCGCGCGGCGGGTGGTGCCGCCGGACTTGATCGCACCGGCCGCCCGGTCGCCGATCTTCAGGAAGCTCATCAGGCCGGAGGATTTACCGCCGCCGGACAGCTTTTCGCCCTCGGCGCGCACATGGGAGAAGTTGGACCCCGTGCCGGAGCCGTATTTGAAGAGACGCGCCTCGCGGACCCACAGGTCCATGATGCCGCCTTCATTCACCAGATCGTCGCCGACGGACTGGATGAAGCAGGCATGGGGCTGCGGATGCTCGTAAGCGGTTTTGGACTTGGTCAGCTTGCCGGTCTGGAAATCGACATAGAAGTGGCCCTGGCTCGGGCCGTCGATGCCATAGGCCCAGTGCAGGCCGGTGTTGAACCATTGCGGCGAGTTCGGCGCGACTTTCTGAGTCGCCAGCATGTAGCGCAATTCGTCATAAAAGGCCTGGGCATCCGATTCCTGGTCGAAATAGCCGCCTTTCCAGCCCCAATAGGTCCAGGTGCCGGCGAGGCGGTCGAAGACCTGGCGGCCGTCGATCTCGGATGTGTAGCGCTCGTCTTCGGCAAGGTCCTCAAGTGCGGTCTCGTCGGCTTGGTGGCGCCACAGCCAGGAGGGGACCGTGTTTTCTTCCACCGGCTTCAGCCGGGCCGGGACGCCGGCCTTGCGGAAATACTTCTGGGCCAGAATGTCGGCAGCGACCTGAGAGAACTGGGCCGGAACCTGAATGTTCTCCAGCCGGAACACAACCGATCCGTTCGGATTACGGATTTCGCTGGTTGCTGTCCGAAACTCAATGCCGGCGTAAGGCGATTTGCCTTCCTTGGTGTAGCGCCGCTCGATCCGCATTCTCAAATCCCCTTGATTGTCCCCGGCCGGTTCAACCGAACCGGTCTTAAAACCCGCATCTCATCCGGTCCTGGCGTCGCTGTCCGCCTCCGGTGCCGGATGCCCCCTGCTCACCACAGGCGCATTCCTGTATGTAGCGCATCTTTTTTGTTGATCCACTATATATAGTGCTCATCAAC
The DNA here is from genome assembly GCA_050304175.1 of Zhengella sp. Taxonomy (GTDB): domain Bacteria; phylum Pseudomonadota; class Alphaproteobacteria; order Rhizobiales; family Rhizobiaceae; genus JAIOIW01. The sequence continues at coordinate 1,854 of JBNLDE010000045.1, read as the reverse complement.
AGGTTTGTCACGAAATACGCGGCTGACGCCGGCACACAAATACCCTTCTCCCGGCTTTGTGAGAAAAGACCCGGAGCGCTACGCTTTTACTGCTGGTTTTGGATGACCGGTTTGCCCGATAGGGCTGCCGGTTACGCACATCGCAATGATAGAGAAACTAATGTAAATGATTTCTTAAGGTCAAGGGTCGAGCGACAAGAGCTAGTGCCTGAATTGTGGGCGGGCGCAAAATATTGTGTGCCGATGTGGATATTGGGGAGGGGAGTGGGGAGAGCGCAACTCCGTGGAATTTTACGCTTGCTTTCCAGCCAAAGGAGTGAAGCGGGGTTTTCCGATCAATCCTGTGGATGACTTTGAACCTCTTTTTATGAAAATTTGAAGAAAATGGCACCTGTCGATTTCAACCGGGTTTAAGCCGGAGCTGGTTTAGTGCGGCCGGAACAGGGAAAAGGGGCCCGCACTCAATGAAGCATCATGCCGCCTTCGGGCTCGCCATGGAGGACATCGACGCCGTTGTCGTGGAAGACAGCAAGCCGATGCAAACGATTCTCCGATCGATTCTCCTGAGTTTCAAGGTTGCGCGCGTCCGGGTATTTGATTCGGCGGACGATGCCCTTGAGTCGAGCCTTGCGGAACCGCCAAATGTGATTCTTACTGACTGGCGCATGGCTCCGACGTCCGGCTATCAGTTTTTGCGGCTGGTGCGGCACCGGCACATGGAGCCTCTTTGTTACGTGCCGATTCTCTTCATCACGGCCCATGGCACACGGCCGCTGGTGGACAAGGCCCTGCGTGCCGGCGCCCATCATGTGCTTGTCAAGCCGGTCTCCCCGTCAACGCTCTACAAGCGGCTGAAATGGCTTGCGAGTGACGACCGTCCGATGATCCTGGAGCAATCCGGCTTTTACAATATTTACGGCATCCAGAAGACCATGGACGAACAGGCGGAGAAAATGCAGTCCCAGGCCGGTGCACGCCTGCATCACCGGATTGCCGTTCAAAAGCGGGCCGCGGTGGAAAGCGCCGTGGAAGAGGCCTTCGACAAGAAACCGGCGTCTGGGTCCGATTTCGCGGACGTTCGCAAACAATCGGCAGGGGCGAAGAAGGGCAAGTTGAAGAACACACAGTCGGCGGCCGCCAAGCATATTCGTGAAGCCAAGTTTGCGCCGGTAGTCGGCAACAAGTTTCACTGACGCTTAGCCGAAAGATGTCGGGCATGGCGTAGGGTAGGGTGGCCTCGCCGCGTGCGCTGCGGCATGACGGCCAAATCGGGAAATTACCGACTATTTTGTATGCATGGCGTCTGGACAGACGCGGTTCTTGCCGCCATAGTCCGCCAAAATACGGCGGCCATGGATATCTGGCCGTCCCGAGCGAATTGACTTGCGATCAAAGGACCTTTTGAGGGCCATGAAAACTCTGCTGCTTGAACTCTTCACCTGGTGGAACGGCCAGACCATGGGCACCCGCTTCTTTACCTGGCGCAAGGGAGAGTTTGTCGGGGAAGATGAATTCGGCAACAAGTACTACAAGGAACGCGGCGGCAAAAAGCGCTGGGTGACCTACAACGGCGTCGCCGAGGCGTCCACTATCCCGCCGGGCTGGCATGGCTGGATGCATCACCGGGTCGATACGCCGCCGACCGAAGAGACATATCACGCGAGACACTGGCAGAAGCCGCATCGTGTCAACGGCACGGGCACTCCGGAAGCCTACCGTCCGCACGGTTCGATCCTGACCCCGGAAAAGCGTCCGGATGTAACCGGCGACTACGAGGCCTGGACCCCGGGCAACTGATAGCGCTCCGGCACAGGTTCAAAACGTTCAAGCCCTGCGTTCAGCGGGGCTTTTTCG
>JBNLDE010000044.1:0-9392 GCA_050304175.1 Zhengella sp. | reverse complement strand
AACGGCGTCATCCTACTCCTGCCGCGCGAAGTCCGAAAGCTGTGTCGGGATGCGTCCGATTTGCGGAAACAGCCGCTTGTGCGGTTTGGTCCTGTCGGAGATTCAACATTTTTTAAGCGGCCCGGCGGCCGTATCCGTTGGCGCGGGCGTGCCCCTGTGCTTTATCTCGCGCTTTCCGACTAGGAGGCGCATCGCAATGGGACCAAACGCACCGATCGAGCTCTATTACTGGCCCACACCCAATGGCTGGAAGATCACCATCATGCTGGAAGAGCTCGGCGCGCCCTACGAAATCAAGTACGTCAACATCTCGCGCGGCGAACAGTTCGAGCCCGCGTTTCTCGAAATCGCGCCCAACAACCGCATGCCGGCGATCGTCGATCCCGACGGTCCGGGCGGAAAACCGATCTCCGTGTTCGAATCCGGCGCCATCCTGCAATATCTCGGCCGCAAGTTCGGCCGGTTCTATCCAGCCGACGAGCGCGCCCGGGTCGCGGTCGAGGAATGGCTGTTCTGGCAGGTCGGCGGGCTGGGGCCGATGGCCGGTCAGGCTCATCATTTCAGGGGTTACGCGCCGGAACAGCTTCCCTACGCCATCGACCGCTACACCAACGAGTGCAACCGCCTCTATGGCGTGATGAACACGCGTTTGGCCGAACGCGAGTTCCTCGCCGGCGACTATTCGATTGCCGACATGGCCTGCATCGGCTGGATCAAGCCCTACAAGCGCCAGGGCCAGGATCTCGATGATTTTCCCCACCTCAAGCGCTGGTTCGAGACCATGATGGCGCGGCCCGCTGTGGAAAAGGGCATCAGGGTCGGCGAGGAACACCGCAAGCGGATCGCCGACGTTGCCAGGGACAAGGAAGCCCTGGCGGTGCTGTTCGGCCAGCGCGCCCGCTAGGCCGCAAACGAAAACCGCGGCGGAGAGGCTCCGCCGCGGCTTTTCTAGAAATCGTTGATCCGCGCTTACTGCCGCGTCCAGGTCTCGGACTTGCAGAGCACCATCAGCACGCAACCCGACATGATCAGCGAATTGCCGTTGACCTTGCCCTTGCCGGAATAGGTCTTGCCGGCATCGATGTCGGTGATTTCGCCCTTGTAGGTGTTGCCGCCGGCGGGCTTCATCCACCCGGCCGACTTGCCGGCATTGCTGCCGCTGGCCACCTTCACGCAATATCTGCTGCCGCATTTGGTGATGCGCTCCAGCGTTCCGCCCTCGGATGCGGGGCGTTTCCACATGCCCTCGATCGGATCGGCATAGGCGGTGCCGCCAAGGACAGTCAGGGCAAATGCGGCTGCGGTAATCGTGCGAAACATCTCATCCTCCCGTGTTTCGAATGAATATCTCTTACGCTAACGTAAACGTAAAAGCAATTCCGATTTCAATCCTCGCTTGCCGGAAATTCTGCGCGCGCAGCGCCGTTTCGGCAACCGGATTCGGTTGGCGCGGGCGGATAAATTTCGAAATCCTTCCCGCGCCGTGGTCAACAAAACCTTTCGCGGGCACGCCATCATTTTAAATGCATTTTTCCAACAAGCCCGGAATCGCGCGGCTTTGAATGCTTAACGATTTCCGCCGTTTACCACTTGTTTGAACTTTGTTTGTCTCAAATTAAGCACGTGATTTAACGACGGATTCAAGGCTGCCTGACATCCTCGAAGCATCAGACGGCGGCCTGAACGGGACAGCAAAACGGGCAGCCAGCAGATCACAGGGGACGAGAAAAATGGCACGTTTTGACATTCACGATCTGGGCTCCGGCGCGATGGACGCAAACACCCAGGCCGATATCCTTTTCGAACTGGGCATGATGTATGCGACCGGCCGCGATTGCGACATGGATCTGGTCGCCGCACACAAGTGGTTCAACATCGCCGCGATCAAGGGGTCCGCCCGCGCCGCCGCGCTGCGCGCCGAAATGGCCGGTCAGCTGAGCAAGGGCGAACTCGCCAAGGCGCTGCGCGAAGCCCGCGAATGGATGACGATGCACTAAATCAGACGGGGCAGGCGACACCGGGCAGCCAGGCTGCATCCGCGATTGCTTGAACAGAAACCGCGACCGGCCGGTATAAGGCCGGCGCGGTTTTTCATTTGTGGCCGGTCGGTCAGCCTTCGGCCGCTTCCTCGAACCGCACCAGCACCGCGCCGTCGCCGACCTGCGCGCCCTCCGCCGCGATTTCGGCGATGACGCCGTCATGCGGCGCGGCAATGGTGTGTTCCATCTTCATGGCCTCGAGCACCAGCAGGGCCTGGCCCTTTATGACGGCGTCGCCCGCCCGGGCATGGGCGATCTTGACCAGCCCCGGCATCGGCGCCGTCAGCAGGTCCGCGCCGCCATGGTCCAGCGCTTCGGCGAACGGGTCATGCAGGCGAAAATCGATCGCGTGGCCCCTGTCGAAAACCGTGACGTGGCTTGGCCAGAGCACCGCCGATGCGGACGCCCCGCTGCTCAGGGGCAGGGTGGTCACCGAGCCGTCCACGGAAATGCCGGCCTTGCCGTCGCTCCGGGCCGTCACGCTTACGGCAATTGCCGTATCGCCGCGCAGCAGTTCCAGCCGCCGCGCCAGCGGGTTGAAATGGGTGTAGCCGCCAAGCGCGTCCCACGGGTCGGCGCCACCACGCTTTCGGACGCCGGAGGCTGCCAGCGCCGCTTCGGCGATCATGCGTCCCGTGGCCTCGGGAACGGCGGTGAGCGCCGCCTGATTGCGCTCGATCAGCCCGGTGTCGAGATCGCCCGCGGCGAACCCGGCATCGCGGGCAAGTGCGGCCAGGAAACCGGTATTGACGGTCGAACCGGCAATCCGCGTCGCTTCCAGAGCGGTTGCCAACCCCTCCAGCGCCTGGGCTCGGTCCGCGCCCTTGACGATCAGCTTGGCGACCATCGGATCGTAATAGGGCGAGATCGCGTCTCCCTGTTCGATGCCGGTATCGACCCTGACAAGCGCACCGTCGCCCACGGTCTCGGGAAATTCCAGGTGATACAGCGTGCCGATCGCAGGCAGGAACCCCTTGGCCGGGTCCTCTGCGTAGATCCGCGCCTCGAAGGCATGGCCGTCCAGCCTGATCTGGTCCTGGCTCTGCGGCAATGGCTCGCCGGCCGCCACCCGCAGCTGCCATTCCACCAGGTCGATGCCGGTAACCGCTTCGGTTACTGGGTGCTCCACCTGCAGCCGCGTGTTCATCTCCATGAACCAGAACCCGTCGGGCCTGAGCCCCTGCGAGCCGTCGACGATAAACTCGATGGTGCCCGCGCCCGAATAGCCGATTGCCTTCGCGGCCTTGACCGCGGCCTCCGTCATCGCCGTGCGCATTTCCGCCGTCATCCCGGGGGCAGGCGCCTCCTCGATCACCTTCTGGTGGCGGCGCTGCGCCGAGCAGTCGCGTTCGTAGAGGTGCACGGCATTGCCATGGCTGTCGCCGAACACCTGCACCTCGATGTGCCGCGGCTTGGTGACGAATTTCTCGACCAGCACCCGTTCGTCGCCGAAGGCGGCCTTGGCCTCGCGCCGGGCCGCCGACAGCGCGTCCTTGAACTGGTCCGGGTGATCGACCTTGCGCATGCCCTTGCCGCCGCCGCCGGCCGACGCCTTGATCAGCACCGGATAGCCGATCTCCGTGGCCTTGCCCGCGAGCACGACGAGCTCCTGGGCTTCGCCGTGATAGCCGGGCACCACCGGTACGCCGGCTTTCTCCATCGCCCGCTTGGCGGCGTCCTTCAGCCCCATGGCGCGAATGGCCGAAGCCGAAGGTCCGACGAAGATCAGCCCGGCTGCCTCGACGGATTCGACGAAGGAGGGATTTTCCGACAGGAAGCCGTAGCCGGGGTGGATCGCCTCGGCCCCCGTCTGTTTTGCCGCCGCGATGATCTTCTCGGCGACCAGGTAGCTTTCGGCGGCCGGTGCCGGGCCGATAGGTACCGCCTCGTCGGCCATGCGCACATGCAGCGCATGTCGATCGGCGTCGGAGTACACGGCGACGGTGGCAACGCCCATCCGGCGCGCTGTCTTGATGATCCTGCAGGCGATCTCGCCGCGATTGGCGATAAGAAGTTTGCGGATGGCCATGATTGTCCCGGTCGAATGGTTTGTCCCATTTCTTATAGCGATTGGAAGGGGGAAGGGAACGGTGTCGTTGCGCCGACGGCGGAAAAGGGCCTCGCATGGTGCCGATCCGGCCCGGAATGCGCCGGTCATGTCGCACAAATGACCGGTTTTCAGATTCCCGGTTGATATGCGTCATGGCCCCATGCTCTATTTGACATATCATATTTTATATATGGGAACGGCAGGTGACATGGCCGTCGATAGAGGGGCGCGGCATTGGCTCGCATCGAGATCGCAAAAGCTGCCGTTGATATGTCTGCCGGGTGGTCCGGACCGGGGGACCGGGTCGCCTTGCCGCCGCTGGGGCGTTTTGTTCCCTCCTATATCGAAAATTCCTATCGCTGGGCCTACATGGACCGCCGCAACGCCCGATTTCTCGATCGCGAAGCGGTTGTGGCCGCGATCCTGTTTGGCAACAATCGCCGGCTGCGCAATGGCTTGTTGTCGGAGATCGGGCAGGGCCAGAGCGTGCTGCAGGCGGCCCATGTCTACGGCAAGCTCATTCCCGAGATCGCCCGGCGCGTCGGCCCGCACGGCCATCTAGATGTCGTCGATATCGTGCCGCTGCAGGCCGCCCTGTGCCGGCGCAAGCTGCATGGAATGGCGCAGGCGCATGTGCGTATTGCCGATGCCTCGGAGAAAGGCGGCCGCGTCTATGACGTGGTGAGTTGTTATTTTCTGCTGCACGAAGTGCCCGAAGACAAGAAGCGCGCAATTGTCGATGCCTTGCTTCGGCGTGTTGCACCCGAAGGCCGCGCGGTGTTCGTGGACTATCATCGGCCGGCGCGCGCGCACCCGCTGCGCGGTTTCTACAGGCAATTGTTCGAGCGCGTGGAGCCCTATGCGCTCGCCATGTGGGATCACCGGGTCCAGGACTACGCGGCAGGTGGTGCCGAATTCAGATGGGAAACCCGCACGCTGTTCGGCGGTGTGTTTCAGAAGACGGTTGCGCACCGCATCCGGGAAGAAGGCGAAAAGGACAGGAACTGAACGGCGCCGGCCAGCGGCAAGAATAGCGCGGCCTGACAAATTGGGAGGCAGAAATGACCGAGACCGACGGCAATGGCGGCAAGCGTGGTTTGTTTTCGCGGCTGTGGACCTGGCTCAAGCGTCCAAGCACCGGCATCCCTGTCGCCGTCCTGCTCGTCGTCGGTATCGTTCTCGGCATTGGCGGCTGGGGCACGTTTCATGCGGTGATGGAATACACCAGCACCGAGGAATTCTGCATTTCATGCCACGAGATGCGCGACCATTCCTACGCCGATCTCCAGAAAACCATCCATTTCGTCAACCGCACCGGCACTCGCGCCATCTGCGTCGACTGCCATGTCCCGCGCGAATTCTTCAGCAAGATCAAGGACAAGATCATCGCCACAAAGGACGTGTTCTATCACCTGACCGGCAAGATAAACACGCCTGAGAAATACGAGGCTCACCGCCTCGAAATGGCGCTCCGGGTCTGGGGTCTGCTGAAGGAGAGCGACTCGGGCGAATGCCGCAACTGCCACCAGAACGTCTGGACCGACACCAGTGCCCAGTTCGGCGGCGCGGCGCGCCATCACGAGGAGGCGCTGAAAGCGGGCAATGTGACCTGTATCGACTGCCACCAGGGCATCGCTCACACGCTGCCCAAGGAATTCGTCCGCCCCACCGACAAGGATCTGTATGCCGATCCCGACAAATGGCTCGAAGACCTGCGTGTTCTGGCCGCAAAGAACCAGTGACAACCGTCAATGCATTAGGCGGTCGGATTTGGGAACTTCCATTATAGGAGACCGTAGCCCAATCACGGGAAACGGAGAGAAAGAGGAGGGTAGAATGAAACTTCGATCCATCATTTCGACGGTGGCGATTTCTGTTGCCGCCATTTCGCTCGCTGGCACAGCCCAGGCGAGAAATCTGTTTTTCGAAGGTGACATGGTCCGTGGCCACACCCAGGACGGTGCGACCGGGCCGAGCTGCGTGCTGACCAGCGAATACAAGCGGCTGGAATCGGTCGTCTGGCGCATTCGCGTCCTCGACGAGACAGGCGCGATGGTCAACAATGAAGGGCTGAAGAGCCTGGCCGTGCAGCTCTCCAACGGCGAAACTTTCGACATGCATTACGGCAAGCATCCGCGCGGCAAGGCGACGGATGAGTTCTGGGCGACGTCCTGGCGTGTCCCGGCCGAATTTCCGACCGGCACGATCGAGTACAAGGTGATCGCCACCGACATGGATGGCACCACCCACGAATGGGCGCCGTTCAATGTCGTGATGTCGAAGCTGACCGTCATCCCCGGCGACGTCACGTTCACGAAATAGGATGTAGCGTCATGATGAACATTCGGATCGCGCTCGGCGGCCTTGTCGCCGCCGCAGCGCTCGCATTCGCCGTTTCGCAAGCAAGTGCGGCGGGGGCCGTCCCCGCTGCGCAATTGGGACCGCAAGCGACGCTGACCAAGCCGACGGGCGGCTTCGTCGGCAAGCTCGCCTTGACGCCCCATCAGGGCCCGGTCGGTACGCCGGTCACCGTCAATGGCGAGGGCCTGCCGCCCAACAAGGAACTCGACCTCGTCTGGCGCACCGTCACCGCCGAATGGAAGGTGACGGAGACGGAGTATCACGGCCGCGAATACACGCCGGTCGGCTATGTCATCGCCAAGGTGAAGACCGATGCGAACGGTGCGTTCGAAACCAAATTCGACGCGCCGGACGATTTCGGTTTCTACCATGACGTGACCGTCCAGGAGCCGGACCGGACCCTGACTCAAGCCAGTTTCTACGTCGAGATGGAAGTGAACATCTCGCCGGAAAGCGGCCCGCCGGGAACGCCGATTACGGTCGACGTCAAGGGCATCGGGTCCCAGCAACTGCAAAATTCGTGGCTTCTGCTCTACGACAACGCCTACACCGGCTGGATGCCGTCGGTCAGGGAGGGCGGGTCCGCCCACTTCACCATTCCGGCCACCGGCCGGCCGGGCAACCACGTGATCGAGGTGTTGCATGGCGACTTCACATTCCCGTATCGCAACATGCAGCAGTCGCCCGAACCGAACCGGCCGCGCTTTGCGCTGAACTTCCGCATCACCGACGGCGAGGCGGTGGTTCCGCCCCCGCCGCCCGAACAGGTCCAGACGACCGTGCGCCGCCTGCCGCCGCCGGGCGATCTGGCCGTCGAGCCCGCCTTCGCCCGTGTCGGCGAACCGGTCACGATTTCGGCCGACGGATTCGAGCCGGGCAAGACCTATCCGCTCCACTGGACGCGGGTCTCCGGCAACCGCGTCAGCGGGTCGGGGTGGGAAGAGAGCGAGCACGTCATCGCCGAGGCGAAAGCCGACGCGTCGGGCAAGCTGGTCTACAAGATGGCCACGCCGGACGATCTTGGCGGGATTCACCGCCTGCGGGTCGCCGGGCCGAAGGGCGATGTGAAGGGGACGTTCTGGATTGCCCCGTCGGCGATGCCGCTTGACGTGTCGAAGGGGCCGGCCGGGACGCCGTTCACGATCCATCTCAAGGGCGTGGGCTGGACCGAAACCTCCAACATCTACGCCATCGTCTACGACAACGCCTATATCGGCTACGCCTGCGGCTTCAACAGCCAGGGCGACGTGGTGATCAACATGCATGCCTCCGGCGATCCGGGCATGCACTACATCACGCTCTATCCGGCGATTTACAAGGGCAAGGAGAGGCGGCCGAACAATTTCCGCCTGCCGCAGCTCACCTATGAGGCCGATCATCCGGGCGAGGACCTTCCGCGCTTCGATTTCGCCTTCGAGGTCACCGCGTCGGACACGAACTGAGCCGGTTCACGACAGAATTTCCCCTTCCCGCCAAGGCGGGGAGGGGCAGCGCCTCAGCCGCCCGCCATGATCCGGCGATAGATGTCCGCCGTCGCATCGTCGAAGCAGCAGAAGATCACCTTTTCAGGCAGCGCGTTTTCCGCCAGCCAGTCGCGCACGGCGGCGATCGCGATCCGCGCCGCTTCCTGCTTCGGATAGCCGTATACGCCGGTCGAAATCGCCGGAAAGGCGATGCTTTCCAGCCCGTTGTCGCGGGCGAGCATGAGGCTGGTGCGGTAGCACGACAAAAGCAGCTCCGCTTCGCCCCGGCCGCCGCCATGCCAGACCGGGCCGACTGCGTGGATGACGTGGCGGGCCGGCAGCCGGTAGCCCTTCGTGATTTTCGCGTCGCCCGTGGCGCATCCGTCCAGTGTCCGGCATTCGGCCAGCAAGTCCGGCCCCGCCGCCCGGTGGATCGCGCCGTCGACGCCGCCGCCGCCGAGCAGCGAGCTGTTGGCCGCGTTGACGATGGCGTCGACATCGAGCGTGGTGATGTCGGCGGCGATGACAGAAAGGCGCTCCTCCTTCATCGGTCGCTATCCCGTCACATCGTCCCGGAACGCGCGCAGGACGTCCGCCAGCATCTGCGGCGCGGTGTCCATCGCCACATGCTGCTGGCCCTCCAGCGCGACGGATTGCGCATGCGGCACCGCGGCGGCGAGCCGGGCCATCGCCGTCTTGAAGAACTCCGGGCTGTCTTCGCCATGCAGCAGCAGCGTTGGAATGGCGATCCGTTCCGGCTTTGCCGCAGCCAGAGAAAACGTTCCCGCTGCGCGCAGTTCTCGCGGGATCGTGTGGGCGGCGGCGAGCCGCGCCGGCCAGGCCGGCGAGGATCGCAGCGCCGCGATGTCGCTTGGCCGCATCTGCACCACTTCCTCGCAGAAGATCTTCATCACGCCGTCACGGTCGTCGCGCGTCGAGGCCGTATCGAGGCGGCCGAGCAGGTCTTCGGGCAGGGCGTTCCCCTCCAACACCGGGGCTTCATAGAGGACAAGTCCGGCCAGCCGGTCCGTCAGGGTCGTGGCGCCGAGCGCGGCGAGCCCGCCATAGGAATGGCCGAACAGCAGGACCGGATCGGGCGCCGCCGCAACGACGGCCGCGACATCCGCGAATTCGGCTTCGAGCGAATAGGCGGTCCCCGCGGGAGCATCGCCGCTGCCGCCGCGCCCGCGGCGGTCGACGGCGAAGACCGTGAAATGTTCCTCGAGCAGCGGCCGGATATTCCCCCAGCGGGTCGACGAGGCGCTGGTGCCGTGGATCAGCACGAGGGAGGGGCCGGAGCCCGCCCGCTCGAATGCGATTTCCGTGCCGTCGCTGCTTGTGACTTTCTCCATATCAGCCTCCCGACCGGTTTCCGGCGCGCGTCGCCGACGCCGGCAAATGCGGATGCCGTCCTACATCCTGAACACGCCGAACTTGGTCTCCTCGACCTCGGCGTTCAGCGCGGCGCTCAATGATAGC
>JBNLDE010000043.1:0-3593 GCA_050304175.1 Zhengella sp. | reverse complement strand
AGCATCGCGATAATGACGAGCCCGAAAACCACCTGCCGGAAGGTGTCGGCAGGCATGTCGAGGCCGAGCTGGGCGAAATAGCGCTGCGGTTGCACGACCGAGAGCATCGACTGCAGGATGGTGATCAGGATGACCCCGGCGACCGTGCCTACATATTTGCCGCGGCCGCCCAGCACATTCGTTCCGCCCAGAATGATCGCGGCAATGGTCGGCAAGAGGTAAGGGTCGCCCATGGCCTGGTAGGAGCGGTTGGCCCACCCGGCCAGCAGGACGCCGGTGGCCGCAGCGCACGCGCCTGAAAAAACGAAGCAGATCAGGATCACCCGGCGTGTATCGACACCGCTGAGGAACACGGCGCGCTCCTGGTTGCCGATGGCGTAGATCTGCCGGCCCAGGGTCGTGCGATTGAGGACGAACATCGTCGCCGCACCCAGAACGATCCAGATCAGCAGCGGATTGGGAACGCCGGGGACAAGGTGACCGACGGTGAGCTCGCGCATGAATTCGGTTGCCCGGTCCTGCGGCGCGAAACCACCGGTGTGATAGACCATCAGGCCTTGGGCGACTGCGTTCATGCCGAGGGTAAAAATCATCGCCGGCGCGCGCAGATAGGCAACGCCAAGCCCGTTGATGAAGCCGATGCAGGCGCCGCAAAAGATACCGAACGGGATGGCCAGGGTCACGCCCAACTCCGGACCCAGAATGCCGGTCGCGCCGGTCGCCATCATGCCGCCGACGCCGATCGTCCAGGGGATGGAGAGGTCGATGTGCCCGAGCAGGATGACCAGCATCACGCCGGTTGCGACAACGCCGAGGAACGAGGCCACATGAAGCTGCTGCAAAAGATATTTCGGCGACAGGAAAGCCGGCTCGGCGATCGCGCCGATCAGCAGAAGCACGACGATGCAGCCAAAGGCGATCACTGTCGCCCGGTCGAACTGCCTGAATAGTGTGTCCATCGCCGCCGCCCTACCGATACAAATCGAGTTTGTTCTTGATGCGCAGCACACGCAGCGAACCGATGCAGACGGCGGCCAGAAGCACGATGCCCACGAACAGCGGCTGAAGAACCGGGTTGATGTCGAAGACGATCAAGAGGTCGCCCACGGTGCGCATGACGAAGGCGCCGAAGATCGAGCCAACCGCGCTGCCTACGCCGCCGAACAACGAGGTGCCTCCAATCACGACCGCACCGATGGAATTCAGCGTGTAGTCATTGGCGATCGACAGTTTCGCCGCGCCCGAATAGGTGATTGCGGTCAATAGCAGTCCGCCAATTGCCGCCAGCAGGCCGGAGAGGGCAAAGGCGAGCACCTTCGCCCGGTCGACGGGCACGCCGGACATGTAGGCCGCCTGCTCGGCCGAGCCGATGGCAAATGCGGCCCGGCCAAGCACCGAGCGGCGGTAGGGTATCCAGATGAACACGACCACAAGCAGCAGAAGGATCGCGGAATGCGGGATCGCGAAGGTCGAACGGGTCATGAAGTCGGCCAGTTCGAAATTAACGGAACCGCCGGGTTGCGGGCGTAGGGCGAGCGCGATGCCGAAATAAACCGCACCCATAGCAAGGGTGACGATCAGCGGTTGCAGCCTCCCGTAGACGACGATGACACCGTTGATGGTGCCGCACAGGAAGCCGACAAACAGAACGGCAATGATGCCGAGCGTGGTCGAGACGGGATCGCCGACGACGATGCTCGATGCCAGGCAATTCGCCAGAACGAAGATAGCGCCGACCGATAGATCGAGGCCGCCGGTCAGCACCGGTAGCGTCTGCGCCATGGCAACCAGTGCCAGCAACGCACCCTTGTTGGATGCGGTATTGATCACATTGGCCGTCAGGCCAACGGGCTGCTTCCAGCCATAGACCGCGAACATTACGGTAAATATCGCTATTGCTATCAGGATGCCGCGCTGCGCGGCAGACAGGCGCACCGCGAACCGCGCGCGCTCGCCGCCGCCTTCGGCACCCGCTGCTTCGACCGGCGCGCTCATTGTGCCGCCTCCTTCGCATGCGCGGCCAACGTCGCCTCGTCGGTACCGGCCGGCAGATTAAGGGCAGCCGAGACGAGATTGGTTTCGGTGAGTTCGTTGCCAGCGAGGGTGCGCACCACAGCGCCGCCATACATAACCAGAACCCGGTCGCAGCAGCCGATCAGTTCATCATAGTCTGTGGAGTAGAACAGGATCGCGGCGCCTTCGGCGGCCAGGTTCTGCAGAAGCTGATAGATCTCCTGCTTGGTGCCGACATCGATGCCGCGGGTCGGATCGTTGAGCAGAATGATGCGAGGTTTTGTCATCAGCCATTTGCCGATCACCACCTTTTGCTGATTGCCGCCGGACAGCGAGGCAACCGGACCGTCTATGCCGTCGGACTTGATCTTGAGGAGATCGACCATCTCGTCGATCGCCTTCTCCTCAGACTGAAGATCAACGATGCCTGCGCGGCTGACCTTTTCGACAGCGGCGAATGACAGGTTCTCGCGAACGGTCATCGGCAGCATCAGACCTTCGCCCTTGCGATCCTCGGGGATCAGAGCCATGCCGATTTCGTCGGATTTGGCGTGCTTGGGGCTCGACAGCCTGACCGGCTTGCCGGCGATCTCGACCGTTCCCGTAGCGCCGATGAGCGTACCGAACAGTCCAAGCAACAATTGCCGCTGCCCTTGTCCGTCGAGCCCGCCCAGGCCGACGATCTCGCCGGGCCGGATGTCGAGATCGATTCCGTTGAGCTCGCCCTGCCACGAAAAGTCGCGAACTTTAAGTACCGGCTCCATGTCAGGCTTCTTGTCGGCTTTTGGCGGAAAGACGCTTTCATATTCGCGGCCAATCATCATTTCGACGATGGCGTTGTCGGACCGGGTTCCGGCCTTGAAGGTCTCGACCTTCTGCCCGTTGCGGTAGACCGTGCAAACATCGGCCAGTTCGGCGATCTCGTTCATCCGGTGCGAGATGTAGATGATGGCCATGCCCTCATCGCGCAGCTTGTTCAGCATGATGAACACCTTCTCGACGTCGGCGGCAGTCAGGGCGGATGTGGCCTCGTCGAGAATGAGAATCTTGGGGTTGCGCGCGAGCGCCTTGGCGATCTCCACCATCTGGCGGCGCGACAATGGCAGCTCGCGGACGGTGGTGGAGGGGTGGATGGCCTCGCCGCCGACGCGCGCAAGAGCTTCCTCGGCAAGGCGGCGCTGAGCGCGATAATCGATCAGGCCGAAGCGCTTTGGCGGCCGGGTAATGCCGATATTGTCCGCCACTGTGAGGTCCGGCAGCAGCGAAAGCTCCTGAAAGATGCACGCGATGCCCGCATCGTTCGCCTCGGTCGGATTGGTAAAATGAACGGCACGACCGTCGATTTCGATCGTACCGGCATCGGGCTGCACGACACCCGACAGCACCTTGATGAGCGTCGACTTGCCGGCACCGTTCTCGCCGAGAAGCGCGTGAATGGTTCCGCGATCGGCCTCGAAATGCACGTTCTGCAGCGCGCGTACGCCGCCATAGTGTTTGGTGATGCCCGACATGCGCAGCAGTGGTGTGGAACCGGATTCAGCCAATTTGAAATTCCCGTCGAAAGAAGTGTCGCCCGTGGT